>DATJQT010000074.1:0-11223 GCA_035505475.1 Vulcanimicrobiaceae bacterium
AGGCATGAGCAGCAACGGGACCTCCGGGCCGAACTACGGCGTGAGTTTCACACCTAATGCACTCGACATTTGCTTGAACACTCCGGGTACCGTGTGCAGCAACACGTCCCGAGGCGGCCTCGCGCCCGGCTCCGACAAGGGTGCCTTGTTCTGGCTCACCGGGGACAACACATACATGAACGTGGCGGCTGGCTTTGAGAACGGATTTTCCTTCTATTACGCCGCGCCTAATACCCCGGGGTCCGTCACTGTTTACGACGGTCTCAACGGCACGGGCAGTGTGCTTGCGACGCTGGGCCTCGGCCTGACCCCATCGACCTGCGATCTATCAATTTACGCCGCAGGCTACTGCCCCTTCGTTGCCGTGGGCGCGAATTTCAGCGGGATTGCCCATTCTGTGTCGTTTGCCGGCACTGCCAATTTCATCGTGTACGACGATGTAACCTTCGGCAGCAGCACCCCGGGTAATGTGCCCGAACCCGCCACCTTGCTCCTCCTCGGCTCCGGCCTCGCCGGACTGGCTGGCCTCGCGTGGAGGAAGAACTAAGATCAGGCGCCCTCCACACTGCCAGCGCACCAGGAGCGTCGGGGTTCTCCTCGGCGCTCGTGGTGTTTTCAGTGGCCCTATTCTTGAGCTCGGATCGCCCACTCGATTCACGAAGACATTCTCACGGTCTGTAATGTCCACCCGCAGATCGAAGCTACGGTTCGGTGTGCCACGTGCGGTCTGGCGGAAGGTTGGCGGGCGGGTGAGGGTGCCGAGGCGGAGGATGCGGTTCTGAGAGCGCATGGATTAACCGGGTGGGAGTTTTCGCCCAAGGCCGGTAGCGAGCTCTTTCCTGAGTTTCGAAATACGCACCTGGTCCGGCAGATAACGCACGATTACCCGGACCGTGAATCCGCACATCCGGCAGCGTCGATAGGCGTACTCGTAGCACTCCTCACGACGGACAGTCCCGAGGTCTTCCATGGCCGAGAAGCAGCACGGGCCAGGCCGTGTGGGCGTGATAATGCGCTGCGGGAATTGGTTGCGCGGGGGGGCTGGTGTCGGTGGTCGTCACGATGGCTGGCATCCGCTCGCCGGACGAGTGAGCGCGTCCACCAGATCGAGGTAAATGTGCTGGTTCACCCTCCAATCGTACCGTTGTGCAAAGGCCGCCGCATTCCCCACCAGATGATCTCGCAGGCGGGGATCTTCGAAGAGCTGGAGCATCGCCGCCGCCAAGTCGTCCGCATCATCCGGCCGAAAGAACTTGACGAGCGACTCATTGAAATAGAACTGATCAATCGCCGTGGCGGCCACGATCACCGGGACGCCCAGCATCATGAACTCCAATGTTTTTGTGCTGAAGGCTTCGTTGCCGAAGGTATCGCCGCGTTTGGGCACGACGGCCACATCGGCAGCGGCCATAATGCCCGCAACCTTGCGCAAGGAGACGCTGTCGCGGATCTGGACACGACCGGCCAGGTTCAACTCGCCCGCCAATTGCCGGAGACGGGTCTTTTCCGGGCCCGCTCCATAAATGTGAAATTCCGCGTGGGGAACCCGCTCCTTGATCTTGGCAAAGGCGCGGATCGCGAGATCCACGCCCTGATGCCAGTTGAGCGAGCCGGGATAAAGAAAGACGAAGCGGTCATTCCGGCGGGCAGTCTGCTGCCGCGCAAAGATCCGCGGATCCGGATAGTTCAGGATGGTCGTGCATTTTTCGCCGGGGACCGACCGGCGGATGAGGCGTGCTCGCCACAGATCATTCGCAATGATGACATGCTCGGCCAGCGCGGCGGAGCGGCGCTCGATCCACCGGAGCACCTTAAAGACGGTGGTTTCACGCCCCGCGGCGAACTTGCTCGCGTAAAACTCGGGCAAGAGATCGTGAATATCCAAAATCACCTTGGCCCCCGCCTGCCGCGGCCAGGCCGCCGCCAGGACGAGAAAGTCGGGCACGGAATGCACATGGATCAGGTCGTACGGCTGCCGCCGATGCCGCTGATGCAGCAGGCAGGCGGCCCGAACCAAAAAGGTGAGGACGCGGCAGAGGTAGGCGATACGCGTGCTTTCGTTCCGCGTACGCGCCTGAATCGGTAAGACATTCACGCTGGGGTTGGCCGTGGGCGGTTCGTCGTTCCGGTGGCGCAGGGCAAGCACGTCCACCGTGTCACCCCGCGCGGCCAAGGTTTCCGCGTAGCGCATGACGCGATTATCGGATTCATAGTGCGTGTAAGCCAACATGCAGACGCGCAGCGGTCTGCGCGGCGTGGATTGTCGTCGGCCCATTGAGTCCCTCGGGTTACTGGAGTCCCTTAGTTCCGTGGCGTTCGCGGAGGATGGGCTCATAGGAGATAAGCGAACCACGCAGGTTGCAATTCAACTCTTGCTCGCCGGCCGTCCCCCACTCTCTATTTCGGCTAACGCGAATTCAGACATGTGTAATATATTTCCTCTTCGTTGAAATGAAGGAGTAATACTCAGGGAGTGTATCATCAGTATGATCCTACTTTAATCTATTCAAAGTATTTGAATTTACAAACACACATGAATATGGATCGCATCCAATTCATGGAATCAGGAGTTCTTTGGGTGGACGGGTGGGAGCGGACCGTGGGTGGGGAGCATTCCGACGTCGGGAGGCGGGTCTGTATGTCACCCGGCAGTACAGGTTCTCGAACCTGCAGCGAGAACGCACCTCGTTACGACCGGATCAGAGGCAACGTAAGGCAGATCGTCGAAAAGAACAACCCAAGACTCCGCCTCAAATTTATCGGAAACCATAACTGGCCAAAAGCTACACTTATTTTTTGACTAGTTTGTCGGGGCAGATCATCACTGCTCGGAACTAACTTCGAAGTGGACTGTTTCTTTTCCCTCGACCACTTGACGCAAGATCGCCCAGATTCCGCGACAGGCCGTGTCGGCCACTTTCTCCGCGGCCTGCTTCCCGCCGAAAACCAGGGCAAACCCACTGCTCACGCCTCCCAAGATGCAAAAAGACGCCTTGAAGGGAAAATAGACGGCCGACCCCACGACGCTGCCGACGCCCCCCCGATACGGGTACCCGTGCTTTGCGCTCAGGAAGGCGTGTTAAACGAATCCGAGGACTTCCCGAGTGGCAGCGATGACTTTTGGGTGCAAGCGGCCGTTCGTGGCCACCACGCCGACATTGCGGGCGAGCCTGCGGCCGGCCGAAAAGTCCAGGCGCTCTCCCCTGCCGTCGGTCACTTCTCCTCCCGATTCCTGCAGGATGATCGTCCCGGCGGCATGATCCCAGACGCGTTCGAGCTTTCCCGGGCTGGACGGCAATCGCAGATAGATGTCCGCATCTCCTCGTGAGACGGCCGCGTATTTCGCCTGGCTATCCATGCGCAGCGACGGCCGCCTGAGCCCGATCATTGCGGAGACGCGTGCCGCGTCCCCGTGCGACACATGGGCCGCCTCGACCGATTCGCAGAGCGTGGCCCGCTGTGGTAGGTTGACCTCCGACGATTGCACAGGTACGTGCGCGGTGCCGTCGAGGGCATAGGCATGCGCACCGCCGCCGCGGACTGCCACGAAGAGGCTGCCTCCCGCGTCACGTTCTCCCTGGCGAAACGGGAGACTCGGACACCCGAGGATACCCATCAGCACTTCCCCGTCGTCGATCAGAGCCAAAGCCACCACGTACTGATCGCCGCGCAAGAATCCCTTGGTGCCGTCGATAGGGTCCAGCGTCCAGAACCGTCCATGAGCGCCGCCGACATCTTGGCCGGAATCGATGGCATTAAGGATTTGCGCTGCGCCGGCGTTTGGACGCAGGCCTCGGACGTGCCGGACGACCTCATCACGCAAGCGCGCCCCCTCAGGTGTACGAAGCTTTTCCGCGGTCTCTTCCGCCATGATGCGGGCCGCCGGAAAAGCATCTTGTAGCGCAAACACGATCGCCGCCTGCGAGGCAAAGTCTGCGATCGTCACTGGCTCTTTACCTTGCTTGGCGGCCACCCCACCCTCGTTCAGGGACGCGCGGACAACCTGACAGATGCGGCAGGCCCGATGAACGGCATCCATGCCCACCCGAAGTGTTTCTTCCGAAACGGCACCGCCTCGGCATAAGCTGGCAAGCGAGCCACGCACCTCTGGGGCATGGCTGAAACGATCAGACTCAGGCACTCGCATATACGCGTCTCCCCCCCAGCAACTCACCGGACTGAGGCCGGGCATTTCTATCGGATTGCCAGGCGCACGTCAAGGTCCACACGAATCGAATCGACGCCGCGCGGGCACACGAACACGCGGGAAGCGCTGGCGCCAATCGTCGCTCCAGCCAAACGGCGCACGCGCTGGCACCGCGCCAAAAAACGGTTGCGTGCTGCTGTGCGCCGATTTAAGCTGCCCGCCGTACCCATGCGCCATTGTCCCGAAACGGGGCGGGTTCTCTCATGGGCGTCACGCGGATGCGACGGTTCACGTCAGCAAGAGCGGAAATACACGATGTGCGGAATCTGCGGAACGGTCTTTCTTGATCCGACACGCCACGTAGACGAGCAGCTCCTCGTGGCTATGCGGGACACGCTGACCCCGCGGGGTCCCGACGAGGCCGGCGTGTACCTCGATGGCAACGTGGGGCTTGCCTCGCGCCGCCTCAGCATCATCGGCTTGGCGGACGGGCAGCAGCCCATGACCAACGAGGACCAATCGGTATGGGTCGTCTACAACGGCGAGATCTACAATTTTCACGCGGTCCGGCACTACCTAGAATCCCGCGGGCATCAGTTCAAGACGCACAGCGACACCGAGGTCATCCTGCACGGGTACGAGGAGGAAGGCCCCGACTGCCTGGCCCGTTTCAACGGGATGTTCGCGTTCGCGCTGTACGACAAGAAGGCCCGGCAGCTCTTCCTCGCCCGCGACCGTCTGGGCGTCAAGCCGCTCCACTATGTCTGGGACGGTCAGCGCTTCCAGTTTGCCTCCGAGATCAAGGCGCTGCTCCGTGATCCCAGCGTGTCCCGCGAGCTGGACGTTTTCTCGCTCAGCAAATACCTCACCTACGAGTACGTGCCGGCGCCCCACTCGATCTTCCGCGCCATCCACAAGCTCGAGCCTGGCCACTGGCTGGCCCTCGACATCGGCGGGCGCCGGCTCACGAAACAGCGGTACTGGGACGTGCCACTGCTCGACGACAACCTTGGCTATAAGCGCGAAGAGGATTATCGGGACGAACTATCGAGCCGCCTCGAAGATGCGGTCCGTCTTCGGCTGGTCAGCGATGTCCCGGTCGGCATCTTCCTCAGCGGAGGCATTGATTCCAGCACAGTGGCTGCCCTGGCCAACAAGCAGCAAGCGTCGCCCCTGCTGGCGTTCACGATCGGCTTCGAGGACAAGTCCTTCGACGAGTCCGGCTATGCCGGCGTCGTGGGAAAGAAGCTCGGCGTGGATCACCGGGTCGAGACCTTCAGCTACGGCAAGATGTGCGAGATCCTGCCCCGCGTGGCGGACAGTCTGGATGAGCCCCTCGCGGATGCCTCGGTCCTCCCCACGTTCCTCCTCTCCGAATTTGCCGGGCGGCACGTCAAGGTCGTGATGGGGGGCGACGGCGGCGACGAACTCTTCGCCGGGTATCCCACCTACCAGGCCTTGAAGCTCATCCGCTACTACGACATTCTCCCCCACGAGCTACGCGCCCTGCTCCTGCGCGCGGCCCAGCGCCTGCCGGTGTCGCACAGCTATTTCTCGTTCGATTTCAAGCTCAAACAACTGCTCCGCGGGGCGGGTGTGTCCCGCGAGATCATGTTTTTTCTCTGGACGGGCTCGTTCAACGAGGGCGAGAAGCGCGACCTGTTGACTCCGGAGTTGTGGCGCGAGGTGAAGGGGCAGAACACGTTCGAGGACCTGTTCGATTACATCAAGCGCAGCAACTTGAAGAACGAAATGGAGCGGGCCCTCTATCTGATGACGAAGCTGTATTTGCAGGACGATGTCCTGGTCAAAGTCGATCGCATGAGCATGGCGAATTCCCTGGAAGTCCGGGCCCCATACCTTGATTACACCTTCGTCGAGTTTGCGGCCCAACTCCCGACCAATCTGAAGATCCGGCGACTCAAGACCAAGTACCTGCTCAAGCAGGCCGCCGCGACGCTGCTCCCGCGCGAGATTACCCACCGCCGCAAAAAAGGCTTTGGGGTTCCGGTCGGCCGCTGGATCTTGGGCGATCTGCGGGATATGTTTCAGGACTATCTAAGTGAAACCCGCCTCCGCCGGGAAGGCGTGTTCAACCCGGTCTTCGTCAGCAGCCTCTTGAGCGATCACCTCGCCCGGCGCCGTGACAACCGCAAGCTCCTCTGGACCCTCCTGACGTTCGAGCTCTGGCGGGAACGGTGGTACCCGTCCACCGCCTAGCGCACGTCAGGGCAACTCCCAGAACCCGGCGCGGGCACGCCGCTGCCTGACCTGCCGCATGCTGGGGCGTCGGCGTGCCCGCGCCACGGCCCAGTCCGCGGCGCTCCACCCAGCGAGTGGCTCAGCCGATGCGTCGGCGCTCGGCGTGTACTGCGACCCCGACACCGACGCAGCAGTCCCTCCGCCTCATCCCCGCACGCGCCAGAGGGAGAAGATCCCCGCCGCCCCGAAGAGCAGGTTGGGAAGCCAGGGCGCCAGCATCGGGGGCACCGCGCCGCCGTGCCCGAGCGAGATGCCGAGCGAGAGAAGCATGTAATACACGAAGCCCATCGGGATGCATAGCCCCACCCACACCATGATCCCTGCCCGCCCCGCGCGAAGCCCGAAGCTCACGCCCAGGAGCGCCATGACCGCACTCACGCACACGATGGCAACCTTCGCATACAGGTCCACGAGGTAGGGCGTGGCGCTCATACCGCTCTGCTTCAGCCGCTGAATATAGGCCTGCAATTCCTGGTAGGTCATCTCTTCCGGCTGGCGCGCCACCCGGGCAAACTCGAGGGGGGTCTCCGTTAATCCGACAGGAAGCTCGCGAAAGGGCGTGATACGGATCGGCGTCGTGGTCAACTCGAGTTGATACCCGTCCTGGAGCACCCAGCCGCCACGGGGAGTCCAGCGGGCGGTATTGGCGTCGAGCCGGCGCACGAGGGCCCCGTCGGACGTCATTTCGAAAACGCTCATCCCGTGAATGAGACCCAGCCGGGTATCGACCACATCGATGTGCACGAACCGGTTGCCCTCGGCGCGATACCAGATGTCGTTGTCCTTCATCGTCCGGTGCGCGGGCATCTTGCCAATCTCGGTCCGCTCGATGTTGAGGGCACGCTCGCTCGTCCGCGGGGCGATGTACTCGTTGATGCCCCAGGCCGCCGCGCTGGCCAGCAGCCCGAGCACGAGACCCGGCAAGGCAATCCGCAGCGTGCTGACTTGTCCCATCTTCATGGCCAAGATCTCGTTATTGCGCGCCATTGCCCCCAGGGCTAACAGACAGGAGAGGAGCACCGCCACCGGTAATACCTCGATGAGGATCCGCGGGAGCCGGTACAGGTACAGACGCACGACCGCCTCGACGCTGGCCTGTGCTCTCAGGTAGTGCTGGAGGCGGTCGAAGAGGTCCACGATGACATAGATCCCGATGAACAACACGAGGCAAAGGCCGAGGATCTTGAGGGACTCGCGGAGAATGTAGCGGTCCAGCAGGCGCATGCTCAGGACTCCCCGCCGTCCGCGTCCGCACGTGCGATACCTGTGGACCACCCGCGAAGGAGCGCGCACAAGGCCGGACTCATGGTGTTTCCCTGCCTTGACGCTGTTCTTCCCACGGACAGGCAGGCGCCGGCGCATCGGACAGGAGGTGGTCGCCGACGAGGAGCCGCCGGACGTCGTGGGTGCTCTCCACGGCGAAGACGGCCTCGACACCCCAGGTCAGGGCAAGGAAATCCGAGCCGCCGATGTCGAGGGCCTCGAAGAGAATGAACGAGAGGGCCAGCAGACTGCTGATGGGGAACAACTATGTTCTCGTCCACGTCCACACACACCGGTGACGCGGCAGACGACAGGCGACAACCATGGGCGGCACACTAGACCAATGGGCGAGGCGGTGCAACCGAAATCGGGCGCGAAAAGGGATAGGATCTGAGCCGCTCCGGCGTGTCGGGCTGCCGGTGGTGGCACCCGCGGACCGCGAACTCGGTGCATGGGAATCTTGTCGCAGAAGGAGGACAGGAGACTCTCAACGACCAGTGAACCGCGCAACTCAACGCCAGTCGTCGAGGACGAAGCAGTCGGGGCGGTTGAAGCCGGGCTGGTTGGGCCGCTGCATTGCCACCCCGATGAAGGCGGTGCGAAATCCCGAGTGCGCCATCTGCCGGTAGGCGTCGTGCCGCGCCGTGTTCACACCGGCGACGATGTTCTGGCAGCGGCGCTCCCTCGCCAGATGCTCGCAGGCGGACAGCACGCGGGCAAAGCGCTCCGGCGCGCCTGCGCCGGGCCGGACGGCCGCAAACTTGACATACACCGTGCCAGCCTCTGCCTCGCTCCCCTCGCCCAGGTGGCACACGGCGAATCCGGTAACCCTCTCCCCTTCCCGCACGAGGACCGTCTCGCCGCTGCCCGCGGCCGCGATCGCACGGATTTCGGCGGCGAGATCCAGGCCAGGGAAAATCGCATCCGTCAGCGCCGCGCATGCGGCAAGGCAGCGGGGCTGCGCGGACTCTGGCTCGACCGAATAGCCGGTCCAGGCGACGGACACAGGCGGGGATTGGGCCGGCTTCGTCATCAGCGCGGTCAAGTATTGCGGCCAGAAGCCGAAGGCCTGATAGAGCGCGAGATGCTTGGGGCTCTGCGGGAACGTGAAGAGGCCGGCCAACCGGACGCCGCGCTGGTCCATGATGGCCATGGCGCTTGCGACGAGCTGACGGCCGATGTGCTGATCCCAACGGTCCGGCCGCACGCTCACCGGTCCGAGAAATCCGAAGCGCCCCCACACGGTCACTGCACTCACGCCGACCAAGACACCGTTCTCGTAGGCGCCCACCATCCCGCCCGGATCAGCTCGCCAGCGGCTCGGAACGATCGCCGCGCTCCCGCCGAATGTCAGCGGGTCGGGCAATCCGAGAAATGTGCCAAACGCGAGCCGAAAGATGCGATCCGCTGCACCGACATCGGATGCAGCCAGAGGCTGTGTGATGATAGGCACAGCGACCTCCTTGCGCAGTCAAAGGCAATGGCGTAAAGGGACGCCATCGCGAGGCTAGCCTCGCATCGTGAGCAGGTCAAGCGGCAACCGGCGGCTTGACGAAGAGGCGATGGGTCCGCAGAAGACGCCCCGTCTCTTTATTCCGGGGGACGTGTGGTCAGGAACAGCAGGACGCTCCGGCTGGGTCCGTCGAGTCCCCATGCCCCGTGACGCGGAGCAGCGTCGGCCAGAACCCCATGCCGAGCGTCTTCTTCTCCAGCACCGCGGGCGCGCCGGCGGCCCGCGCGGCCCGATGGGACACCGGATCGACGTGCACGGTCAGGACGACCACGGCGACATCGGCCCACATCGTCGTGAGCTGCCGCGTGGTATCGATCCCGTTCATGCAGGACATGGTGAGGTCCATCAGAACGACTTCCGGCCGCAGGGGACCGATGAGCGGAAAAACCGCTGCCCCATCCGCCGTTTCGCCCAAGATGGTCACGTCGGGATGCCGCGCCAAGAGATTCCGGACCGTGCTCCGGAATTCGGCATCGTCATCGACCGGCAGCAGCCGCATGCGTGCTCTCCTGCATCGCGTACCGTCCTCCACATACGCGTTCCCGCCATGCCTGCCCATCAGGCGAATATCCGATGCCGGCGGCGGAATTCCCCTGAGGCCCCGCCCTTCTAGGCTGGCATCCGTCCGGTTTTCGCCGTATATTTGAAATGCTTTGGGGGCTGGCTGGGTCAACGAGGACTCGCGTGACCAGTGCCCCCGCCGGCATGACCGGCACTCATCTGATCGCCGCGCTCGCGCAGGCCGCCATCGCTCTGGCACGCTGGTGCTGTGTGACGAACCAACAATGAAGAGGCCGTGTGGTCATCCGGTCGCATCGACACTTCAACAGGAGGAGATATGAGAACGCGATGGGTGCGGTTGAGCGCTGTTATGCTGTCCGTTGTCTTCATCGGATTACTGGCGAGTTCTGCATTTACACAAGGACCCAGCACGAATCCCATTGCCGACCGGCAGCGCATCATGAAGTTGATCGGCGCCAACTGGGCGGATATTCAGGCCAAGACAAAAGCGGCGAATATCGAGGCGATTGCGGTCAATGCCGAGACGATTGCGATGGTCACGACGCATGTGCCGGCCCTGTTCCCGCCGAATTCTCTGGCCGATAACTCCAACGCAAAACCAGAGATTTGGCAAGAGTGGTCCAAGTTTCAGGATTTGGCGAAGAACCTCGAAACCCGCGCGATCAGTCTCCGGGATGCAGCAAAAGCGAAAGATGCGGCGGCCGTTGAGTCCCAGGTCAAGGAGTTTGGCACCCAAGCCTGTGGCGCGTGCCACACACCATTCCGCAAGCCGCCACGGCAATAACCTATCGGCACCCCAGCGACGAAAGGCGCGCGTAACCGGGCGCCTTTCGTTTTGCAGGCGTAGGCGATCGCCGTCTATATTCTTGCGAGTGGCAACCTATCCGATGCCCGTCAGCAATCCGATGAGCAGGACCGCCAGGACGAACAGGGTGATCGCAACGTAGAGCCAATCGGCTTCGGCCAGGAAGAAGACGACGGAGAGCGCCACCCGGACGACCGGCGTGGCGATGAGCAGCAGGATGCCTGCGGCGATGATCGCATATGGCTTGCCCGCCACTGCGCCGGCCCAGACGCTCACCAATGATGTGGGAAACGCGCCGGGGCCCGCACTCTGATGATACGCCACAATGTCCGGCAGATGGTGCGGCAGGATGATCGCGTATCCCGTGTTGTGGGTTAGTGCCAGGCGCAGGATTCTGATTGCGATCACGGCAGAGCTCATGAGCACGCCTCCCCGCAAGACGTAGCTGATCAAGAGCTCCATCCGACTCACGGGTGCGAGCCCGCCCACGGCGTGCGGCCCGCTCATCGGATCGTGCCCTGCACGCCGCGCCAGACCATTTCGAGGGCGACGACGAGGACGACCACGAACACCCGGCGGATCACCGTGCCGCGGAGCCGCAGCAGCAGACGGGTCCCGACGATCGTGCCCGCCAGGATCCCGAGGGCGACCGGGGCGGCAATGAACGGGTGGATGTCCCCGCGGAGGAAATAGATCCCGGCACTCGCGGCC
>DATJQT010000075.1:0-8199 GCA_035505475.1 Vulcanimicrobiaceae bacterium
CCAGCGGTCGTGCGAGATGACCAGCACGCATCCGGCATAGCGGTCAATCGCGTCTTCCAGTGCCCGCATGGTGTTGACGTCAAGGTCGTTGGTCGGCTCGTCGAGCAAGAGCACGTTTGCCTCGCGGCGCAGCATGCGGGCAAGATGCAGCCTGTTGCGCTCGCCGCCGGAAAGCCCGCCCACCTTCTTTTGCTGATCTGGCCCCAGGAAATTGAAGCGGGCGGCATAAGCGCGCGAGTTGACCAGCGCCTTACCGAGCGCGACCTGATCCTGCCCGCCTGAGATTGACTCCCAGACCGTCTGGTTCGGCTCCAGGTCGCTCCGCACCTGGTCCACGTAGGCAAAGGCCACCGTCTGGCCGACGGTGAGAGTCCCCGTGTCGGGCTGCTCTTCGCCGACCAGCAGGCGAAACAGGGTCGTCTTGCCCGCCCCGTTGGGTCCTACGATCCCGACCACGGCAGCCGGCGGCACGCTAAAGGACATGCCGTCAAAGATCACGCGGTCGCCGTAGCTCTTTGCAACCTTCTCGGCCCGAATCACGGTGTCGCCCAGCCGCGGTCCCGGCGGGATGAAGATCTCGAATTCCCGCGCCAGTTTCTCCTGCTCCTCTTGCAATAGGCTCTGGTAGGCGTTGAGGCGCGCCCTGCCTTTGGCGTGGCGCCCTTTGGGTGACATGTGGATCCATTCCAGCTCGCGCGCGAGCGTCCGCTGGCGGTCGCTCTCTGCCTTGGCCTCGTGCTGGAGGCGCTCCTGCTTTTGCTCCAGCCAGGACGAGTAATTCCCCTTCCACGGAATCCCGTACCCGCGATCCAGCTCCAGGATCCACCCGGCGACGTTGTCCAGGAAATACCGGTCGTGCGTGACCGCGATAACGGTGCCTTCGTATTGTCTGAGGTGCTGTTCGAGCCAGGCGACGGATTCTGCATCCAGATGGTTGGTCGGCTCGTCAAGCAGCAGGATGTCGGGCTTGGTGAGCAATAGTCGGCAGAGCGCGACGCGCCGCAACTCGCCGCCCGAGAGAACCTTGACCGGCGTGTCGCCAGGCGGACAGCGCAACGCATCCATCGCCAGCTCTAGCCGGCTGTCGAGGTCCCAGGCCCCGGCGGCGTCGAGCTTGTCTTGCAGTGCTCCCTGTTTTTCGAGGAGGGCGTTCATCTCGTCATCCGACATCGGCTCGGCAAATTTCGCGCTGACCGCCTCGAACTGCTGCAGCAGGTCGGCAGTTTCTTTCACGGCTTCGCGCACCACCTCGATGACGGTCTTGGCGGGATCAAGTTGCGGCTCCTGCTCGAGGAATCCTATCGAGTAGCCCGACGCGCAGTGCGTCTCGCCCAAGAACTCCTTCTCGACCCCCGCCATGATCCTGAGCAGTGTGCTCTTCCCCGAGCCGTTCAAGCCCAAGACGCCAATCTTCGCACCGTAGAAGTACGACAGTGAGATGTCTTTCAGCACCTGCTTGGTCCCGTGGACTTTCCCCACGCGGACCATTGAATAAATGATCTTGTTCGGTTCGGTCGGCTTCGCCATGCTCGCTCCTTCTCAGGCTGCTGAAAAAGGCCCACCTGCGGCGTTGGCGCGCTCGCGCGGCGCTGCGACGTACGTACCAAGTACGCCTCGCGCCCCGCATCGCTTCCGGTCTTGCAGCTGGACCTTCTTGAGCAGCCTGGGTGTGAACTATGAATCGGAATCAGTAACATACCCCGGTAATCTCAATCTTTCACGTCGGCCGCGAGAATTGTGATGCCTTCCGCGAACGTCTCCGGTTCAGGCAAGAGGCTGACGACCAGGAACGCTTCGCTGGGGAAATCGAAGAAAAAGCCGGGGTGGACCAGCGCGCCGACCTCAAGCAGACGGAGGACTCGCGCCTCTTCTCCCGGCTCACGCGGGACACGGATGACTGCGGACCACCCGCCGTCTGCAGGCAGCGGCGTGGCGGCGGTCCCGGCGAGGATTCGCTCGAGTGCCGCCCGGTTCTCTGCGAGCCGCGCTCGCAGCGGGCGCCGGATCTCTTCACGAAGAGCGAGCAGTCGGGGAAGCGCCAATTGCACTGGCGTGTTGACCGACAGGTAGGTGTCGGCAATGATCTCGAGTCGCGCGAGCGCGGTATCGTGGAGCTGTGCCGGGCCGCTTACAACAATCCACGCGGCTTTGAGCTGCGGTAAGAGGCACGTCTTGGACAGCCCGTTCAGGACGAACACCAGCGCCTCGTCGCGCCCGGCCAGCGAAGCGACCCGCGATGGACGGATGGGTGCACCGGGGTCGGCGAACACCTCGTCACAGATCAGGGCCGCGCCGCGCGACCGGCAGAGCCCTAATAACAGATCCGTCTCTTCGGTCCGCAGCATCGCCCCGGTCGGGTTATTGGGGCTGACCACGAGGATCGCCCGCGTCCGAGCCTCCCAGCACGCGTCCAGCGCCTCAAAATCAATGAACCACTCGCCGTCCTCCAGCCGGCACGGATAGGGAACCGGCTCGATCTGCTCCAGCCCTGCCAGGAAATCGAACAGCGGATAGCTGGGCGCCGGCACCAGGACGCGGTCGCCGGCGTCGGCCAAGAGCTTGAAGAGGTACGCATACGCCTCGCTCGTGCTGGCCGTCAATACGACCCGCTCCGGGGAAACGCCTTGGTAACCCGCCACCGCTGCGCGAGCCGCCGCGTGCCCGAAGGGCGTCGGCTCGTAACGGAGTAATCGGGTGTCGGCGAGCGCCTCGCAGATCTCGCGCTCGGGATACGGCAGGCCGACTCGGGTCGGATTGGTTTCGGTCAGATCGAGGAGCGGCAGGCCCTTCTCACGCCGCAGAGCGACGGCAGTCGTGAGGCGGTTCGGGGTGACATTCCAGGCGGTGCGTCGAGAAAACATCCGTCGCTCAATCCAGAACGTATTGCAACAACATGCAGCGCACCGGTCCGTTCCAGAGCGGCCGCCGCGCCTTCGGCCGCAGGCCGAACGCGCTTTCGAATTCCGGCCCCCCGGCCAACACCCCAATTCGGTGCCCGTGCAGGCCACGCCACGCCTGCCCGAGCTGCCAGAAGAATGTCTTGAGCTGCCGACGACCGCCGGCGCCCATCCGCATTCCCCAGGGCGGGTTCACCACGACGAAGCCAGGAGGGTCCAAGGGCGCGAGCTGGCGGGCATCGGCCTGCCGCACTTGCACTGGCAGGCCCGACCGCTTCACATTGACCTGCGCGGCCCGCACCGCATCCGTATCGCGATCAAAAGCAAATACGGGGGGCGCCCCGCGCCGCACGCCCCGCCGGGCCTCGTCCCGCATCCGATGCAGCGCGGACCGAAGACTCGCATCGAAGGATGCCCAGCGCTCCACGCCGAACTGCCGATGTACGCCGGGCGCGTGGTGCTGCGCGATCAGCGCGGCCTCGATCGCCAGCGTCCCGGAGCCGCACATCGGATCAACGAGCGGCTGATCCCCCGTGTAGCCGCATGCGCGCAGGATGGCCGCGGCCAGCGTCTCTTTCAGGGTCGCCCCGGTTTGGGCCAGGCGCCAGCCGCGTTTGAACAGCGGCTCGCCCGCGAGGTCGAGCGAGAGGCTGGCGCGTCCGCGGGCCAGGTGCGCCACGATCCGCACGTCCGGGTCCTCGACGTTCACGTTGGGGCGGGCACCGCAGCGCTCACGCAGCACGTCCACCACGGCATCCTTCACCTTCAGC
This sequence comes from Vulcanimicrobiaceae bacterium, assembly GCA_035505475.1. Taxonomy (GTDB): domain Bacteria; phylum Methylomirabilota; class Methylomirabilia; order Methylomirabilales; family 2-02-FULL-66-22; genus 2-02-FULL-66-22. The sequence goes on from DATJQT010000075.1 coordinate 3,668, forward strand.
GCGGTAAAATGGGTGTGGCCGAGCGCCTCCGTTCGGCCGACCGCCTCGATGGCAAACGTGCGGCTTGGGTCGAGATGCACTTCCCAGCGGACCTCGCGGGCACGGGCGTACAGCGTATCCGCGTCCACGGCCGGGAATTCGGCAACCGGCAAGAGCACCCGCATGGCGATGCGCGACCAGAGGCAGGCACGCATGCCGTCCGGGAGGTCGCCCGCAAACCACACCCCGCCCCGGCTGCTGCGCACACTACCAAGGCCGAGCTCTCGCAGCTCTTCGGCAAGCAGATCTTCCGTCCCGGCGGACGCGGTCGCAAAAAACCTCATGAGTGTTCGGCTGCCGAAAGACTCCCATTTACAGGGAGAAACCACGTGCACCGCAAATCCCCCCACCCCCCCCTTTTTCAAATGGGGGGCGCGAGGGAATTTTGACCAGGTTGATACCGGTTTTCAGCATGGTGTGGAGTTCGCCTCGAAATCCTGAGAAAACGTCATTGCTGGGCAGGGGAAAAACCCTTGGCGCTCAGCAGCGTGACAATCCCGTCCGGACCGACCAGGTGCCCGCTGCCGACAATGACGAGGTGCGTTCCGCTGGATCGTAAGTACCGTTCAATGGTGGCTGCCATTCGCTGATTGCGCTGCACGAACAACTCGCGGTACAGGTCGGGGAAATCGGTCCGCAGCGGCTTCAGCCAGAGATCGTCCGCGGCCGCGAGGTCCCCGGTCTGCCAAATCTGGACGGCGCGCTCCATGTGCTCTTGCATCTCGGGGATGTTCCCGAGCGCTTCCTTCAGCATCTGCTCCTGAATCGTCTCCGAGATTCCACTGAACAGAGCAACCTGCTCGTCCACCCTCTCCAGAGCCCCCAAGCGCTGCGCCGGCTGAATCCTGCCTACGAAATGCTGTTCGATCCCAAGCCGGGGCGAGTAGCCCAGTTGTTGCATCGCGCTCAGGCTCACGAGCATGCTCACGAACCAAGGGCGAAACGGGCGCATCTGATCGATGGAGATGCCGGCTTGTGCCAGATAGGCGTTCAACGCGTCCAACGTCTCGCGGCTCAGGTGTCGGTCGAGACTATCCCCGGGTGGGTACACGCCTGCCTGCCCCATCTTCTGCGCGGCTTCGAGCTGCGAAGCCGGATCGATCGGAATCTCCAACACCACGGTCCCCGCGCGGGAAAACGCCGTCTCGATCCGCGCATCCAGCGGGTACATGCTCGGGGACGCGATATGCACCGATCCGAGCAGATACACGGTCGCCGTGGGTGACGAGACCTGCCAGAGAAAGATGCGGGATGACGCGCCTTGGGCCAGCGCCACCACCGGCAGCGCGACCGCGAGTGCGGCCAAGACGCACAGCCCACGGTGGATTGATCGCCTGAGGTGATCGAGCTTGAGCTGGGCCATCGCTCCTCCTTGTCAGAGACCGTTCGAACATGCCGTATCCCCCCGTCAGTGTCAAGCGCAGACGGCGCAAAGCACCACCGGTCCGGGCCGCACATCCCGATCAAGAACCTTGCCGATTGCTGCGCTGTCCAGTACCATGCAGCATTCCAATTCGTTGGGGAGTCCATGCCAAGGCCGTTTCGCTTCATGCGGTTTCGCGTCATTCTGCTGACGCTCGGATTGCTGGCCCAAGGCTATCTCTTCGTGCGGTTTCGGCAGACCATACGCGCCTTGCCTCGCGACCGATTCCTGCGGCGGCTGTTCTGGCCCGCCGTGATCGTCCTCGGTCTCTTTTTTGCCCTGAACGCGTACCTCTTGTTCCAACCGGTGTCCTGGGCGGACCCGCCCAGCCTGGTGCAGGTGTTCTTGCTCTACCCGTCCGCCGTCTGGACGTTCGGCGCGATCTTCTCCGCACTGTTCCTCTTAATGGCACAGCTGCTTGGGACAATTCCCCGCGCGGTCCTGCGCAGCGTCCCGACCGACCGCCTCAGCCGCCGTCGTTTCTTGCAGGCCGGCGCGGCGGGGCTCGTTACCGCTCCGCTGGCGGTCTCGGCGTACGGCGCCGTCGTTGCAAGTCGCAAAGTCCGACTTGAGGAAATCCGTCTCCCCCTCGGTGTGCCGCTCCGCATGGTGCAGCTCACCGACATTCACGCCGGTCTTTACATGAACCGGGAGGAAATGCGTGGGTACGCGGACCGGGTGAACGCCCTCCAGCCGGACCTCTTCGTGCTGACCGGGGACTATATCTCGAACTCCGTGGCGTTCCTGCCGGAATGCCTGGAAGAGATGGCGCGTGTGAAAGCCCGCTACGGAACCTTTGCCACGTACGGCAACCACGAACACTGGTTCACCGACATCGGCCAGGTCCGGCCTGTGTTCGAGCGGATCGGCATTCCGATCCTGAACAATGCCCATCGCGTGATCCGAACCGATCGCGGAGCGTTCGTCCTCGCCGGTATCGACGACCTGGCATCCGGATTCCCTGATCTGGATCGCGCGCTGGAGGGCCGGGATCCCACGTTGCCCGTCATCCTGCTCTCGCATCATCCCGAAATTTTCCCCGACGCCGCCCGCCACGGCATCCAGTTGACGCTGTCCGGTCATTGGCACGGGGGACAAATCGTGCTACGCCTTCCGGGCCGGAACCTGAGTCTTGCGCACATGCGCACCCCGTACCCGGAGGGACTCTTCCGAATCAATGCATCCCACCTCTACGTCAGTCGAGGGATCGGGACGACCTTCACGCCGGTCCGGCTCAATGCGCCGCCGGAAATCACGTTATTCCAGCTCACCTAGCGTCCCACATGGAACTCAAAGGAGAGATCGCATGGAGCTCAAGGGAACCGTCGCCATTGTCACCGGGTGCACCGGGGGTCTCGGCCAGCGCATGTGCCGCGCGTTTGCCGATAACGGAGTGCAGGTCGCCGGCGTGTACGTCAAATCCAAAGACCAAGCGGAAGCTTTCGCGAAAGAATGGTCCGCCATCGGCCCCAAGTGCACGGCCTTTCAGGCCGACGTCAACGACCCGGCAGAGGTGGCGCGGCTCATCCAGGACGTCATGAAGGCCTACGGACGCATCGATATCCTGGTCAATAATGCGGCCTACAATCAGCTCGTGCCTTTCAAAGATCTGGACGGGCTCACCCTGGAGTTGTGGGAGCACATCCTCCGCTCGAACCTGACCTCGCCCCTGATCTGCGTGAAAGCCGTCGCGCCGATCATGAAACAGCAACAGCGCGGCCGCATCGTGAACATCACCTCGATCGCCGGACTGGCTCCGCTGGGTAGCAGCATCGCGTACGCGGTCTCCAAAGCCGGCCTGATCCATCTGACCCGATGCCTGGCGGTCGCCCTCGGCCCCGAGATCTCGGTCAACGCCGTGGCCCCGGGCACGATGATGGGCACGCGGATGACCTCGCGCCTCGATCCCGCCCTGGTCGAGCGGACCACCAAGAACGCCGCGCTCCAGAAGCCGGTCGAGCGCGACGACGTGGCCCGGCAGGTGATCGAGTTCTGCCGCAGCGACAGCACGACCGGACAGGTGCTGGTATTGGACTCGGGCGTGGTCTATCATTAACGCCCGTAAGCACCCTGAACGGCGACCCACAGCATTGCAGCCGACAGTCTCGATGTGAAAGGAGGCGCGCGATGGCAATCGTTGTGATCTCCCGAGGGACATTCAGCGGCGGTGAGAAGCTGGCTAGTGCCGTTGCCGAGCGGCTGGGCTATCGGTGTGTCAGCCGGGAAGTGATCTACGAGGCGGCCGCGGGATACGAAATCCCCGCCGAAGAATTGATGGCCGCGATGGAGAAGCGCCCGCCGGTTTGGGACCGTTTGGCCGGTAAGCGGAACACGTATCTCGTCTTCATGCGGGCCGCCCTTTGCGAGCATGCGCGAGGCGGAAAGCTGGTGTATCACGGGCATGTCGGCCAGCTGTTGTTGCCTGGCATCGAGCAGGTTCTCCGGGTCCGGGTGATCGCCGACCAGGAATATCGGATCCGGGCTGCCATGGCCCAGCAGCATTTCACACGCGAAGCGGCGATCGCCTATATCGAGAAGGTGGACCGTGAGCGGCGGCAATGGGCACGGTTTCTGTTCCAGGTCGAATGGGACGACGCCCTGCTCTATGATCTCGTCCTGAATCTGAGCCGGATGAGTCTCGAGACCGCCTGCGAGATGGTGGTCCACGCGACCACCAAGCCGGAGTTTATCCCCACGCCCGCCACGGCGAAGGCCCTTCGCGACCTCGCGCTCGTCAGTCGAGTGGCCGCCGTGTGCGCCCGCGATCCCCGCACCCGCAACCTCGATCTGGACGTCACGGCGGACGACGGCCGAGTCACCGTCTCCGGCACCACGCAGTCGCCGCAGGTGATCGCCGCCGTGCCGGAGATCGTGCGTCGCGCCGAGGGGGTAAGCGACGTCGTCTCGAAGGTCCGGCTGCTGCGCGAAGGAGCGACGTTGCAGATGCTCTGCCTCGTTTGAGCGCCCGGGGATGGTGTAAGGGGGCGGGTGTGCACGAACTCAGCCTGATGCAGGACACGCTGATTCTAGCCGTCAACAAGGCACAGGAGGCGGGCGGGAGTCGCATCCA
>DATJQT010000076.1:0-45190 GCA_035505475.1 Vulcanimicrobiaceae bacterium
CGCCGCGCAACGGCCGCCTCGAGGTCCTGATTGGTTGCCGCCACGATGCGGACGTCCACGGGGATGGACCCTTCCCCACCGACCCGCTCGATCCGTCGCTCTTGCAAGACGCGCAAGAGCTTGGTCTGCAGGCTCAAGTCCATATCCCCGACTTCGTCCAGGAAGATCGTGCCACCCTGGGCCTGCTCGAAGCGGCCGCGCCGGCTGGCGATGGCGCCGGTGAACGCCCCCTTTTCGTGGCCGAAGAGATCGCTTTCCAGCAACTCGCGCGGGATCGCGGCGCAGTTGACCGGCACAAAGGGTCGCCCGGTGCGCCGGCTATTCTCGTGGACGGCCCGCGCGATCAACTCTTTGCCGGTACCGCTTTCGCCGCGCAGCAACACCGTCAGATCCGTTCCCGCCACTTTGGCAACCGCCTTGAAGATCTGCTGCATCGCGGGTCCGCCGCCGACGATGCCGTCAAAATCAAATACCTGACCCGTGGGCTGTCGCAGTTGGGCGACGTCGCGCGCCAGTGCTTGGGCCTCGAGCGCCTTCTGGACCACGAGCAGAACTTCGTCGGTATCGAAGGGCTTGCCGATATAGTCGTAGGCCCCTTGCTGTATCGCCTCGACGGCTACGGGGAGTGTCCCGTACGCCGTCATCATAATGACCGGAAGCTCGGGGCGCCGCGCCCGCACGTCGCGCAACACGGACAGTCCATCTCGCCCCGGCAGGCGCACGTCCAACAGCACCAGGCTGACACTCGGCTCGGCTGCGGCGATCAGGCCGCTCGGGCCGTCCGTCGCCACGTCCACTCGATAACCGGCCCGTTCGAGCGCTTTGGTCAATGCCCAGCGTACCGTCTCTTCGTCGTCGACAACTAGGATGCGTTCTCCGCTCACTGCTGGGCCTCCTCGTCTGCGACCGGCAGCCACACGCGAAACGTGCTGCCCTTCCCCGCCCGGCTCACCACCTCGATCGTGCCGCCATGATCTTCCACGATCTTCAAGGAAATCGGAAGCCCCAAACCCGTCCCGCCGTCTTTGGTTGTAAAGAAGGGGTCAAATAGTTTCTGTTGAACCTCCGCTGGAATGCCGGCGCCTTGATCAACTACCTCGATGACCGCTGCCGCGTGCCCCCCGCACGCAGGAGCAACGCGCTCAAATCGTGTGCTGATCGTCAGTGATCCGGCCCGCCCGGCGAGGGCATCAATGGCGTTCCGGACGAGATTTAGGAACACCTGCATGAGTCGGTCCGAATCGCCGAGGACCAGTGGCAGTTCGGGGTCGTACAGGCGCCGAACGGGAATGTTGCGATCGTGGAGCACGGTCGCCTCGAGTTGCAGCACCTCCTCGACGATCTGGTTTACATTACAGGCCCGCCGATCGAGCGGACGGGTTCCGGCGAAAGCCAACACACCCTCGACCACCCGGTTGAGGCGGTCCACCTGCCGGATGATCATCCCGGTGTATTCGCGCAGCTCCGCCGAAAATGTGGGTTCCCGTTCGGCCAACTGTGCGGCCGCTCGAATGCCGACCAGCGGATTCCGAACTTCGTGGGCGATCCCGGCGGCCAAGACGCCGATGGCCGCGAGGCGATCCGACCGCCGGACGCGCTCCTCCAAATCGCGAACGCGGGACAGGTCTCGCAGCACGAGTACGACGCCGCGTGGCTCGCCGACCTGATTGCTGAGTAAAGAAGCCGCGACGCTGACCTGGTGCTCGCGACCGCCTGCCTGCACCAGTTGGACATCAAAATCCGCGTGATTTCGGCCGAGGGCCAGTGTCTTGTTCGCCAAGCTAGCCAGGGGAGCAAATGCCGGCAAGGCAGCACCCAGGTGCTGCCCCGCGACTTGGCTGATTGCGGCGCCGGTCAATTCTTCCGCCGAGGGATTCATCGTACGAATGCGCAGATCGCGGTCCACCACCACAATGCCGTCCTGCAGACTGGCGAGCAGATCCTCATACTCGGCGCGCACCGTCTCGAGGCTCTCACCCGCAGTACGCGGAGCGATCTCAGGGGATCGCACAGGGGTCTTTCGCCTCTTGCGCGTCTTGGAATCGGCCGTCGGCCGTCGTATCACGGACATATCAAACTGCCCCCCCGCCTCGCCACCGAATGGGCTCGAGACCGTTTGGCGCAGCTACCAGCCCAGCCCGACCAGGAATCGAAACGTCCCTGATGGACGCCCGGGGAATGTTCCCCGCGAGTCGCTGGATGTGCTGGGCCATGTCCTGCAGCGGCATAGGTGCAATGCCTTCACTGGCGAACCAAGAAAAAAGATCCGCTGCGACGTCACAATAGCGCCCGCCTTCCATTTCGGCATGGAGCACGAGCACCGGCCAGGCGACGGAACCCGCTAAGGATCGAACCAGCTGCACGAATCCCCGCCCGTCCATGCCGTCGATTCCCAGCGCCTCGTCGAGGGTCGGGAACGTCGTGGGAAGTTGCAGCGTGTGAAGAGTCCCCCCGTCCACGCACGGGAAAAAGGGGCCGCCTCCGCGTGTGTCGCTGGCGTACGCAAACCCGAACTCTTCGAGAAGCCGCAGACTTGTCGGCGTGCACTGCCAACCCGGCGCGCCAAATCCTGCCGGCCGTCGCCCGACGATGTGTTCATATTCTGCGATCGCTGCCGTGAGCAGGCCGCGAACGTGCGATGCTGACATACGCGCTACCCGGTCCTGCCAGCGCCGGTGATCGTAGCCGTGCAGTGCAACTTCGTGGGCCGCACCGGTAATCTGGCGGATCGTCGGCGCCAACCGCCCCATGTCGCGGGCCGGGAGCAGCGTCCCTGACATCGCTGTGCGCCACCCATACGTCTGCGTCGCGCGGGTCCTGCGCATTTTCGCGAAGAATCCGGGGCGGAACAGTTGAAAGATCGCCCGGCCGCTCCGGTCGGGACCGAGCGTCACAAAAAAGCTCGCCCGCAATCCGTATCGCTCGAGCAATCGAAGCAGCGTCGGAACCCCCGAGCGAAGCCCCTCGTACGTGCAGACGTCAATCCGCAGACCTAACATCACAGCGGCGCCGCTCCGTTCTGCCGTTCGCTATATTCAATTCGCGCTGCGAAACCACTCAATCGTCCGCGCGAGACCCTGCTCCAAGGTGGTTTCTGGCCGCACGCCCAGGAGCTCGTGCATGCGGTTGACCGCGGGGACGCGCCGCGGGACGTCTTCGTAGCTGGTCCCGTACACGGCCTCCTGCGGGACATAGCGGATCGACGAGGCGGATTTGGCGACGCGGATCATCATCTCGGCTAGTTCGCGAATGCTCGTCTCGCGATCGCTGCCGATATTGAAGAGCTGTCCGATGGCCTCCGGCTTGAGTCCCGCGGCGACGGTCGCGCGGATCGCATCGTCCACAAAGGTAAAGCAGCGGGTCTGTTTGCCGTCGCCGATCACCGTGACCGGTTCTCCGCGCAAGACTTGGCCCATGAAAATCGTGATCACTCGCCCCACGTCCAGCTTGTCCAGGCGCGGGCCATACACGTTGAAGTACCGTACCACGACCACCGGAAGACCCAACCGATGGTATGCGAAGCAGAAGTGTTCCGCCGCGGCCTTCGACGTCGAGTAGCACCAGCGATCCACCCGGGTGGACCCGAGGACGCGATCGTCGTCCTCGCTGAAAGGGACCTTGGGATTGCGTCCGTACACCTCGGAGGTGGAAGCGAGCACTACCTTCCGGTTGTACTTGTACGCCGCCTTGAGGACCGCCTGCGTTCCGTTGATGTTGACGTTCAGAACTTCATAGGGGTCGGCCACGTAGTGCTCCACGCCGACCACCGCGGCCAGGTGATAAACCAGTTCGGCGCGCAGCACCAGGCCGTCCAGAATCTCGGTGTTGAATACCGATTCCCGGACGTAATGGAACCGCGGATTGTTGAGGTGCTGGCGCACCTTGAGGTCGCTGATGACGTCCAGGATCGTGACCTCGTCGCCCCGAGCCAAAAAGGTGTCTGTCAGATGTGAGCCCAGGAAACCCGCCCCGCCGGTGATCAGGATCTTCACGCCGATCTCCTCTCCGTATCGCCAAAGCACGCGCCGACAGGGGCCGCCAAGGCTGCTAGTAACCCCAGCCCATCCGTCTCGGGGCCATCAGCGGCCTGCAGGCGCAACAATTCGAGTACCCCTTCACCGGTCGCGACGGCCAGCGACGCGTCGGCTCCGACGCCGAGGATCTGACCCGGCGGCCCCGATGCCCGCCGTCCATCCGGAGCGCGCGCTGACCACACGTACACCCGCCGTCCGTTGAGCCAGCTAAACGCCCCGGGAAATGGGCGGGTGACCGCCCGGATCAGGTTATAGATCTGCCAGGCCGTGCGCGACCAGTCGATGCAACCGTCCGCCGGACGTCGCCGCCCAAAAATGGTGGCCACGCGATCGTCCTGCGGCACCCGCACCGCCGTGCCGGTCGCGAGCGCCGGATACCATCGGTCCAGGAGTTGCGCGGCCGCGGCGGTCAGCTTGCGCGAGAGCGTCAGGGCGGTATCCTCCAGCGCAATCGGCAGCGCCGTCTGGCTGATGATATCGCCATGATCTGCCCGGTGATCCATATAATGCAGGGTCACGCCCGTCTCGGTTTCGCCGTGCACGAGGACCCAATTCAGCGGTGCCCGCCCGCGATATTTGGGGAGCAGCGAACCGTGCAGGTTGACCGCCCCCAACCGAGGCAGGTCCAGTAGCGCTTTCGAGAGCAGATGACGATAATAAAACGAAAAGATCAGATCCGGCCGATAAGCGCGAAACGTCGCCACGGCCTCCGGGCTGTTTGGATCATCCGGCGTATGCACCGGCAGCGCATGCCGCTGGGCCAGTTCGGCAACCGAGGCGAACCAGACGTGCTCTGCCGGGTCATCGTGATGCGTAGCGACCGCAACCACCTGCGCCGCATGCCGGAACAGCACGTCCAGGCACGCCACGCCAATATCATGGTACCCGAAGACGAGAATGCGGGGGCCGCTAGCTGCGGCAGATACGGTCACGTCGAAAGGACCCCATTGCCCGCTTGCGGCGCTGCGTCCCGATCGAGCATTTCATGAATCACGTAGCGCGGCCGATGCCGCACCTCGAGGTAGATGCGGCCGATGTATTCGCCGATCAGACCGAGCGCCAACACCTGGATACCCATGAAGATAAAGAGGATTGCAAACAGCGTGAAGACCCCTTCGACCTCCGGGCCGATTAAGAGCCGGCGGAGGATCAAGAAGCCACCGAAACCGAGACCGAGCAGGGCAATGCCGACGCCGAGCACGCTGACGAACTGAATCGGCAGCAGCGAAAAGCCGGTGGCCAGGTCGAACCACAGCCGGATCAGGCGAAAGGGGCTGTACTGCGAGCGGCCGTGTGCGCGGCCGGCATGGCGCACGGGCACCTCGATCGGTGCATGGGCATAGCGGTTGGCGAGGGCAGGAATGAAACTCGAGATCTCGCGACAACCCCGCAGGACATCCACGACCTCCCGGCGATAGGCGCGCAGCATACATCCGTAGTCGCGCATCCGGACCCCCACCAGGCGCGACGTCAAGTGGTTCATTCCCCAAGAGAGCATCTTCCGCAGGACCGGATCCCTCCGCTGCAGACGTCGCCCTCCGACGACGTCGTGGCCGGCCTCGACTTCCGAGAGCAGGCGCGGGATTTCTTCCGGCGGATTCTGGAGGTCCGCGTCCAGTGTGACGACAACCTCGCCCCGCGCGTGGTCTAGCCCGGCAAAAATGGCGGCGTGCTGGCCGTAGTTGCGGTTCAGCCGAATCACCCGGACGGCAGGATGGCGGGCGTACAGATCGGCCAGGATGTCCGCCGAGGCATCCCGGCTGCCGTCGTCCACGAAGATGATCTCGTGGGACCGCCCCAGCGCCACGAGCACTGCGTGCAGCCGTGTAAACAACTCTCCCAGATTCGCGGCTTCGTTGTACACCGGCACGATCACGGACAGGTAGAGCGGGTGTGCTCCCGCCGGGGCGCTGTGACGGTTCATGCCCGATTCCCTATAGACTCGGCTTCCCAGTAGGCCAGCAGGTCCCGCAAAGTGTCATCGAGCGAATGGGTGGGTGCCCAGCCTGTCTCGGTACGGAAATGAGCCCCGTTACCGATGAGCGCATCGACATCGGCGGACCGAAGACGGTCCCGCTCGACCACAACCTCGAGGGATGCACCGGCCAAGCGTATCAGGCGATCCAAGACCTCTCGCACGCTCGGTGCCTGACCGGTACAGATGTTATACACCGCAGCCGGCTTCCCCCGCTCCATTGCCAGCCAATACCCACGCACTGTGTCGCGGACGTCGCCGAGGTCGCGGCGCGCATCCAGATTGCCGACCTCGAGACGCGGAGGCCGCAGCCCGACGCGGATCTCGGCCACCTGCCGGGCCAGGCTCGGAAATACGAACTGGGGCGATTGCCGCGGCCCGGTATGCGGAAACGGGCGCACCGTCACGATCTCCAGACCGTCTTCTTGCGCAGCCCGCCGCGCGAGCGCTTCGGCGGCCGCCTTGCTGCTCGCGTATGGACTCAATGGGAACAATGGAGCGTCCTCGGCCACCGCATGGCCGCCCTCGCAGGCGACCCCGTAGACGTCGGCCGAACTCACCAGCAGCATACGCAGCCGACGCGCCGCACGCGCGGCCTCCAGGACTGCCTGGGTCCCGAGCACGTTGACCCGGAACGTCTCTGCCGGATCGTCCAGCGAGCGGCGGACCGAGGCCTGACCGGCCAGATGGTAAATCGCGTCTGGCTGCCAATCGCCGACGATCGTCCGCAACTCTTGCCTATCCAGGAGATCACCGCTGACCAGTTCGAGCCGAGCCGCATCCGGCCCAGCTTGCGCCGCCTGCAGATACGCGGTCGATGTCCCGGGCTGGACGAGGCCGCAGACCCGGTCGCCGCGGCGCAATAACAACTCCGTCAAAAACGAGCCGGCAAAGCCCGCCGCCCCGGTGAGGAACGCCTTACTCATGCTTTCGCCTGCGAACGCTCGATACAGACGCGGGCATCTGCCCCACCGACGAGTTGACGGTTTGTCCCACGCCAACCGGCGCGGGTTTCGATGATAGGTATGCGACCTCCCTCTGAGGTCAACGCGGTAATTCGAGCGTGCGCATGTTCACTGGCTGGTGCCGTCTCTCAGGCAGACGGGGGCTCGGCCTCGTCAATCAGCATGACGGGAATGCCGTCTCGAATGGGATACCGCAGACCGCATGATGCAGCGGTACAGATCAACCGCTGCGCTGCGTCGTCCAATCGGATCGGCGCCTTGCATTTCGGGCACGCCAAGATGTCCAGCAGTTCCTTATCAATCATTGTGTCCTCCTCAGGTCGAGGTGTCGGCACAGGAGCCGCGGCCGAAAACCTGTGTCAAGGGACGGCTAGAGCGGCTCGCGGCGCATGATGAGCGCATCTTCAACCGGGTGCGTGTAATAGCGGGTGCGTACCCCGACCGGGGCGAAATGAAACCGCCGGTACAGGCCCTGCGCCGCACCATTGGAGACCCGTACCTCCAAATACGCCGCACGTGCCCCGCTGTCCCGTCCCCGCGTCAAAGCGCACTCCAGCAGAGCTGCTGCAATGCCCCGTCTTCGCCAGCGCGGATTGACCGCCAGGTTGTTAATGTGCAGTTCGTCCGTCACGACCCACACACAGATGTAGCCGCCCAGCGGCGGAGGATCGCCGGCGCCCGCCAGCCGGGCGACCAAAAGCTCCGAGAGCGTCCCGCGCACCAGTTCGTTGGCGAACATCTCTTCCGTCCAGGGGAGTGCAAATGAGGCGACCTCGATCGCCATCACCTCGGCGAGATCCTCGCGGCGCATCGGTGCGATGGCAAGCTCTGGAACTTGGGGCGAACTCACGCCTATGCCTGCAGGCCAGGCCTGGCGGCCCGCCGGCGCGCTTCAGCCTCGGACGGGCGAAGATACCGAGGCACGAGACTCCCAGCGTCATCTCGCTCGCCCCGCATGAACCGATCGCGCCCCAGCACCGCGATCACGGCGGGCCGCGCCGCGCGCGCAAACACGGGGGGAATGATCATCCGATCACCCAACCGCGACTGCCAGAGATCCGCATAGGCCCCCACCCCGTCTCCGATAAACAGGGTTGGGCCGTCAACAAGGTCGCACACGCGTTCCGGAGAGAGTGCCCGATCATCCCAGAGCCGCACGAGGCCCGTCTCTGCATGACGGAACAGCGCGGCGTATACCTCGTGCTTGCGGGCGTCAAGGACCGGGCAGATTGGGTAGCGCGCAGCCGGTAGGAGCCAGGCCATCGCTTCCAGTGTCGGCACGCCGACCACGGGCAAACCGGTGGCATACGCCAAGCCCTTCACCGTGCTGAGGCCGATGCGTAATCCGGTGAACGACCCCGGCCCGATGCTGATGGCCAGACCCTCCACGTCGGTGAGTCCCACGCCTGCATCCCTCAACACGGCATCAATCGCCGGCAGCAGGCGCTCCGAATGGGTCACCTGGACACTGAGCGTATGCTCACAGACGACATGCTCTCCGTCCACCAGCGCTACGCCGCCCTGCAGGGTGGACGTCTCGATTCCCAAAACGCGCATGAGCTCCTCGTAATGCGTGAGTATACTGCCGAAGGAGAGCACGGCGCAAGGATGCCACGGCCAACAGGTGCGCTATATGGCCCCCGTCAGCCGCTCGATGTCGGCAGGCAGAACGCGGCCCCCCCAGAAACAACACACGGCAGCGAGGAGGAGGCTCGCCGGTGCAATCCACAACGCACTCGCCAGCCCATACCGCTCGGACAGGAGCCCCATGATGGTCGGCGAGATGGCGTCGCCCAAAAGATGAATGACAAAGATGTTGATGGCAAACGCCGTTGCCCGCACCGGCGCCCCACTCACAGCGGCGATGACCGCATTCAGCGGACCGGTGTTCAGAAACACGAACACTTCAGCCAAGAAGATGGCCGCAAGCACAGTCGACCGCTCGTTCGCCAAGATGACCGCGGCGGCGCAGGGAACACTCAGCATCAGCCCCGCGCCTGAAACCAACAAATGGGCGGCCGGATGCCGGCGCAGGAGGCGATCGCCGAGCCATCCTCCTGCCACGGTTCCGCCGATGCCGCTCGCCAAGGTGAGCAGTCCAAAGACGAGATTCGCCTCCGCCAGCGCCATCCCGCGCACGCGCACCAAGTACGTCGGTACCCAGGCCGCCATCCCGCCTAGGGCAAACGTCATCGCTGTCATGGCCGCACAGTTGGCGCGGTAGCTGCGAGTCTTCAGCAATTCGCGATACGCCGCACGGCCCGGACGAGCCCGCCCGTCCTGGACGGCGTCGTGCAAGCGATCGGGAAGTCTACTGACCAGAACCGCCACGATGATTCCGGGGATGCCGACGAGCATGAAGACGGCGCGCCAACCGACTGCCTGCTCCAAGGCGCCGCCCAACAGGTACCCCAACGCACTGCCGACGGGGATCGCCATCGAAAAGAATGCCAGCAATCGACCGCGCTGCTCAGGCGGACAGGCGTCCGAGAGTACCGCGGGAGCGATCGCGCCATAGCTCGCCTCTCCGACCCCCACCGCTGCGCGCGCGGCAACCAGCCCGGCGTAGCTACGCACCAGGCCGGACATGGCGGTACATGCGCTCCAGATAGTGACGCCAATTCCCATGAGAACGGGACGTTTCCCCCGATCGGCGAGCAGCCCGAAGACCGGGGCCGTCGCGAGATACACCCACATGAATGCCGAGGCTAGGAGGCCGAGCTGGGTGTCCGAGAGATGCAGATCCTGCTGGATTGCCGGAAACACGGCGAAGACAATCTGCCGGTCAATGTAGTTGAGCAGATTCACGGCAAACAGCAGGAGCGGCAGGCGCGCAAGGATCTTCATCCGGCTGCCTTCCCATGACCCGTCACGGCGAGCGCCTCGGCGGACTGTCCCCTGACGGCATAGAACAGGGTGGCACCAGCCGAGAGCACAGTCGCTACCATGTAGAGGCCGGCCATTCCGAGTCGCGCGAAAAGGGCGCCAGCCCACAGGCTTCCGAGCGTGCCGCCCAGGCCGAATGCGCAGGAGGCGAAGAGTCCCTGCGCAGTGGCGCGCAGGCCCGCGGGCGCGAGCTCATCCATTCGCTCCACGGAGGCTAAGTAGAATGCGCCGAACGTGAATGCATGCAAGGGTTGGATCGCCAGCACCGCAATGGGGCCTTCCGCGAAGGCAGAGAGCAACCAGCGGAGCGCATGGCTTGCCAGCGCAATCATGAGCCCTTGCCGGGCCGACCGGCGGACCCGCAGCCTATGCCAGCCCAGCATCAGGATGAGTTCGCTGCCGGCTGCCAGCGCCCAGGCACAGCCCGCAAAGGTCTTCGAAAATCCGAGCACCGCGAGATGGATACTGAAGAAGGTGTCGTACGCGCCGGAGCTCACTCGCGCGAGGGCGGTCGTGGCGAGCACTACGAGGAGGTGCCGATCCCGGACGAGGTCGAACATTGCTCTCCACTGGGCCGAGGAGAGCGGTGTCCCGCGTCGAGATGGCCCGGTGGCTGCGATGGCGGCCGCACCACCCAGAGCGACGCCGGCCCCCAGGATGCCGAGCGCGATGCCCACGCGGTCGATGAACACCCCTGCCGCGATCGCGGCCAGGATGTACCCGATGGTTCCCCACAGGCGGATGCTCGCATACCGAGACCGATCGTTGTTCAGCGCCCGAAAGGTCATGCTGTTGGCAAGCGGGATCAGCGGCGCGCGCAGGAACGCCAGGGTGGCAAGGAGCAGAGCCGCAAGGATCGGTCCCAGCGCGCTCGGGAGCAGCAGCGCCACGCATGCGGTTGCGATGGTGTTCCAGGCAAAGATGCGCTCTCCCCGGCGGGTCACATCGGCTATGGCGGTCCACAGCGACGGGGCCACAATCGCGATGCAGGACGGAATGGCCGCGAGAACACCGATCTGAGCGGGGGTGAAACCGAAGCTGCCCCAGAGCAGGACGAGGTATGGCTCGAGGACGCCAATGGCGGCGAAATAGCACGCGTAGTATGCCGCCAACGCGTGGGGGGAAGTCAGATCGGCCTCCGCCCCGGGCGCAGTTGGGTGGGTGGGAACACCGGCGTTGCGCTTTGCGGGTGCGTCACATGATGGGACCGGGGTACACGCGCGGGATCTCGACCGCCTCGCACGACACCCCGATCACCCCCGGAACCCGGCGCGCCACGGCGGCGGCGGCATCCATCATGGCCGGACTGAACACGACCCCCTTCAGCGCGACCTGCCCGGTCTGCGCTGCCACCTCGATATTAATATTCTTGGTCACCGGATCGGTCGCAATCGCCGCGCGAACGTGGGCGGCGAGGTTGAGATCGCGCACACGCTGGAGCGATTCCGGGGTTGGTTGATAGCGCGGATGCCTCGCCGCCCAGACCAGGAGGTCGATGTAAAAGTCCCAGCTGTTCGCCTCGGTGTTGAGGACGAGGTCGTAATTTTCAGGGGAGGTCCAGTCCAGGCCGTACAGATAATCGATCCGGGCGGCCATCTCTCGATCGTAATCGCGGACCTTGGCTGCGGCCGCCTTCTGGCCGAGTTGCTCCCGTTCCATCACCCGCCGGATCCGCACATCGGCGGGCGCCATGATCCGGATGCGGATCGCATGGCTCACATCGCGGAGGAAAAACGGGCCGCCGCGTCCCGCCGTCACCAGATTTCCGCGCTCTGCGAAGCTGTAGTAGGCCGCCTCGAGGAACGTGAGGTAGCGTCGCTTCTCCTCGTCGAACCGTTCCCAGAGTGAGAGATGCCGGTCGGCTACGTCCGTGATCTTCTCTTCGGGCACGGCATGCTCGCGCGCGGCGAGGAGCAGAATTTCCCGGTCGACATACTCGAACTGCAGCGCCTTGGCCACCGCAGCCGCCACCTCGTACCCACCACTGCCCATCTCCCGCGAAATCGCCACAATCGTCATGGCCGACCTCATCCGGCGCCCGCACGATCTGGCGTCCGGCAAATGCGGAACGCTCCGTCCCGCGGGTCTCGCTACCGCATACCGTTCAGCATCGGCCCCCACGCACGTAGCAGATGCCGTGCGCGCGGACCCGTGCCCTCGACCGCGATCCGCCGATGCGAGACACCCGCCGGTACCAACTGCACGCGCAGGTGATCCGCCGGCAAATACGCTCCGGCCCGATCTGCCCACTCGACGAGCACGACCGCGCTTCCCACGTATGCATCCCAGCCGAAGCCTGGCAACTCATCTTCCGACCGGATCCGATACAGATCGACATGGGCCAAGACGCCGCCGCGGCCGTTACAGGCGTACTCGTTGACCAGCGTAAACGACGGGCTGTGCACCTCGTCCGGAGGACAGCCCAATCCCGCGGCGACGCCCTGGACCAGCACCGTCTTGCCGCTTCCGAGTTCGCCCAGCAGCGCCACCACGTCTCCCGGCTGGAGCAGCCGCCCTAACGCAACACCCATCGTGCGCGTGACCTCGGGACTGAAGGACTCCACGTGCCATGTCTCAGGCGTATCCATGGCCCGTCCCGACCACAGAGTCGATTGCACTGGGGATCGCGTCCAGAATATCGCCGGCGATCAGGCCCGTCTCGCCCAGACGTGCGGCGGCAAGATCCCCGGCGGCGCCGTGCACGAAGGTGCCCGCGCGCGCCGCCAATTCCGGACTCGCACCTTGAGCGAGCAGTCCCGCGATCACGCCAGTCAGCACGTCCCCCGCACCGCCGGTCGCCATGCCGGGGTTGCCAGTCGGATTGATGGTCACCAAGCCCTGAGCGTCACCCACCAAGGTCCCGGCCATCTTGAACACCAGAATAGATCCCGTGCGCGTCGCGGTGCCCCGAACAATGGCGACGCGGTCCCGCAGCACGTCTGTCATCTCCAGATCGAGCAGCCGCGCGCATTCCCCGGGGTGCGGCGTGAGGATTCGCGCCGCCGGCGCAGCCGCCATGCTGTCAACCTGTCCGGCCAACGCGTTGAGGGCGTCGGCGTCGATCACCATCGCCACGGGCAGCGTGCGCACCAAATGCTGCACCAGCGCGCGGGTCTCGGGATGCGTGCCGAGGCCCGGACCGATCGCCACCACACGCTTGCCGACCGCCAGGCGCTCGACAACCTCTTGCGCCGCTCGCCCCACGCAGCCGTCATCCGTCTGCGGCAACGGCGCGGTCATGGCCTCCGTGACCTTAGTGGACACGACCGGGTGAACGCCTTGCGGTACGGCGACCGTGACCAGACCGCCCCCGGCGCGCAAAACGGCCAAGCCCGCCATCGCCGCCGCACCGGTCTTCCCCGGCGACCCCGCTACCACCAAGACGTGACCAAAGCTGCCCTTGTGCGCAGCCGTCGCACGACCCGGGAATGCCGCGCGGGCGTCACCCACCTCGAACACTGCAAGCCGGGGCGCTGAGGCCTCGGCAAGTCGGCAGGGAATCCCGATGTCGACCACCTCGACCCGACCGGCGTGATCGGCGGCCGGCGGGAGAACCAGGCACGGTTTGGGAAACGCGAAGGTGACGGTCAGGGTGGCACGCACCGCCGGCCCGTTCGGCATCGGGAGGTCGGCACACAAGCCGGACGGCAAGTCGACCGAGAGCACCGGCTTCCCGGATCGGTTGATGAGATCGATCAGCTGAGCGGCGATGCCGCGGGCGCCGCCCTGTGTGCCGGTGCCCAAGAGGGCATCCACCACAACGTCGGCCGAGGCGATACGCTGCTCGACCGCCCCCACATCCTGCCCCGGGCCGACCTCGTGCAGCGGCGCGCGCATCTGCCGTAGGATGTCAAGATTGGTGCGGGCATCGCCCCGGACCTCGTCGGACGAGCCGGCCAGGACGGTATGGACAGGAATGCCGCGGCAGAACAGCCGGCGGGCGATCACGAAGCCGTCTCCGCCGTTATTCCCCCGTCCCGCAAAGACGAGGACCCCGCCGGATAGGGACGGGAATGCGCTGCACAGGGCGCGCGCACACTCGCCTCCTGCGTTCTCCATCAACAGCAGCGACGGGATGCCGTAGCAGGCGGAGGCCTGCCGATCAAGCGCTTGCATCTCTCCGGTTTCGAGGACTCGCCGCATCGCGCACGCTCCTCAGTCGGTCACGATCACCACGGCCGTCGCATAATCGCCGTCGTGCGAGAGGCTGAGCCAGCTCTGCCGGATACCGCGGGATTCCGCGTGCCGCCGGGCGCCTCCACCGAACGTCAGAGCAGGCGCACCGCCTGCCGTCGCCTGCACTTCAATATCCGTCCAATGCACACCGCCGGCCCACCCCGTCCCCAACGCTTTCATGGCCGCTTCCTTGGCGGCGACCCGGCCGGCCAAGTGGATGGCAGGTCGCGCACGGCCCAAGCAGTCGGCGCGCTCAGTGGGCGTAAACACCCGGTCAAGGAAACGGTCCCCATGTCGCCGGTAGATGTCCTCAACGCGCCCAACCTCGACCAGGTCCGTCCCGAGGCCAAGGATCATCGGCCGCCCTCGGCCAGTGCGGCGCGGAACCCGCGCACCGCCTCTCCCATTCCGACCAGCGCCGCACGGGCGATCAGTGCGTGTCCGACGTCCACGGCGGCAATCTCCGAGAGCGCAGCAATTTCTCCTGCGCTTTGCACACCAATGCCGCCCCCGGCGTGGACGACCAGCCCTAGCCGCTGGGCCACCTTGGCCGCATTGGTCAACGCCTCGAATTCCACGGCACGGCTCGCATCGGTCGCCGCCCAGCAGAAGCGGCCGGTGTGGAGCAGGACCGCCGCCGCACCCGCCCGCTGCGCAGCCTTTACCTGCTGCGGCAGAGGCTCCACCGCGACCGCGGCGACGATACCGCTCCCCTTCAATGCATCGAGTATCGGGGCGATCTCCGCCCGTCGGTCTTCGACATCCAGGCCCGCATCGCGTCCCAACCCTTCCCGGGCGCCGGGCACCAGCGTGACTAAATCCGGCCGCACGGCCAGCGCCAACTTGAGGCCGTCCTCGTCGGGGCCAATGCGCAAGGCGAGCACGGTCCGCACCACCTCACGCAGCAGGCGAATGTCCCGCTCGCCGATGCCATCCGCACTGGCTGTCAGCGTGACGCGAATCCCGCCCGCCCCGGCCAGCTCGGCCAGCACGGCGGCCGCCACCGGGTCAGGATCGCGGGCGCCGGATGCGGCGCGCAGCACGCCTAAGGCATCGAGACCGACAATCAGCGTCGCCATCGTCTCCCCCCGATTCGCCCAGGCATGCCTGCGCTCCACACGACAGGCGCACCACGCATGGCATTATCCGAGCTCGGCATGGACCGCTGCGCCGATTCGCTCGGCCAGCTTCTGAATACACGTATCGTCCGGGCCCTCGATCATCACGCGCAGGAGCGGCTCGGTGCCCGAAAATCGGACGAGCACGCGGCCCCGGTCCCCGAGTTCGACTTCCGCCATGTGTATCGCCGCCTGCACGTCCACCAGGCCGGCCAGATCGGCCCGCCGAGACACCCGAATGTTGTGCAGCACCTGTGGGTAGTGCCGCATGCAGGCGGCCAGCTCCGAGAGCGCCTTGCCGGTCCGGACCATCGTCGCGAGGAGCTGCAACGCGGTCACGATGCCGTCCCCAGTTGTGTTGTGCTCGGCGAAAATGACGTGGCCTGACTGCTCGCCGCCGAGGCCGTACCCTTCCTTGAGCATCGCCTCGAGGACATACCGATCGCCCACGGCCGTCCGCACGAGCTGGATGCCCGCTTCCCGGAGACAGACCTCAAGCCCCAGGTTGCTCATGACCGTCGCGACCACGGTACGCTTCGGCAGGCGCTCCTGGGCGGCCAGATCGATGCCGCACACGGCCATGATCTGGTCCCCGTCCACTAGCGTCCCCTGCTCGTCCACCGCCAGGACGCGGTCGCCATCGCCGTCATGGGCAAAGCCGACGTGCGCGCCCTCCGCGACCACCGCCCGTTGCAAATCTTCGGGGTGGAGCGAGCCGCACCCGTCGTTGATGTTGAGGCCGTCCGGAGCGACATTCAGCGCGATCACGTCCGCGCCCAGTTCGCGCAACACCGTTGGAGAGATGCGATAGGTCGCCCCGTGTGCGCAGTCGACGATGATCTTGAGTCCGCGCAGGGTCAGCCGCTTCGGAAAACAGTTCTTAGCAAATTCGATATAGCGTCCCGCCGCATCCACCACCCGGTGCGCCTTGCCGATGTCGCGCGCCGGAGGGCGGATGCGGTCGATCGCCCCGCTGAAAATCGCCGCCTCGATTTCGGCCTCCAACGCATCGGGCAGCTTGAGCCCCTCGCCCGAGAAGAACTTGATGCCGTTATCCTCGAACGAATTGTGCGAGGCCGAAATCACGACGCCGGCATCCGCGCGCAGACTGCGGGTGATGAAGGCGATGCCAGGCGTCGGAAGCGGGCCGACCAAGAGGACATCGACGCCGACCGAGGTAATGCCCGCCGTCAGAGCGGTCTCTAACATGTAGCCGGTCAGTCGCGTATCCTTGCCGATCACCATCGTGCGGCGGCCGCCCGTGCCCGCGAAATGGTGTGCCACCGCACGCCCGAGCTTCATGACCGTTTCCGGGGTCATCGGCTCTTGATTGGCGACGCCCCGGACCCCATCCGTCCCGAACAGCCGTGCCATGCCATGCCTCCAACGCCCAGGTGGGCGTGTCAGGATCGTTTGCCGACCTCGACCTCGACGGTGACGGTTTCGCTGCCCTCCACATGGGTGCGGGTGCCGATCGGCTCCAATTGCGCCGGCGCGGCGAACGAGGCCCGCCGTCCGTTCAGGCTGACCGGATAGGTCTGCAGGCGGGTCGCCCGGCGCACCTCACTGGCCGGTCCGACGATGCGGACGCGATCAGGAACCGCCGTCACGCGCCGCACGGACAGACCATCCGGCAAGGTTCCGTCCAGGCGTGACGTCACCTCGATTTCGCGCTCCACGATCGGCTCGAGCACGATACGAATCCGCCGAGGCGCGACATCAATCACCTGAATGCCGCGCGGCACCCGGATCAAGTCTTCGCCGAGGGGGATCGTGTTTTCGCCCTCGGTCAGGACGTTGGCCGGCTCTGCGGGGTGAATCTCGCGGGTGCGGAGCGAGCTGATCAGCCCCTTCGGTCCACGGAGGCGGACTTGTAACATATCTGGCGGGTTGTTCACCACCATGAAACGGGGCGGGATCGGCAAGGTCATCGGCACCTCGACCACCAATTCCACCTTCTGCTCGCCGACCACGACCATCCACAGGAGCGCCGCCAGCCCCAGGGCGACCAATTTTAGGCCGAGATTGTGGACGAGCCATCGTTGCATAGTGCCCTACGACCGCCTCGCCTCGGTGGCCGTGCTCGCGACTTTCGCTTCAGACTCTTTGGGCCGCAACGGACGCGGGCGCAGGAGCTGGCTGAGCCGCTGCCGGAGGCTCGGGCCGTCCAGGTTGCTCACGATCTCACCGCCCACCACGAGCGAGACGATGCCCGTTTCCTCCGACACGACCACCGCGAGGGCATCGCTTTCCTCGCTGATCCCCACCGCCGCTCGATGGCGAGTCCCGAGGTCCCGCGGCAAGTCGGGATTGATGCTGAGCGGGAGAAAGCACGACGCGGCCACGACCCGGTCGCGACTCAGGATCACCGCCCCATCGTGCAGCGGGGAATACGGATAGAAAATGGATTCGAGGAGCCGTCGAGAGACGATCGCGTCGATGGGGGTGCCCGAATCGACCAAATCGGTGAGCCGGGACTCGCGCTCGACGACGAGGATCGCGCCGATCTTCTTGCCGGCCAGGCCGGTCACGGCGCGGACCACCTCGTCGATCATGTGCGCTTCTTGATAGCGCCAAAATGCCCCCAGCAAGCTGCCCCGTCGTCCGACGCTGGCGAGGACCCGCCGGAACTCCGGCTGGAAGAGGATGATGACCAGGAGTAGCCAGACCGTCAGGAGGTTGGACAGTGCCCAGTTCACCGTGATCAATCCGATGCGGAGGGAGACCCAGGCTGCTAGGTAAATTAGACCGAGGCCGAGGAGCATCTGAAACGCGCGCGTGCCGCGCAGGGCGAGAATGAGCTGGTAGATCACGAACGCGACAATCAGGATGTCGAGCGCGTCGATCCAGCGGAACTGCTGAAAGAGAGTGAACACCTATCTCTCCTGTCGCAGAAACGGCCGATCTTTCATCCTGTAGGTGCGGGCACGATGAATCGCTGAGATGGGAACCACTCGAAACGTGCAGCGTGGGACCGCGCGAGCGCGGAATGCAGGGATCTCCAGGCGCATGACTGCTCCGTGTGCATCGCACGCGAAGTCATCCCGGGATGGGCCTGGAGGCGTCGTCAGGCGGCGGCCGCAGGGGCCGGGGACCCGGTCTCCTTCACGAGGGCGTCGATCTCGGCCCCGTCCAGCACCTCTCGCTCCAGAAGCGCGTCGGCCAGGCGGTGGAGGACAGCCACGCGGCGTTGCACCAAGTCTTTGGCCCGTTCGTAATTGTCCATCACGATACGCCGCACCTCGCGATCGATCTCCATCGCGGTGTGCTCGCTATAGTCCTGGTGCTGGGCAATCTCGCGTCCGAGGAACACCATTTCCTCGCGCTTGCCGAATTGGAGGGGTCCCATCGTTTCGCTCATCCCCCACTCGCAGACCATCTTGCGCGACAACTCGGTGGCCCGCTCGATGTCGTTCATGGCGCCGGTAGTCACTTCGGCCGGTCCGAAGACCAGCTGTTCGGCAACCCGGCCCCCGTAGAGGATG
This sequence comes from Vulcanimicrobiaceae bacterium, assembly GCA_035505475.1. GTDB lineage: Bacteria > Methylomirabilota > Methylomirabilia > Methylomirabilales > 2-02-FULL-66-22 > 2-02-FULL-66-22. The sequence continues at coordinate 18,640 of DATJQT010000076.1, forward strand.
GCGATATCGTTGAGGAGAAATTCCTTCGAATAGTTGTGCTTGTCTTCGGTCGGAAGCTGCTGCGTGACGCCCAGCGCCCGGCCGCGCGGGATGATGGTGACCTTGTGGATCGGGTCGGTGCCCGGCAGGAGCTTGGCAACCAGGGCATGGCCAGCCTCGTGGTACGCGGTGATGCGCCGCTCCTTCGCGCTGACGACCAGGCTCTTGCGCTCGACGCCCATCAGGACCTTATCCTTGGCGTTCTCAAAGTCGGCCATCTCGACCAGCTTTTTATTGGCGCGGGCAGCCAAGAGTGCGCCTTCGTTCACCAGGTTGGCCAGGTCCGCACCCGAGAAGCCGGGCGTCCCACGCGCCAGCACCTGCACGTCCACATCGGGCCCGAGCGGGATCTTCCGGGTGTGAACCTTGAGGATGCCCTCGCGTCCCTTGACGTCGGGGCGGGCGACCACCACCTGACGGTCGAAGCGCCCGGGCCGGAGCAGCGCGGGGTCGAGCACGTCGGGACGGTTGGTTGCGGCGATCAGGATCACGCCGTCGTTGGATTCGAAGCCGTCCATCTCGACCAGGAGCTGGTTCAGCGTCTGCTCCCGCTCGTCATGGCCGCCGCCCAGTCCCGCACCGCGGTGTCGGCCGACGGCATCAATCTCGTCCATGAAGATAATGCAGGGAGCGTTCTTCTTGCCCTGCTCGAACAGGTCGCGGACGCGCGAGGCGCCCACGCCCACGAACATCTCAACGAAGTCCGATCCGGAAATTGAGAAGAACGGGACGTTCGCCTCGCCGGCGATCGCTCGTGCCAGGAGGGTCTTGCCGGTGCCTGGAGGGCCCATCAAGAGTACGCCTTTGGGGATGCGCCCACCGAGTTTCTGGAATTTTTGCGGGTCTTTGAGGAACTCGATGATTTCCTGCAACTCCTCCTTGGCTTCGTCCACGCCCGCGACGTCGGCAAAGGTCACTTTGTTCTGCTTATCGGAGAGCAACCGCGCCCGGCTCTTCCCGAACGACAGGGCTTTGGCCCCACCCCCTTGCATCTGGCGCATGAAGAAAATCCAGATCCCCAGGAAGAGCAACATGGGAAGCCAGGACAGGAGGAAGGTCATATACCACGGCTGCCCGTCAGAGGGCTTAGCCGTGATCTTCACGCCGTGCTTGCGGAGCAGGGGAAGCATGTCTCGATCATCGGGCGAATAGCTGCGAAAAACAGAATTGTCCGTCAGCCGGCCGGTGATATCGTTGCCTTTCAGCGTCACCTCGCTGACTTCACCCCGCTCCACCTTGTTCATAAAATCGCTGAAGATCAGCTCTTTCTGCATGGGCTGGGTCTGGTTGAAAATATTGAAAACCAGCACCATGATCAGGCCGATCACCAGCCAGAGGGCCAGATTCTTGAAGAACGGATTCACTGCCAAACTCCCCTTCCAGGGACCACGACGAACCCAACAATCATAGCCCCTTGTACCATGAGAACCCCTAGAATGACAATAGGAAACCTAGACCGAAAAGCCCCGGATTCACGTACCGCCAGATCTGCCCGCACGATCCAGAATGCCGGATAATGCTTACCGTTAGAGCAGTGCCCGATACTCGGCTACGCAGGCGCACCGCTCGCCACGGTACCGAAATGGCTCCGCGATGCGATGTCCGATGACCCAAGCGATCGTTTCGCCAGAACAGACCAAGGGAATCCGGTGGCGATCTGGTTTCGGGATTTTCAGGTCCACAAAGAAATCCTGCAGCTTTTTTGACCCGTGCACACCGAGGGGCTGGAAGCGGTCCCCCGGGCGCCAATTCCGAATACAGAGCGGGGCATCGAGAACGCTCGGCGCGAGCACCTCTTTTTTCGCCCCTCCCAACACCGGCCGCTTCCGCGCGAGGCGCAGACGGACCATGACGGATCCGAAGGGCGTCCAGACACCGGGCGGGAGTGGGACGTCGACTTGGGTCGCTTCAGCGCGCGCGACCAACAGGGTATCCGCCCCGATCACGACGTCGTTTCCGTCCCGCACCGCCCCCATGCCGCCCGGCAGGCGCACCGCGCTCGGTTTGTGCAACAGTCCCGAGAGGAGCGCCAAGTGCCTCCGGGTCAGGCCGTGCTGGCCGCCGCTTACACGGCGAAAGGCCTCGAGGAGCACACGGCGTTGCAGGGCCGGCGCGACGCCCGCCAGATCCACCGCACGAACCCAGACACGCCCGGACTCGCCGCGCGCGGCACCGTCCATGATCAGGCCGGCGGCCCGCTGAAGCGCGTCGTCATCCTCGCGGAGGTCAGACGCGAGCCCGACCAACGCATCGACGATCCGCGGATTATATGCGGAGAGCGCCGGGAGCAATTCGCGCCGGATGCGGTTTCGGAGGTACACACCGGAGCGATTGGTGGGATCGTCCCGATAGGGCACGCCGCGCGCTGCCGCATACGCCCCAATTGCCGGGCGCCCAACCGCAAGCAGCGGACGCACGATGCGGCCGCGCGCCAGCGGGATCCCGGCTAGGCCGCGCGGCCCACTGCCGCGCAGAAGATTCAGCAAGACGGTCTCTGCCTGATCGTTGCGAGAGTGGGCCGTGACGATCCAGTCCGCCCGGACAGCCTTGCGTTGCGCCTCGAGTGTCTGGTAGCGGGCGTCCCGCGCCCACATCTCGACCGACGTACCTCGCCGCTTCGTTGTCGGCGTCAATCGATTCACGGCACACGCCAGGCCAAGGCGGATAGCGGTCGCCTTGACGAGGGCGGAATCCCGGTCGGCCGAGCGGCCTCGGAGGCCGTGATGTACGTGGCCGACGGCGAGACGAAGTCCAAACCGCCTCTGCAGCCGCACGAGCACGTCCAGCAGGACCATGGAGTCGATCCCACCGGAGACGGCCACGAGCACGGCGGAATCGCGGACGCCCGCACGTTCCAGCGCCGTCGCGACCGGCCCCAGGACGGGGCCGGCTCGACGATTGAGTTTCATGACAGGGAGAGTACCGATGCGCTCGTAAGCCGTCAAACGGAACTTTCGGCGGGCAGCCGCTCCAACGTGATCTCCCCGGCCTCGAGGTCCACTCGGACACGATCGCCCTCGTGGAACTCGCCTTCCAGGACGCGGCGCGCCAGCGGATCTTGGATCAACCGCTGGATCGCGCGCTTGAGCGGGCGGGCGCCGTAGAGGGGATCGAATCCTTCGCGCGCCATGTACTCGACCGCGCGATCCGTCAGTTCGATCTCCAGCTTCCGACTCGCCAGTCGTCGCTGCAGGATCCGGATCTGAATCCCAACGATTTGTCTAATTTCGCGCTGGGTCAGGCGATGGAACACCACGGTCTCGTCAATCCGGTTCAGAAATTCCGGGCGGAACGCGGTCTTGAGCAGATCGCCGATCTTACTGCGGATGGTCTCTTCGTCCTCGTCCTCCTGGATGAACTGGCTGCCGAGATTTGAGGTCATGATGATCAGCGCGTTCTTGAAATCCACGGTGCGCCCTTGCCCATCGGTTAGCCGCCCCTCGTCGAGCACCTGCAGCAGAATGTTGAAGACATCCGCATGCGCCTTCTCGATTTCATCAAAGAGGACGACCGTGTAGGGACGCCGGCGCACGGCCTCGGTCAGGTAGCCGCCCTCTTCATAACCGACGTAGCCGGGCGGCGCCCCGATCAGCCGAGCAACCGAGTGCTTCTCCATGAACTCGCTCATATCGAGGCGAACCAGCGCGCGCTCGTCATCGAAGAGGAATTCAGCGAGGGCGCGCGCCAATTCGGTTTTTCCGACTCCTGTAGGCCCGAGGAACAAGAAGGAACCGAGCGGGCGATTCTCATCCTGCAGACCCGCCCGGGCGCGGCGGATCGCGTTGGAAACGGCAATGATCGCCTCTCCCTGCCCCACGACCCGCTCCCGCAGCTTGTCTTCCATGCTGAGCAGCTTCTGCGTCTCGGTCTGGAGCATCTTGGTCACGGGGATTCCCGTCCAGCGGGACACGACCTTGGCGATGTTCTCCTCGTCCACCTCTTCCTTCAGCATGCGGTCGCGGCCCTCGAGGGCGCCCAGGGCCGTCTGCTCGGCTTTCAGCTCTTTCTCGAGTCCGGCCAAGGTGCCGTAACGGATCTCGGCGACCTTGCCCAAGTCGCCTTCGCGTTCGGCCTTCGCGGCAGCCAGACGCCCCGCTTCGATCTGCTCTTTGAGCGCACGGATGCGCTGGATGCTGGTCTTCTCGCGATCCCAGCGGCCCCGTAGTTCGGCGCGGCGACTTTCAAGCTCGGCCACCTCGGCCTCGAGTCGCTCCAAACGCTCCAGAGTGTCCGGGTCGGTGTCCCGCTTCATCGCTTCGCGCTCGATGCCGAATTGCCGCAGCTTTCGTTCCACCTCGTCGAGCTCGACCGGGAGGCTGTCGATTTCCATACGGATCATGCTCGCCGCCTCGTCCACCAGATCGATGGCTTTGTCGGGCAAGAACCGATCCGTGATGTAGCGATGCGAGAGCGTGGCGGCGGCAACCAGCGCCGCGTCCCGGATCCGTACGCCGTGATGGACCTCGTAGCGCTCGCGCAACCCGCGCAAAATCGAAATCGTCTCCTCCACGTTCGGCTCACGTACGGTGATGGGCTGGAAGCGCCTCTCGAGCGCCGCATCTTTCTCGATGCGCTTCCGGTACTCGTCGATCGTAGTGGCACCCACACAGCGCAGCTCACCCCGGGCCAAGGCCGGCTTGAGCATGTTGCTCGCGTCCATCGCCCCTTCGGCGGCGCCGGCGCCTACCAGCGTGTGCAGCTCGTCAATGAACAGGATGATCTGGCCGGCGGCCTCGGTCACCTCTTTGAGCAAGGCTTTGAGCCGGTCCTCGAATTCGCCGCGGTACTTGGTCCCGGCCACCAAAGCGCCCAGATCGAGCGCGACGACGCTTTTGTTCTTCAGCGATTCGGGCACGTCGCCCCGGACGATCCGATCGGCGAGCCCTTCGGCGATCGCGGTCTTGCCGACGCCCGGTTCCCCGATCAGGACCGGGTTGTTCTTGGTGCGCCGCGAAAGCACCTGGATGACACGGCGAATCTCTTCGTCGCGGCCGATCACCGGATCGAGCTTGCCCTTCTGCGCAAGGTCCGTCAGGTTCCGAGTGAACCGCTGCAATGCTTGATATTTGTCTTCCGGATTCGGATCGGTAATGCGCTGACCGCCCCGAACCGTCTGGAGAGCTTGATAGACCGAGTCCCTTGTCATCCCGGCGGCGCGCAGCGTCTGGGCCGCAACCCCAGAGCTCTCATCAACCATACCGAGCAACAGGTGCTCGGCCCCGACAAACTCGTCCTTCAGCCGCCCCGCCTCCTCTTGCGCACGCTTGAACACGGAATTCAGCCGCGGCGTGATAAAGGGTTCGTTCGGTCCGTACACTTTCGGAAGCTTGTCCAGTTCTTGACGGAGGGAGGCCGCGATCTGACGGGGAGTCGCCCCCAGTTTCTGGAGCAGCGAGCCAACGATGCCCTCGGGTTGCTCGATCAATGCCAGCAAGAGGTGCTCAACATCGAGCGCCTGGTGCTGCAGGTTGCCGGCTTCTTTCTGAGCGGTCTGAATGGCTTCCTGTGCTTTAAATGTGAACTGGTCGAATCTCACGGTTCATCCTCCAAGCAGTATTAATAATTCAGCAGTATAAAAGTTGAGCCGATATCTGTCAATATCGAGCTGGATTCCCGCTGAGCAATTGATCAAAGATATTTCAATTAAATTGTTAGGTATTGACTCGCCGCGAGGAGGATGCGAGGGTCGTCACCAGGCCCTTCCAACCGAACTTGACCACTCTCCAGGACGTAGAGGCGATCGCTGACGAGGCGGGTAAAGCGCATGTTTTGTTCCGACATCAAGATGGATACGCCATTACGCTTCAGATGCCTCATATGCTGCATCAATTCTCGGACGACCAATGGTGCGAGCCCCTCCGAAGGCTCGTCGAGCAGCAAGAGTTGCGGGTTGCCCATCAGCGCCCGGGCAATTGCGAGCATCTGTTGCTCTCCGCCACTCAATTCACCCCCGTCCGCTTGCCACAGGTCGCGGAGACTGGGGAACATCTCCAGCACCGTCTCGGCCGGCCACGGGCACTCACCTTTCCCCTGCCGACGGCCGACTTCGAGGTTCTCGCGCACACTCAGCCCCGAGAATATTCGACGATCCTGTGGAACATAGCCGATGCCGCGCCGCGCCCGCTCATCCGTGGACTCGCCAGCAAGATCCGCACCTCCAAACATCACTCGTCCACTGCTGACATCGGCAAGGCCGAGGATCGCGCGCAGCGTGGTCGTCTTGCCTGCCCCGTTCCGACCCACAAGCGCCACAACCTCTCCGGAGCCCACGCGCAGATTCATCCCGAACAACACGCGCACGGCACCGTACCCGGCGTCCATCTGGTCCAGCGAAAGAATGGGGTCCAGGGCTGCGGGCATCAACCTTCCTCGCCCAGGTAGATCTGACGAACAAGCGGGCTCACCCGGATAACATCGGGATGTCCATCGGCGACGATGGCGCCGTGGTGCATCACGCTGATTCGGGTCGCGAATTCGAAGACCACGTCCATATCGTGTTCAATGAACAGCACCGTCACTCCTCTCGCCCGCACGATGCGTCCGAGGAGCGCTAGCAGGTCAGTCCGCTCCGAGCGTGCCATCCCGGCAACCGGCTCGTCGAGCAGGAGCAAAGCCGGCTCCGTGGCGAGTGCGAGGGCGAGCTCCACCCGCTTGACATCGCTTAACGACAAGTTCGCGCAGCGCTGGTCGACCGCCCCGCCGAGTCCGACGCTTTCCAGTAACGCGTCGGCATCGGCGGAACCCCTTGGGCGACCCCACAATGCCCCATGCCGGCCGCGCCGCGCCTCCAGCGCCACCTGCACGTTTTCCCGCGCCGTCAAGGTCCGGAATGCCGCCGGCACCTGGAACGTCCGGGCCACCCCCTGCCGGACAATCGTATGCGGGGCCGTGCCGTCGATCCGCGCCCCACGAAACCGGATGGTCCCCGTATCGGAGGAAAGCTGTCCGGTGATGACGTTGAACAGGGTCGTCTTCCCGGCACCGTTCGGGCCGATCAACCCGCGCACTTCTCCCGCGTGCACCGAGAGCGTGACGCCGGCCAATGCGGCGAACCTGCCGAAGCGCTTCCACGTGTTTTCGACTTGCAACAAGGACTCACCCACGGCGACGGCTCCCGCGGACGATGCCCAGCATCCCGTCGGGACAGAACAACACCAGCACGAGCAAGATGCTGCCCAGGACCGCCTGCCAGTACTCCGAGACGCGCGTGACTCCGACATCCAACAATGTGAAGACGGCTGCGCCAGTACTCGCACCCCAGAGCGACTGGAGGCCCCCGAGCAGGATCATGATCAATCCCTCGACCGAATATGCCATCGAAAACAATTCCGGAAACACGCTCCCCTTCAGAAACGCGAAAATTGTCCCCCCGATCCCGGCGACGAATCCTGCCACTATAAACGCGACCCACTGCACCTGAGTCACGTCGATGCCGAGACCAGCGCAGCGGATCGGATGATCGCGGGTAGCGCGGAGCGTCAACCCGAAGCTCGATCCGCTGACCCGGGCCAAAAACGCGAGCGCTCCCACACTGACCAGCAGCGTGAACCCATAGTAGCGGAACGGGGTGGCCAGGCCGGCCGCGGGCCAGACCCCAAGGATGCCGTTGTCGCCGCCCGTGACCGCATACCATTGGTGTACGATCGCATACGCCACTTGCGCACAGGCCAGGGTCAGCATCGCGAACGTGATACCGCTCGCCCGGATACAAAATAGGCCGATAGCGCCGGCCAGCGCGGCGGCCGTCAGCGGCCCAGCGATGAATGCCACTGCCATGGGTGTGCCGAGCTTCGTGGCCACCAGTGCCGCCCCGTAGGCCCCCATGCCGAAAAACGCGGCATGGCCGAACGAGAGCATCCCGCCCAGCCCCACCACCAGTTGCAAGCTGGCCGCAAACAGCATAAACGCAAGTACCTCTATGCCCAGCAGCAGCAAGACCGTCGAGCCGGTCCACGGGACGATGGCCAGCAGTCCGATCCCACCCGCGACCATCCAGCGGGGTACACCCGTGTCAGCGGGCGCTGCGGGGGTCCTGGGGGGCTCATGCGTCATGCGTCCCAGCAACCCGGCCGGGCGGACGATCAGGACCGCCGCCATCAGGACGAAGATCAACACCAGGTGTAATCCGCGCGGCAGCCAGAGAATCCCGAGTGAGTGGAGCACCCCGATCAGCACCGATCCGAGAAACGCACCGCCGATGCTTCCCATCCCCCCAATGACGGTCACCACAAAGGCTTCGATCAGGATCGCCGAGTCCATACCGAGGTCGAGCGGCTGCCGCGGCATCTGCAACCCACCGGCGAGTCCGGCGAGGAGCGAGCCCAGGGCGAATGCGCTGGTCAGGAGCCGCGCCTGATTGACCCCCAGCGCGGCAACCATCTCTCGATCCTGCGCAGCCGCGCGGATCAGGATGCCCCAGCGCGTCATGCGCAACAGCGCCCAGAGACCGAGGGCAACGACAGGACCGAGGCCCAGGATCACGAGGTCATACACAGGAAACGATGCGCCCAAAATTGGTATCGCCCCCGTCAATCCGACCGGCCGCGGCCCCAGCCGGTTCTCCGCCCCCCAGAGGAAGCGGACGCCGTCATTGACGATGAGGACGAGCGCGAACGTGAGTAGCAGTTGATGGAGCTCCACGGTCCGGTAGACGCGACGCAGCAGCCCCACTTCGACGACGGCTCCCACACCGGCTACAACCGCCGCCGCGCACAGGATGCCTACATACACATTTGCCCCACCCAAGGGCAAAATCCGTCCGAGGGTCGCAGCCAGATATGCCCCGACCATGAAAAACGAGCCGTGGGCAAAGTTGATCGTCCGCGCCACACCGAAGATCAAGGCGAGACCGGACGCGGCGAGAAAGAGGATCATGGCATGCGTCAGCCCGGAGAGGATCTGCAAGATGAAAGGGATCATGGCCGGGTGCCCGTGGTGACCGGGCCGGAGGGGGGAAACACCGCGCCTGGATGCATCACCGAATCGGGAGCGATGGGTCAAGGCTCCGTAAGAGTAGATGGCATGGAAGTCACCAGCATTTCAGTCGAGCAGGAGGCCGCACGTCAACGGCCCTCACGCATCCGGCGCACCTCCGCCTCGGATGGCAGTGCTTTCTCGCCCGGCACATACTCCCAGTTGGTCATCACCGCCGTCCCGCGCGATCGGTCGAGCTTGGTAGTACCCACCCACACGCCCATCGTCGACTGATGGTCGAATGGGCGAAAGGTGATCGCGCCAATCGGGGTATCCACCTTGAGCGCCTCGAGCGCGCCCACCAGCTTTTCGGCCGCGGTGTCTTGCGCCTTCCGAAACGCACCGAAGACCGACAGAAAAGTGATATAGCCCACCAAAGACCCCATCATGGGATGCCGGCCGGTTTGCTTTTGAAATCTTTCGACAAAGGCCCGGTGCTGAGGCGACGGAATATCGTACCAGGGATACCCGGTCACCAGCATACCCTCTGGCGCATCCAAACCCAGCGGGTCCAGGTACTCCGGCTCGCCGAGCAGCATCCCGACGGAGAACACGTCGCGAAACAGCGCGCGCGTCATCCCTTCGCGAGCAAAGGCCAGCCAATCACTGCCGAACAACGAAATGAAGAGCGCCTCGGGCTGCTCCCCTTGAATCGCGGTGACGTACTCTCCGGGTTCGATCTTGCCCAGCGTGGGCCAATGTTCGCCAACCAGCCGGACGTCCGGCTTCAGCTCTTTGAGCCTCCCCCAGAACGTTTCCCAAGCACGGCGGCCATATTCGTAATTGGGGGCGATCACCGCCCACTTCTTGTACGGCAAGCGGGCGGCGCGTTCGGCCAGCACGCGGCCCTGCGTGTAGGTATTAGGACGCACTCGGAACACATAGCGGTGTCCCTGCGCCCAGGTCAGCGCTTCGGTGAGCGGTTCGGCCGCGAGGAAGGGTATTTTGTACTGGCGAGCAAAATCCGAGACCGCCAAACCGACGTTACTGAGATATGTGCCCGTTAAGAGCGCGACCTTATCGCCGGCAACCAGCGCCTGGGCGTGCCGCACGGCCTCAGCCGGATTCCCTTTGTCGTCCCGAAATAAGACATCGATGTTTCTGCCGAGCAGGCCCCCAGCACCGTTCACCTCGGATACAGCCATCTCGACAGCCTGGCGGTACGGCAGCGTAAAGCCCGCAGCAATCCCACTGTAGGAGTTAATCTCACCGACACGGATCGGGACCTGGGCGGCGGCAATCGCCGCCATCAGCAGTCCAATTGCGGTCACGAGCCCTGCGATTCTCAGCGCCATGCGCATCCCTTCCGATGGAGACTGGCCTCTACAGACATACGGCAGGGGAGAAACCCTGTCAAGTGAAACGCGCAGCCACGTATTTTCCAGAGGTTAAGAACGCATGCATTTTCCCAAAAATGCCGCTTGACACTACCGATCGTCGTGCGCTAAAAGAAGAGCCCGTTCGGAAGTGTGAGTCAAAAACCCTTTTAATTTCAACAGCTTCCAGCATGTTTACATTTACTTTGCAATTCTGCGAAATTGGGGAAAAACCCGCGAGCCCAGCGTTATAGAGGCATTCCGGTTATCCACACCTGTGGATAACCCTGTGGATAATACACTCGGCGTTAATGAGGCCACTTTTCGTACCATCGCTCCAGCGAGTTCCAATAATTTCGGCCCATTGCGGGATGTTATACGCTGTGGATAAGTCGTGGGAGGATTCTCGATGAGTGGAGCAACAGCTATCAACCTGCGGGAGGTTTGGGACGAGGCGCTGGCCGTTATTCGCAGTCGGGTCAGCCGGCAGAGTTTCGAAGCCTGGTTCCGGCCTCTCACGCCGGGTGCGATCGAGCAGAACCGGGTCCAGGTGTTGCTTCCCAATCGCTTCTTCAAAGAGTGGTTCGAAGAACACTACCTGGGCCTCCTCCGCTCCGCGCTGGAGGACCTGACCTTCAGCAAGGTGGAGATCGTACTCCTCTTGCCCGACAAGGATGTCCTGACGGCGCGCCCGGCCGCCGACGAGCCCGGCGAGCGCCGCGCGCCCCGCCGGTCGCGGGACAACGGCGCCCAACTGAACCCGCGCTACACATTCGACTCTTTCGTGGTGGGAACGAGCAACCAGTTCGCCCATGCGGCGTGCATGGCCGTCGCGGATCAGCTCGCGAAGACGTATAATCCCTTGTTCATCTATGGAGGGGTGGGACTGGGCAAGACGCACTTGCTCCACGCAATTGGCCACCATGCCCGGCAGCGCGATCCACGCGTGCGCGTCTCCTACGTCTCGTCCGAAAAGTTCACGAACGACCTGATCAATGCGATCCGTTTCGATGCGACGGTCGAATTCCGCAACCGCTACCGCGGCCTCGACCTGCTCCTTGTCGACGACATCCAGTTCATTGCCGGCAAGGAGCGCACCCAGGAAGAATTCTTCCACACGTTTAACGACCTCTACGATTCCTCGAAACAGATTGTGATCAGCTCCGACCGCGTGCCCCGTGAAATTCCCACACTCGAGGAGCGACTCCGGTCCCGCTTCGAGTGGGGGTTGATCGCCGATATCCAGCCCCCCGACCTCGAAACCAAGGCGGCGATCCTGCGGAAAAAGGCGCAGGCCCAAGGCGTGCGCCTCCCGGACGAGGTGTCCTTGTTCATCGCCAAGCATGTCAAGTCCAGCATCCGCGAACTCGAAGGCTCGCTGGTCCGCCTGGCCGCCCAGGCCTCCTTCGCACACCAGGAGATCAATCTGGAGCTGGCGCAGGAGGTGCTCCGCGAGTTGACGGCCGAGCAGCAGCGCCTGCCGACCATTTCCTCGATCCAGAAAGCTGTCGCCGAGTTCTTTAGCGTGCGCGTAGAAGACCTGCGCTCGCGCGGCCGCAACAAGTCAATCGTCCTGCCGCGCCAGGTCGCCATGTATCTCTGTCGCGAGATCGTGAAGGCATCCTTGCCGGATATCGGCGATGGTTTCGGCGGAAAGGACCATTCGACGGTCATTCATGCGTGCGAAAAGGTGAAGCGCAAGATCGCCGGGGAAGACGCATTCCGCCGGCAAGTGGAGGAGCTGACCGTGCGATTGTCGCCGTAAGACAGTCCGCCGAACACATAAAAAACCGACGACTCCTTCGAGTCGCCGGTTTTTTTGTCGAGTGCGGGCCGCCGCTCAGCGGCAGCGCACGTTGCGGTCGCGGGCCAGCCGGGCTTCCCGAGTCTTGGAATACTTCGTTATCAGCTCGCAGAGTACGGCTGTGCCACGCGCCGTATCGCCGCTTTGCAGGTACGCATCGCCTTGCTTGAACAGGGCGCTGGGCACTTTGGGGCTCTCCGGGTAATCGCGCACAACCATCCCAAATGCCTCGATCGCTTGCGGGTAGTTCTTCTGGCTGTAATGACATTCCCCGAGCCAGTACTGCGCATTGGCAGCCAGCGCCGTCTTCGGATAATTCTTCAGATAGGTCCGGAATTCTGTGATGGCGAGATCGTAATCACCCTTTGTGTAATCCTGAAGCGCCGCTTTATAGAGGTCCTCGGGCGGCGGGATGACTTGAGCGGCCGGCGGTGCCGCAGGGGCAGGAGTCGGCGTCGCTGGTGCGGGCGCCGGTACGGCCGGTACCGGTGCTGCGCTGGACGGGCCGGGGGTGAGCAGAGGCGCCGGCATCACGCCGGGCTGCACCGGTGCGGGCGCGCCCGGCTGCCCTACCGGCGGTGCGCCTTGCTGCGTCGCGTCACTGCGCGGCCCTTGTTGCCCGAGGGCGCGCAGTTGCTGGTCGAGCGCATCCAGCCGCCGCGCGGTCTGCTGATTGCGCCGATCGGCGTCGTCCACCCGGTTCTGCAGGTCTCGGATGGCCGAGGCATTCTCTTCCAGCTTCCCCTGGACGAACCGCGTGTCGGTCCCCAGCTCCTCGAGCCGTTGGTTGAGGGCTACCCGCGAATTCTGGTTTTCGCGCAGCGAGGACTCCACGCGGTTCTGCACCTCGCTTTCCAGCTTCCGGAGCCGCTCGTCCATCAACTGTCGCGAGTTCTCGTTTGCCTTCGCCTGCGCCGCGACGTCGCTGCGCACGGCGAGGATGTCGCGCCGCAGGGCCTCGATGTCACCAGAGCTGACGCACCCGCTGAGTGCGAGCGCACCCATGCCGATCCAGAGCCCCCACCGCTGCATGGTCCCTCCGTTCGCCCGGCATGCTCCACTGCCAGTCTGCGGGCGCGTCAAGAAATACGGCCGGCATCAGGGCGCCGGCGACCAATCCGGAAGGTACGCCTCCCCACCACTCGTCAGCCGCCGCTGCTCCGATCCGTCGACATGCATGACGTAGATCGCACGACTGCCGCCCCGGTTCGAACTGAACACGATGTGGCGGCCATCCGGCGACCAGCCAGGATCCTCGTTGGCGCCCGATGACGTGAGCTGACGAAGGTCGGAGCCATCGGGGTTCATGAGACAGATTTGATTGCCCGCCAGCCGGCACATGAAAGCGATCTTGTCTCCACGCGGCGACCAGCGCGGCGAGCTGTTGTAGGTCCCCTGAAACGAAAGCCGGCGCAGATTGGCGCCGTCGGCGTCCATGACATAGATCTGGGGCGTTCCTCCCCGATCGGAGTTGAAGACGATCTGCCGCCCGTTCGGCGAGAACGAGGGTGATACCGAGATGGCGGGACCGGCCGTGAGCGGCTTCGGGGTTCCACCCGTCTTGGGCAGGAGGTACAGATTCGTTCCGCTCCCGGTGCCGCCGCTCATCCCCAGCACAACCCACTGGCCATCCGGCGACCACGCCGGCGTAATGTTGAGCCCACGCTGGGCGGACAGGACGTCTCGGCGGCCGCTGTCGAAGTTGAGGAGCATCAGATCCGGGTTGTTGTTGCGGTAGGATGTGTAGGCCAGCACGCGGCCGTCCGGCGACCAGCGGGGAGAGACATTGATGGACTGATTCCCGGTGAGGAGGCTCGGGTTCGCCCCATCGTAGTCCATCACGTAAATTTCTTTGGCCGTGCGGCTGACCGTGGACACATAGGCGATCCGCGTCTGCGCCACACCCTTCTCGCCGGTCAGGTTGAACAGGATGTCGTCAGCGAACCGGTGCACGATCAGCCGGTAATACTTCGGGTCGCCGACGTACCGCTTCCGGAACACTTCCCGTCCGCCGTTCACGTCAAACAGCCGCCCTTCCACGACCGCTTCTTTGCCCCGGCTCGAGACCTGGGCGATCGCCAAGAATTGCACCTTCAAGGCCGCCAGGCCCGGGAACGCGACCTTCTCTTGATCCAGCTGGAGGGTGGTGGGATCAAACGGCAGAATCGCCCCCTCCATCACATCGAAGATCGTGGTGAACTTCAGATCCGCATCCAGCACGCCGGCCCCGAGCTTGCCCAGGTCTTGGCCGTCCATCGTGAACGGGGCGAATCCCCCAATCGCGATCGTCAGCTTCTGGGCGGATTGCCCAAGCAGCGTCCGATCGATCACCTGTGCCTGCACCGCACTCGCCACCAGCACGGCGGCGCACAGAATTGCGAACCCCTGCCGACATTTCATCATACTCAGCGCTCCAGCACGAAACGATAGCGTAGGTTCAACGACGATTCCGTCAAGAGGTTGGGAAACGGGGGCAACGGGGTGCTTTGCCGGATCGCTCGCAGCGCCGACGCGTCCAGGCCGCTATTGCCGGAGCTGGCCTCCAGCTCGACATCGCGCACCTGGCCCGACGCCAGCACCCGAAAACGGACGACCACTTCTTGTCCAGCGGCCCCGCCCAGCCGATCCCAGTTCTCATCAATCTTGCGGTCCACCAAGGTCAGATAATAGGCAAGCGCCGTTCCTCCGCCGCTGCCCGTGCCCGCGCCAGAAGCCACCTCGGCCCCGGATCCTCTCGCGCCCACTTGGCCCGTACTCGGCTGTGCCGCTGGCGCAGGGGGTGCCGATGCGGGGGCGACAGGTGCTGCAGATGCCGTGCGGGTCGGCTCGGCCTTGGCGATCGGCGCCGGGCGCAAGGGTGACTCCGTCGTTGGCGCTTTTTTCGCGGATCGGCCAGGCAGCGTCAGCTCCTCACTGGGACGGCTGGGGGGGGTGGATCGGACCGGAGGTGCAGGGGCCACTTTGGCCGGTGCTGCGGGCGCCGGTGTGGCAGGCCGGGGCGCCGGGGCCCCCTCTCTGCTGCGGCCGCCGGGCTCACCCCCAATGAGGTCGACCGTGTAGCTCACTGGTACGGTGATGTAGGTTCCGACCTGAAATCGCGGGACAATGAGGACGACGGCGACGACCAGCGCATGCAGCAAGATCGACAACACGCCGGTCAGAAACATGTCATGGGGGCGTGGACCGGGTGCGAGGAGGCGGTCGGCGGTGGCCATCTTAACTCCCGCCGGCGGCCACCGGCTCCGTCACCATGCCGACCCGATCGATACCGGCCTTCTTGATGACGTCCATCACCTTCATGACCACGCCGTATGCAACCGCCTCATCGGCCTTGAGGAAGACCGCGGCCTTGGGGTTGCGCTGCACCATCCCGCTCAAGACCTTGGTCAGCCGGTCGAGGCTGATCGGCTGGTTTTCCAGGTACACACCCCGATCCCGCGTGACGGTCAGGACGAGGCGTTCCTCGGGTTTTGAGGTGCGCGTCTCGGTCTTGGGCACCTTCACGTCGATCCCGCCCAGCATCATGGGGGCGGTGATCAGGAATATCACCAAGAGCACCAGCACGACGTCCACGAAGGGCGTGATGTTGATCTCTGCGAGCGCAGGCCCCAGGCGCGTCTCACCGCCTATGTCGATCGGCGTTCCGGCCATCCAGTGTCTCCGAGAGGGAGAGAAACCGGCGTGCTAGGCGCGGCCCGTGCGCAAAATGATCCGTTCGGCGGTTCCCACGAATTCCAAGCCGAACAGATCCATCCGGGTCGCCGCCCGCTTGATCCGATTGAGAAAGTAATTGTACGCGATTACGCCCGGAATGGCGACGGCCAGTCCGGCCGCCGTGGTGATCAGGGCTTCCGCAATGCCGGGGGCCACCGTCCCCAGATTGGCCGATCCCGTCACGCCGATCCCATGGAAGGCATCCATGATGCCCCATACCGTCCCGAACAAGCCGATGAAGGGCGTGATATTTCCAGTCGTCGCCAGAAAAATCAACGACCGCTCCAATCCGGAGATTTCGCGGAGGCTGGCATGCCGCAACCCGCGCGAGATCCGTGCGACCAAGTCGTCGGGAGCGACTTCGCTGGGCTTGACCGCCTCGGCAGAGGTGCCTGGATTGGCCGGGGTGCCCTTGAGCCCGAGGCTCAGCTCGCGGTAGCCCTCGCGGTACAGGGCGGCCAAGGGGCTGCGCGGGAATCGGCGCGACTCCTCGTAGGTTGCCGAGAGCTGCTTGGCATCCCGAAACGCCTTGAGGAAGCGCTCGTCCTGGCGGTCCGCCTGTGAAAACGCACGGAGTTTCAGAAAAATAATCATCCAAGACGCCAACGAAAACAGGAGCAGGATCAACAGCACACCTTTGGCGACGACTCCGGCCTGTAAAATGAGATTGAATGCATTCATAGCCGTGGTTTATATCAACCTTGACTCTGAGCGTCAAGCAAAACCCCCGATAAGTCTGAGCTTTTTGCCTCGTTCTCGTCGAGCCTCAGCCTCCCCGAAGTTTCCCAGACGGCCCCTCACTACCCATCTTGGACGCCTTGACCAGGAAAAAGTTCCCGCCCGCGACGCTTACCTCGAAACCGAAGGCTCTGCGGGGCGTTGTCTCAATGCTGGGTTGCCGTGTCGGAGTTGCTCTGATAGGCTCCCACCCCAGGCGATGATTCTTCTATCCAAAGGACCCACACATGCCCCCGCTTGATATCCGTGATCTTCCAGGATTCTCGCCGTTGATCAAGGATTACGTGCATCGATTTGCCCGGCTGGCCCCCTTCTACGCCGTGGACCCGCACGCCCCCGACACCTTCCGCACCCTCGCTGGCCGCTGCGACCTTCGCACGTTTCCCCGCCAGGAGCTGCGGAGCATGCTCCGTGCTCGGAATCAGGCCTGGGGTGCGCCTGACGTCGTCCTGCGCCGGATCGACGACCTGTGTCGCAAGGACGGCCTGGCCGTTTTCACCGGCCAACAGACGGGACTGTTTGGTGGGCCGCTCTATACGCTCTACAAGGCGATGACCGCTATCGTCGTCGCCACCAGACTCGAAGCCGATCTTGGCCGACCGGTTGTCCCGGTTTTCTGGCTGGCCTCCGAGGACCATGATATTGCAGAGGCGGACCACGTGGTGGTTGCGGATCAGAGTGGCACCCCCGTGGAAATCCGCCATACGCGCTGGGGATCGCCGGGCTTCTTTCCGGCCCAGCTCCGCCTCGGACCTGCCATCCAGGACACGCTGGCCCAGCTCTGGTCGGTGCTGCCCGAAACGGAGTTCACCGCGGAGTGGCAGCGGGCGCTCGCCGACGCGTACGCACCGGAACGGACGCTTGCCGACGCCTTCGCGCGCTGGATGCTTCACCTGTTAGGAGAGGCGGGATTGGTCCTCACCGATGCCGCTGATCCCGCGCTCAAACATCTGGCGGCTCCGCTATTCACTCGTGAACTCGAAATGGCGCCGCGCACCTCTGAGTTGATCCTTGCCGCCAGCCAGGAGCTCCGGGCGCTCGGGTACCCCGCACAGATCGAGGCCCGGCCGGAAGGCGTGAATATGTTCTGGATTCGGAACGGTCGTCGGCCGCTGATCCGGACCGCAGATGCCTTTCGGCTGCGCGATTCCGGCGAAAGCGTTTCGCCGGATAGCCTCTTGGCGTGTTGCCGCGACGCCCCGGAGCAGTTCAGCCCCAATGTCGCCTTGCGGCCCATTGTCCAGGACGCAATTTTCCCGAATATTGCGTATATCGCCGGACCCGGTGAGTTGGCCTACTTCGCCCAGCTGAAAAATGTCTATGCCGCCCTTGAGGTGCCGATGCCCGCGATCCTACCGCGGGCCTCGCTAACGATCCTGGATGCCCGGATGCCGCGCCTCCTCGAACGGTTCCGGCTGCGCCTGTCCGATTTGACGGCGGAACCGGAACAGCTGGCGAGCAAGGTGCTCCGCAGTCAACTCCCTCCCGATATCGAAGCGACACTCGTGGCGGCGCGCGTCCAGATCGAGGAGATCTTCGGGCGCGTGCGCGAGCAAGTGGCCGCCGTCGATCCAACCTTGAGCGCGACAGCCGGTCAAACCGGCGGTCACCTCAAAGGCCACCTCGATCAACTGGAGCGCAAGGTCGTGCAGGCGCTGAAGCGGCGCGAAGCGGACACCCGGCAACAGCTGCAGCGTCTCCGTCAAGGCCTCATGCCGGGCGGGAAACCCCAGGAGCGGGTCTATCCGGCGATCCCGTACCTCGCGAAATATGGGCCGGTTCTGCTCTCGGTCCTCACGCGGGCCATCACCGGACCGGGCTGGACTCACGATCTGCTGCCGATGGGTGGCGAGGCGACCGCTGACCATGCATTCGGAATGGACGGCGCGGCGACGACGCGACGGAGCGACGCATGAAGATCGGCGTCACCTGTTATCCAACATATGGCGGGAGCGGCGTCGTCGCCACCGAACTCGGCAAGGCGATGGCTTCGCGCGGGCACGAGATCCATTTCATCAGCTACTCCCTCCCCTTCCGGCTCCAGCACTACGACGAGCGGATCTTTTTTCACGAGGTCGAGACCGTCCAGTATCCCTTGCTCGAACACTCTCCCTACGCCATATCCCTCGCCGCCAAGATGTCCGAGGTCGGCGCGCAGGCGGCCCTCGACATCTATCACGTCCACTATGCGATTCCCCACGCCGTGTCGGCGTTCCTGGCGCGCGCGATCCTCGGTCCACGCGGGCCGCGCATCATCACCACGCTCCACGGCACGGACATCACCCTGGTCGGCAATGACCGCTCGCTCTTTCCGATGACGCGCTTCGCGCTCGAGGAATCCGACGGCGTGACCTGCATCTCGCAGTATCTGCAGGCCAAGACGCGCGAAGTCTTTGGCCTGGAGCGTCCGCTGGTCGTGATCCCGAACTTTGTTGATACCCACCTTTTTGCTCCCAATCCCCGGCCGACGATTCGCGAGCACCTCGCGCCGCGCGGTGAGTGCATCCTTGTCCACCTCTCGAATTTCCGCTCCGTCAAACGGGCGCCGGATGCGGTCCGGGTGTTCGCGCAGGTCCGCGACAAGATTCCCGCGCGCCTCCTGTTGATCGGGGACGGTCAGGACCGCCCGCAAGCGCTGCATCTTGCGAAGACGCTCGGGGTCGAGCAAGACGTGCTGTTCCTGGGAAAGCAGGACGACGTCGTGTCGCTCCTCGCCGTATCCGATCTCGTCCTGTTGCCGAGCGAAGAAGAAGCGTTCGGCCTTGCAGCCCTGGAAGGCATGGCCTGCGGAGTCCCTGTGATCGCGACCAAGGTGGGCGGGGTTCCCGAGGTGGTGGAAGATGGAAAATGCGGATTCCTACTGCCGGTGGGGGATATCGAGGGGATGGCAAAGGCCGCCGTCACCCTCCTCGCCGATCCTGCGCGCCTCGCCGAGTTCCGCGCGGCCGCCCGCTGCCGAGCCGTCGAGCATTTCGACACCGCGCTGATCGTTCCGCAGTACGAAGCCTACTACCACGCGATTGCGCGCCGCTGACCCGCCGCGAACCTCTCGGCCTTTGGCCTACGCAATCCGTTTGTGGAAACTCTGCACCGCCCAGTACAGGAAGAGAACCACGAACCCGGCGAGGACGACGATGTCCTTCCAGACCATCGCTAAATCCCCCCCGCGCAACGTGACCGCTCGGACAGCGCGCGAGAAATACATCAGCGGGAACAGGTACGAGATCGGACGCACGTACTCCGGGATCAGTTCGATGGGCGCATAGGCGCCGGAGAGCATGAAGACGGGCAGCACATAGAAGACGGCAATCTGCACCGCTTGAAACTGCGAGCGCGAGACGCTCGAGATTAGGAGCCCGGTAGCGAGGGACGTGAGCACGAACAACGCGCACAGCGTCAAGAGCAGCGGCAGGTGTTTGAAAATGGGAATTCCAAACGCTCGATCGGCGACAGCGAGAATGGTGATGACGTTGAACAGCGCAATGCCGAAATAGGGCAGGAGCTTCCCCAGGATCAGCTCCGTCCGGCTGATCGGGCTCGCCATCAACTGGTCGAGCGTCCCCCGCTCCCGCTCGCGGGGAATGCTGATCGCCATCAACATCACGGTCAAGAGTTGCAGGGTCAGCCCGATCACGCCAGGCATGACGTAGCCCAAGAACGATAACCCAGAATTGTAGCGAATCTCCGATTCGACATAGACGGGCTGGATGAGCTGCAGGCCCCGATCCGGCTTGACCCCCTGCTCCCACAGGCCTCGGATGGCGCGCTCCGCGTTGTACTGGGCGATCACCCGGCGCGCCACCCCCTCGACGATGGGCGCCGACGTGTTGTCGGTGCCGTCCAGCAAGAGTTGGAGCTGCACGTCTTCCCCTGCCTGGATGCGCCGCATGAAGCCCTTCGGAATGACGAGCACGGCTTTGACCTTGCCTTGCGAGAGCCGCGCCTGCGCGTCGGGGAGTGCGTCAACCGTGCCCACGAGCCGGATCTCTTCATACGTGCTGAAGGCCGTGACGATGACGTTGGACTCCGGCGACCTGTCTTCGTTGAGGACGATCATAGGGATATCCCGCAGCTCGCCACTCCCCAGCGCCTTGGCAAAGAGCACGGTGAGGAGAATCGGCATGACCAGGATCAGCACGAAACTGCGCCGGTCCCGGATCACCTGCCGGAGCTCTTTCAGGGTGACGTCCCAGATCACCGCAAACATCAGCCCGCGAGTTCCTCGGCCGGGGCCGTGCGCGTGAGGACCAGAAACACGTCTTCGAGGGTGGGGGGCACCGGGCGGATGCTCCGCACCAGGATGCCATCCTCGACGAGCGAGGACTGCAGCGAGCGGTCGAGCCCGTCCATCGCCCGGCTGAAGACGCGGAGGGTGTGGCCATAGACGCTGACGCCCGTCACGCCGGCCATCCCGCGCACCAGCTCCGCCGCCTGCATGACAGGCGCGGCGTCAACCTCGACGATGCCCTCCCCCAGCTCGGCGCGGCACTGTTCCGGCGATCCCGATCCGATCAGCCGGCCGTGGTGCATGAAGGCGATGGTCTGACAGCGTTCGGCCTCTTCGACGTAATGGGTCGTGACGAGCACCGTCCGTCCCTCTCCGGCGGCGAGGTACAGCAAGTCCCACATCTGTTGCCGCGAGAGCGGGTCGGCCCCGGCCGTTGGCTCGTCGAGGAACAGGATGGCCGGGGAATGGACCAGCGCACAGCCCAGCGCCAGGCGCTGCTTCAGCCCACCCGACAGATGATCCGTGAGCATCGTCGCCCGATCCAGGAGTCCGACGCGGCGCAGCGTGTCCGCGACGCGGTCGCCCCGCTCGCACCCGCGTAGGCGATACAGGCCGGCAAAGAAGTCCAGGTTCTCTTCCACGGTCAGGTCGCCGTACAGGCTGAACTTCTGCGGCATGTACCCGACCCGGCGTTTAATGCCCTCCGCCTCGCGGGAGACATCGAGGCCGGCGACGCAGGCGCTGCCCTCCGACGGCAGCAGCAGGCCGCAGAGCATACGGATTGTCGTGGTCTTTCCGGCGCCGTTCGGACCGAGGAATCCGAAGATCTCACCGCTCTTTACGCGGAGATTCAGTCCCCGGACGGCGGCCACCGGCCCGAAGCGTCGTGTCAGATTGGTGGTTTCAATGGCGAGGGACATAGATAAATCGGACTCCCACCCTGCGGCCCTGGATCGAGCCCACGGGGCTTTATAGCGGACGGATTGCAATGGTGTCAAACGCTTCCTTTCGGTGCTGCCCTGGCGCAATCCTCACCTGGGAAAGCATTTGACACCATCCGGCAAACTCGGTAGCCTGCCCCGCAGGGTTTCCGCGGAAAGGAGTTGGCATGCCCATTGGAAAACTGCTCCTGGCCAAGCCTCGCGGCTTCTGTGCAGGAGTCGATCGCGCCATTGATGTTGTGAACTTGGCCCTCGAGTTGTACCCCGGCCCGGTGTACGTCCGGAAAGAGATCGTCCATAACGTGCACGTGGTGAATCACTTGCGGGAGAAAGGGGCCATCTTCGTGGACGAGCTCGCCGAGGTTCCTGACGGGGCGACGGTCATCTTCAGCGCGCATGGCGTCTCGCCCGAGGTGCGCGCGCATGCCGCCACCCGCGGCTTGAAGGTGATCGACGCCACTTGCCCCCTGGTCACCAAAGTACACAACGAAGCGTTGCGCTTTGCCCGGGAACGCCGGCCGATCGTCTTGGTCGGCCACGAAGGCCACGACGAGGTCGTGGGCACCATGGGGCAGGCGCCGGAGCATATCCAGCTCATCGGCTCGCCCGAAGAGGCGGAGGCCTTGCGGGTGAGCGACCCCGATCGGGTCGCGGTGATCACGCAGACCACCCTGAGTCTGGACGACACCTCGACTATCATGGACGTGCTCCGCGATCGCTTTCCTGGCCTGGAAGCACCCGCGCGCGACGATATCTGCTACGCTACGCAGAATCGCCAGGCGGCAGTGAAGGTGTTGGCGCAGCAGGCGCAGGTGATTCTCGTCATCGGCTCGAAGAACAGCTCCAACACCAACCGTCTCGTCGAGGTGGCCCGCGCGGCCGGCGCGCGCGCCTACTTGATCGACGACATTGCGCAGATCGATTCGGCCTGGCTGACCGGGGTCGAGTGTCTCGGCATCACCGCCGGCGCCTCTGCGCCCGAATACTTGGTTGCCGAGGCGGTCAAATTTTTCCAGGACCGGGGAGTTTCCGAAATCGAGGAAGTGGAAGCGGTAACGGAAGAAGTCAGCTTTGCGCTGCCGCCGGAGCTGATCCGGGATCGGGACGCGCGGCAAGCCGCCTCCCGCCCGTAAGACGCACGCGCGCATGCGCGAGGTATGCCGCCGCGCCCGCGAGGGGCCCGAATGCCCACCACTGATTCGCCCGGCCGATCCATCGCGAGCATCTGCCGGGCCGTAACCAAAGCGAGCCGCTCCAATTTCACCTACGCCTTCCTGGTCCTGCCCCGCGCGCAGCGCGACGCGCTCTATGCGATCTACGCTTTTTGCCGGATCAGCGACGATGTCGTGGACGAATCCGGCCCGACCGGCATTCAGGGCGACTCGCCCGCGGAGCGGCTCGGCGCCTGGCGGGCCGAGGTGGATGCCTTGTTCCGCGGGGCTCCTACCCATCCGGTGACACGTCGCCTCCAGGAAGTGCTGACCACCTTCCCGATTCCGCGACGCTGCTTCGACGAGTTATTGAACGGCGTGGAGATGGATCTGCGACAGACGCGCTATGCAACGTTCGCAGAGCTCGAGCAGTATTGCTATCGCGTGGCGGGCGTCGTCGGATTGATGTGCATCGAGGTGTTCGGGTACAGCGTCCCCGCGACGCGGCTCTACGCCGAGCGCCTCGGCACCGCGTTTCAGCTGACCAATATCCTGCGGGATCTGGCGCGCGACGCGAGTGCCGGCCGGATCTACCTGCCCCTCGAAGACCTTGCCCGCTTCGGATATTCCGAGGCGGATCTCCTCGCGCAGCGCCGCACGCCCGCGTTCGAGGCCCTCATGCGTTTCGAGACGGCGCGCACTCACGACTTCTATCGTGCGGCCCGCGCGATCTTGCCCGCCGCCGATCGCCGGCTGATGCTCCCCGCCGAGATCATGCGGGCCATCTACTACCGCCTCCTCCAGAAGATCGAGGCGCGCGCCTACGACGTCTTCTCCAGCCGGATCCGGGTCTCGGCGGCGCAGCGGCTGTTGGTGGCCTGCGGCTACTGGGCCCGCTTCCGCCTGGCTCCCCTACCGCGCTGATTGCTCAGGGCGGCGTGGTCGGCCCCGACGCCCCCAGATCGGTCATCTGGATCCCGTCCACGTACTCCACCGTCCGATCGTCCTCGATATGCTCGAGGCGGCGTACCACGTCTCGGATCCGCAGGCTGCACCGCTTGATCGCTTCCAGCTTCACGTGCACGGCATCTGTCGCATCAGTCTGCGTCAGCAACAAATCCGTGAACCCCACGATGGCGCTGAGCGGGTTGTTGATCTCGTGGCGAATGGCAAGGCCGATCTCGCCGATCGCGGCAAGGCGCTCGCTCCGCACCAGACGCGCCTGCGCTTCCTGTAGGGCGGCATTCTTGCGGGCCAGTTCGTCGGCCTGCTCAGCCAGTTCGCGCTGCAGGGCCAGCATGCGCAGCACACTGTGCACGCGCGCCAGCAGTTCTGCCGGCTCAAAGGGTTTGGCGATGTAAT
This sequence comes from Vulcanimicrobiaceae bacterium, assembly GCA_035505475.1. GTDB lineage: Bacteria > Methylomirabilota > Methylomirabilia > Methylomirabilales > 2-02-FULL-66-22 > 2-02-FULL-66-22. The sequence continues at coordinate 42,906 of DATJQT010000076.1, forward strand.
CGTCCGCGCCGCGCCGCAAGCCTTCGACGCGCTCCTCCACGCTGTCCCGCATGGTTAACAGAATCACCGGTACGCCGTGCGTGGCGGGATCCTCCTTCAGTTCCTGGCAGAGCACACAGCCGTCGCCGTCGGGCAGCATGCGATCCAGGATGACGAGGTCCGCCTGCGCTGCACGGATCGCTGTCCGGATCGCCTCCAACGCGCCAAAGGCGTCAACGTGGTACCCCTCCTGCTGCAGCAAATGGGTGATGATCGCGGCCTGAATCGGATCGTCTTCCGCCAGCAGGATATGTGCAGCACGGGGAGGCACAGGTAATGGCATCGCGTTCTCCTTGGCGATCAGGCCGGAGGAAGACCCTCCGTGAACAACCGGGCGACTTCGTCGCGCGCAAATGGCAAAATAGGGGCAGCGTGGTTCAGGTCTACCACGGTGCCCGGCGCGTTCGGAATGACCCGGCCAATAATCTGCCCGGCGATGCCCGCGGCCCGCCACGCCTGCAGCACCGCCGGAGCATCCGTTTGAGCGCAGGTCAAGAGCAACGCCCCCGAAGCGATCAGACCCCAGGGATCCACCCCGACCGCCTGACAACAGCGGCCGCATTCCGCCAGGACTGGAACCGCATCCCGATCGATCTCCAGGCCGACGCCCGCGGCGCTTGCGAGCTCGACCAAGCCGGTCGCTAGGCCGCCCTCGGTCGGATCGTGCATCGAATGGATTGAAACGACACGAAGCGCGGCCTGCGCATCGGGAACGACCGAGATCCCGGGTGACCGCGCAAATCGCCGTGCGCTGGCGATCAGATCGGTATCAACGCCGCGTACGGCTAGCTCCGCTGCAAGGTTGCGTGCGAGGATCGAGGTCCCCTCGATCGCAATCCCCTTACTGAGCAGGACCGCGTCTCCGATCTGCGCACCCGCGGTGGTGACTATGCAGTTCCGCGCGACCTCGCCCAGCATGGTGCCGGCCAGAATCGGTCGATCGAGTCCCGCGGTCACCTCGGTATGACCACCGACCAGGCTCGCGCCAACCACCTCGCACGCTGCCGTCACCTGCGCAAATATGTCGGCCAGCATGGTGTCGGTGGCCTGATTCTCTGGGAGCAACAGTGTCATCAAGAACCAGGCTGGGCGCGCGCCGCGCACCGCGAGGTCGTTGGCGTTGACTTGCACCGCATACCAGCCGATGTCGTCCGCGAGAAACGTAATCGGATCCGTTGTGGCGACCAAATACCCACTGCCCAAATCGATGACGGCCGCATCCTCGCCCACCCGCGGTCCCACGATCACGCGCGGATCCCTCGGCGCACTGCGCCGGAACAAGCGCTCGAGGAGCGCTGCCGGGGGTTTCCCGATGGGGATGCGGGCCGCGGTTTCGGATGCTGTCATGTCGATGCCTCGCAGATTCGAGGCGGTATCATACACGCGCGGCGGCTGTTACGAAAGCGGGGACGGAAGTGTGTGCAACGGTGGCACGCGGGTCAGTTCTGCAGCACCGCAAACGGGAGCGGCGGCAAGAGGGCAACGAGCAGAATAAATGCGAGAATCGCCAAGCGCCGTCGCGTCGGGTCGAGCGGCGTCAAATCGTCGAGCGGCGGCGGGTGGCGCAGGCCGAGCGCGACAGTCAGAACCACCCAAACCAACCAGCCTTCCCAGCGCGACACCAAGAACAAGACCACAAGCCCGCCTACTGCCCCCCAGACCAGTTTGCGAAAGAGCGGGCCAACCATCGCATAGGCGATGTGGCCCCCATCCAGCTGAGACAACGGCAGCAAGTTCAACGCGGTGACGAAGAAGCCAAGCCAGCCCGCGAACGCGAAAGGGTGCAGCATTACATCCGCTCCGGGCGGAATCGGGCCTTTGAGTAGCCATTTCAGGAAGAGATATGCCAACGAGTTCCCTTCCTGCCAACCGATGCCCGAAATGGACTTGACCGGAGAAAGCCAGAGTCCGAGGACGAGGATCGGAATCGCCACGACCAGCCCGAGCAGCGGCCCCGAGATCCCGACGTCGAAGAGCACTTTCCGATTCGGTATGGGCGAGCGCATCCGAATGATCGCGCCCATGGTGCCCATCGGCGGCAACGGAAGCGGGACAAAATACGGGAGGCTGACCTGAACCCCGTAGCTGCGGGCCGTCAGGTAATGCCCCAGCTCGTGACATCCCAGGATGAGCAGCAAGCTGACCGAGAACGGCATGCCTGCGAGCAGCGACGCGGGTGACTGCAGTGGTGACGCACCCTCCATGACGGCCCCGACGAATAACGTCGTTCCCAGCGTGGCCAGGAA
>DATJQT010000077.1:0-5583 GCA_035505475.1 Vulcanimicrobiaceae bacterium
CCTCAAAGGCGGCAGTGCGGCCGACAACGCCGAGATCATCCACCGCATCCTGAACGGTGAGCCGGGGCCGAAACGCGACATTGTCCTGCTGAATGCCGGCGCCGCCATAGCGGCCGGTGGAAAGGCCAAGGACATTGCCGAAGGCGTGAAAGTGGCGGAGGCGTCCATCGCCAGCGGCGCCGCCCGGCAGCGCTTGGAACGACTCGTCGCGTTCTGCGCTTCGTAGCGCCAGGGAGGACTGCAGAGGCGCAGGGGCGAATGGGCAAAAAGGCGCAGGGGTGCAGAGAGGCATGTGCGCAAGTGCGTTGTGCGCCGTGTCGCTTGGTCGCCTCTTCGCCTCTGCGGTGTCTATGAGCTATCTCGATAAGATCCTAGTTCGGACGCGGGCGGATGTGGCGGAACGTAAGGCGAGGCTGCCTTTGGTCGACCTGCAGGGCCGCTCCCGCGACCTGCCGGTCACGCGTGATTTCAGAGCGGCGGTTCGCCGAGAGGCCGGCGCCACCCGGCGTCAAGGGGTGATTCGGGTCATTGCCGAAGCGAAGAAGGCCTCGCCGTCTCGCGGCGTGATCCGGGCAGCGTTCGATGCCGCGGACCTGGCGCGCGCGTATGCGGGGGCAGGGGCCAGCGCCATCTCGGTCCTGACGGATACCCCGTTCTTCCAGGGATCTCTCGACGACCTCCGAGTGGTGCGGCGGGCCGTCGATCTGCCGATCCTGCGCAAAGATTTTCACGTGGACACCTACCAGCTCTGGGAGGCGCGCTGGGCCGGCGCAGATGCCGTGCTGCTGATTGCGGCGGCACTGTCCGATACACTGCTCGCGGAGTTGATCGGGCTGAGCGCAACGCTTGGCCTGGCCGCCCTGGTCGAGGTCCATGACGGCGCAGAGCTGGCGCGGGCGCTGGCGCAAGGCGCCATGTTAGTCGGCATCAACAATCGTAACCTCGCAACGTTCGAGGTAACGCTGGAGACCACGTTCCAGCTGCTCCCGCGCGTGCCGCGAGATGTCGTGCTCGTCAGCGAAAGTGGCATCGCCGATCCCGGGCAGGTGGCCCAACTCAGCGAGGCCGGCCTGGACGCAATCCTGGTCGGAGAGGGGCTGTTGAGACACGCAGACGTGGGCGGCGCCCTGCGGCGCTTGACAGGTCGGGCATGACCCGCGTGAAGATTTGCGGCATCACGACACTCGAGGACGCCCAGGCGGCGGTGGAAGCCGGTGCGGACGCGATCGGGTTCATCTTCGCCGCCGGATCGCCGCGCACGGTCACGCCGGAGCGCGCCTCACAGATCGGCGCAGGCCTGCCGCCGTTCGTGTGGACGGTGGGGGTTTTCGTGGACCAGCCGGCGAATGATCTCCTCCGCATTGCGGCCCAGGTGCCGCTCCAGGCGGTCCAGCTGCATGGCAGCGAGACGGCCGAGTACAGCCGGCAATTGCCGCTGCCCATCGTCAAAGCGATTCGCGTCCGAAACGCCGAGAGCCTCAGTCCCATCGGCGTGTATCCCGCACGGGCGTTTCTGCTGGATGCCTACGTCGAAGGGCAGCCGGGCGGGACGGGTACGTGTGTGCCCTGGGAGCTGGCCGCACAGGTGACCGAGAAGGCGCCGATCATCCTCTCCGGCGGTCTCCGGCCCGACAACGTCGCCGATGCGATCCGGCGTGTGCACCCGTTCGGCGTGGATGTGTCGAGCGGGGTCGAGCGCGCGCCGGGACGCAAGGATCATCGCAAAATGAAGGAGTTCATCGCGCATGTCCGCGAAACCGATCACCGCTGAGCACCAGACCGGACCCGACGCCCTCGGCCATTTCGGTCCGTACGGCGGGCGCTACGTCCCAGAGACGTTGATGGCCGCGCTCGACGAGCTGGGCCGGGCCTATGACCAGGCGCGCAGTGACCCGGCGTTTCAGGCGGAACTGGCCGACACGCTGCACCACTATGTCGGCCGCCCGACGCCCCTCTATTTCGCGCGCCGGCTGAGCGAGCGGCTAGGGCCACGCATCTATTTAAAGCGCGAGGACCTGTGCCACACCGGCGCGCACAAGATCAACAATACGGTCGGACAGATTCTGTTGGCCCGGCGCATGGGCAAGAACCGGGTCATTGCGGAGACGGGTGCGGGCCAGCACGGTGTAGCCACGGCGACGGTCGCCGCGCTCTTCGGCCTGCGCTGTGAAGTGTACATGGGGACCGAGGACATGGAGCGACAGGCGCTGAACGTCGTTCGCATGCGGCTTCTCGGTGCGAAAGTCACCGGCGTAGATTCCGGCAGCCGCACGCTGAAAGACGCCATCAACGAGGCGATGCGCGACTGGGTCACGAACGTGGAGACGACCCACTACGTCCTCGGGTCGGTCCTTGGCGCCGATCCGTACCCCCGCATGGTCCGCGACTTTCATACGGTGATCGGCGAGGAAGCGCGCCGTCAGATTCAAGAGGCGGAGGGCCGCCTGCCCGACGCCCTGGTCGCCTGTGTCGGGGGCGGGAGCAACGCCATCGGTCTGTTCACGGCATTCTTGAAGGATGCTTCCGTAAAGATGATTGGAGTCGAGGCCGGCGGGCTTGGCATCGCGTCCGGCCGCCACGCCGCACGGTTCGCGGAGAAGACGGTCGGCGTCTTGCACGGCACCCGGAGCTACATCCTGCAGAGCGAGGACGGGCAGATCCGGGTGACGCACTCGATTTCCGCGGGGCTCGACTATTCGGGGGTGGGGCCCGAACATGCGCTCCTCCACGACCAGGGACGGGTTGAGTACACGTCCGTCACCGACGAGGAGGCGCTGGCGGCATTTCGGCTGCTGTGCGAGACGGAAGGGATCATCCCGGCATTGGAATCGGCCCACGCCGTCGCCTATCTCATGCAGACGCCGCCGCGGTTCGGACGGGACCAAACCGTGGTCGTCAATCTTTCCGGGCGCGGTGACAAAGACGTGGAGGTGGCCGCCAAGGCGCTCGGCCTAACAGAACGTTGAAACGATTGTCTTTTGCCCAGGCTGCTCAAAAAGGTCCAGGTGCAAGGCGCGGCGTGATTCGAGGCGCGAGACGTACTTGGCCGGGTACCCATTCCGATGGGTGCGTCGCAGCGCCGCGCCGGGTACCCATTCCGATGGGTGGCCGCAACGCCGTAGATGGACCTTTTTCAGCAGCCTGCTGCAGGCGGGGGGTGCGGCATGAGCGAGAACCGGATTGACCGCGCATTTACCGCATTGCAGGCGGCCGGCCGGAAGGGGCTCATTCCGTTCCTCGCCGCCGCCGATCCCTCGCTGCAGGTGACCGAGGAGCTGGTCCTCGAATTTGCCGCGCAGGGAGCGGACATCATCGAATTGGGCGTGCCTTTTTCGGACCCGCTCGCGGATGGAGTCGTCAACCAGCGCGCCTATCAGCGGGCGCTCACCGCAGGTGTGACCCTGTCGCGGATTCTGGAGACGGTGAAGCGCATCCGGACCCGGTCCGACGTGCCGGTCGTCTTGATGAGCTACTTGAATCCCATTCACCGGTTTGGGCTGCGTGTATTTCCCGAAGCCGCGCGGAATGCCGGGGTGGACGGGCTCATCGTCTCGGACTGCCCGCCAGAAGAAATGGCAGAGTTTCAGGAGCGTCTGGAGCAGGCCGGCGTCCATGCCGTGCTGCTCTTGGCTCCCACTAGCTCGGCGGAACGAATCCGACGGATCAGCGCGCACGCGGGGGGATACCTGTACTACGTCTCGCTGCGCGGCGTGACGGGCACTCGGGAGACTTTGCCGCCTGATCTCGCCGAGGGCATCGGCCGAATCCGGCAGACCACGAAGAAGCCGCTGGCCGTCGGCTTCGGCATCTCCACATCAGAGCAGGCGAGTGCCGTTGCAAAACTGGCCGATGCGGTCATCGTCGGCTCCGCCATTGTGGCGCGGATCGAATCGGCGCTCAACAAACCCGACCTCGTCCCTCGCGTGGGCGCCTTCGTGAAATCGCTGCGCACCGCAATTGGCTGAGCGTTGTCAACTGCCATATCTTTATTGTTGTGGACCCGGAATATTCATCAAGGGGGCGTAACGCGCACCGAGATGCATAGGACGACATCGCCGAAGAATTCGCGCCAGCAACTGGTTGTCCGTGTCCTCCCTGCGGGGTATCTCACGTAAATGACAATACTGCATCACTTCTCTGAAATTTTCAGGTAGAGCCCAACCCACGGCACTATTTGACGATCAGTGCCGGTTCTGCCTTGCCCCGCCTCGCGCAAATACGCTAGAATGCGCCCTCTGACCCGGTAGCTCAATTGGCAGAGTACCGGCCTTTTAAGCCGGGTGTTCTGGGTTCGAGTCCCAGCCGGGTCACCATACGTTTTGCCTCTTCCTCTGCTTCTGAATTGTGCTGGAAAACGCGCCACTCCCTGTCTTTGAAGGTCCGCCAGCCTCGCGACATCTTAACCACGAAACAATTATGCTTGACCCCTGTCGCGCGTGGGGCCTACAGTCGTTGCGTTCTGAACGTTGCTCTGGTACCCAGGAGGGACTGCAATGGAAGGGAATTTTGTTTTCACGTATCACCACCTTTCCCCGCTCTTCGCCCTGATCGCCGGCATAGTGATTCTGATATTTCCCCGCATTCTGAACTACGTCATTGCCTTGTACCTGATTGCCGTCGGTCTGATCGGATTGCTCGCACGATAGGCCGGATTTATTTCCCTAAACGAGTTCGGCCGCAGTGCCGTTATTCCTTTATATATATAGGAGCGTCTCATGCGGCAGGTAGGGCAAGTCATTCGGCTGATGATCGAACTCCTCGCACCTGCGGGCCTGATCGTTGCGTTCGACTTCGCGTCGCGTTCCGGGCGATTCACACTCCTCGCCATGAGCCGCGTGTATGCACTCGAATACGGCAACTACGCCCTGCTGCTCGGAGTTGCCGCTGCCCTGGTCGCAAGCGCTACTTTCAACCGGGACGAAAAGCACTTTGGCCTTTCGGCATTCCTGGGGACGGCCTTCGCCGGGCTCTTGACAATCAGTCCGTTCGTGCTGGGCCGGGCCGGTATTCGATTCGACATCCCACCTAAAGTGTTCGACCTGATCACGATCTTCGCCTATCTGGGATTCTTCATCACGATCGGGATGATCCTTGGCGGGTGCTGGTCCGTGCTTGTGAAGGCGGTTCGGGGTATCGTTTTTCGGGTGGATGATGATGACTGGGCAAAGCCGGTGGGGGTGATGCGGAAAAAATAAGATGTGACGTACAACGTAAACGGGAAGCCAGGGCGGCGCGGTCCCGGATTGGTCTGCCATCCGCTTCTCCGTCCTCCTACGTACACGGCATCTCCTGCACAGTCCTCCGTCTTCTTCAGGATTTCTCCATTTTCTTACACTTCCGACGTACTGAGGCCTTTAGTCAACGGGCCGTGCTGCCGATATACAGAGGGAGCGCAGGTTCCAATTTCCCACAGACGAGAAAGGATACCCCGGACATGACGCGCCTCACCCTGGAACAGCTCACCCCCGGCCTGACCCTGGGGAAGCCGGTCTACAATCTGAACGGCGTGCTCCTCCTGCGGGGCGGCGAGGTCTTGACCGCCAAGCACCTGCAGATCTTCAAAACCTGGGGGGTCCGCGAGGT
>DATJQT010000078.1:0-2514 GCA_035505475.1 Vulcanimicrobiaceae bacterium
AGCCATTTGCCCAGAAGCCCAAAGGTCACCTGGGGCAGCATCCCGGCCGCCGGGTAGTTGTTGTAAGCCAGTTTGACGCCGTCGTGGGTGTAAACGGGGTAGCCCGCCCACGGGTTGGGCCGCATCGCGAACGTCACCGGCATCGTGTAGTCGCTGAAGCAGTGTCGACCGACCTTCATTCCCCAATCGAGGTAGCAGTCGTCCGGAACGAAGACGAGAGAGGAGAGCGCATCGATTGAGTAGTACTGGGCGAGAACAAAGACCGTCACAGCCGAAATCGCCGATGCCAGCAGGACGGTGCCCAGCAGGATCGTGCGCTCGGATTGTCCGACCACCCCGGCACACCGCGCCCGGACCGCCGACTCGGCGCCCCGGAGCACGTCCACGGGTCGTCTCACGAGCCTGTCCCCCGTTCTGCGGAAAGCGCGGGAGCAAGGCTCGCCCCAGCATCAGCCGCCCGGCAGTTTAACGGAACGACGCGTCGGGCGAGCCGAAATAGGTCACCGGCAACAACGGAGTAGATCCCCCGTGACCGTGATTGTCGGAAACCCCACCGGAGGGTGTTAACGCGGCAATCCGCACCGGTCCAGCAAGGGCGGCGCATACAACGTGCATCAGCGCGGTTTCCGCGAACACTGTTGTGAGATAGTGAGCGAGTATCGGCCGCCTGGTCGAGGGATTGTCGGGTTCTGCGGAGTGCTCGCTACACCCGCCCATCCAAGCCCGGCCGTGTGGCCGCAGGCTCAATTACTAAGAGCCAGCAATCTTCGGGTGCCCGTGGGAAAATCGCCAGCACCCGCGGTAAAGGTCACACGTGCTGCGCAGGCGAAGAACAAACCCACCCCAAGCGCCAGCAAAATGGGGCCCGTCCCGAGTATGAGGCGGACCGCGGTGGCGGTGGCACCGGCGAGAGATCCCTTGAGCCACATGCGGTTGCGGGCCCACGCGTTATCGGCGTCCGCGGGTCGGATTTCGGGCGGCAGGATCGCTCTGACGGCGGGGTCTCGGAGAATTCCGGAGAGCCGTTGTGGGTTCGGGTAGGTCAGATCGGCCTTGAGGCCGGGCTCACCTCTTACCTTGAGCTGGTCGACGCCACCGGTGGCGAAGTAGGACTCGATGTTGGTCACCTGCTGGTGTGCCGATTTACTCCAGGCAATGGACCCAAGCACGGACGCGTAGCCCGCTATTGCGAAGACTGCCACGACAAAGAACACCCAGGTCACGACGGCTGGTGCCGCATACCCGCGGAACCGGGTCGTACGCGCTCCATCGACGAGCCCGCACACCGCCACGAACCCCAGCGGATAGGCGAGCAGGACGATGTCCATGTATCGCACCGCGATATGGGTTCCCCGGCCGTAAGCGACCAGCACCAGCTGGGCGGCGATCCACCCGCCGATTCCGATTACAACCCAGGCGCGATCCGAAATGGCTGGGCGCACCGCGAGCGTTCGCCGCGCAAACCAGACCGTCGGGACTAGTGCGGCGATGGTCATGGCGGCGAGCAGCGCCAACCCCAGAATGAACGTCCACCTGGTGGACATCGGCTTCGCGATCGAGGCTTCCGACAGGATCATCACCACAGCGACCGATGCCATGACGACAACGGCGGCGAACTCGCGACCGCGCCGCTTTCTGACGTTCGTTCCCAGCTGCAGGCCCACGAGCACGCCGGCGGCCAAAATGGTGGCCACACCTGCCGACAGCGACAAATAACTGAGGACGGCGGTGGCCAACCCGCCGAACCAGCGCCAGGAGAACGGGCGGGCGGCCGCGAACGCGACCAGGGCCGCTATCCCGAACAACCACGTCAGGTAAAAGTGGAAGTTGAATCCCAGAAGCGTGTTCTCGTAGCCGATGGGAAACGCAAACAAGAACGCGACGAAACAAGCCAAGAGCATCCGGCGTCGCGGCGCGACCAGTGGCATCAAAAGCGCCGCGAGCCAGGTGATCAGCGCCGTATGCACGATCGCACAGAGGATCATTTCCAAACGCGTGTTCCACTCGCCGGCCAGCTCGAGATGCACCAAGGTGAGCAGGCGGGTAAAAAAGATGCGGTGTTCGTTGTGCGGTGCCAAGAGGTCGGCGAAAGACAGTGCGCCGTTCAGATACGGCGCATAGAGATTCGCCGCCTCCCCGTCCCACTGATCCACCAAGGGCGTCGGCGAACCGAATGCCGAAATGACGATGAGCTTGGCGCCGAAGACGGTGCCGGCGAGCGCCGCCAGCACGGCGAAGATGCGCTTTTGCCGTGGCGGTCGGCCAGGGGACGCGTTCCTCGAGACCGACGGGGTCTCGCCATTTTCGTCCGCGGCATACGCTGTCCGCTGTTTAAGGCTTACGGCTCCAAGTTGAACTACCACGCGGGACGCCCCCTCCGCCCCTGCCGTCAAACCCGACCCATGGGTTCAGCGACGACAAGGGCAAATACCTACGTAGACGGCCCGATGGCTTGAGCCTACGAGATTGGCGCATCTGGACATGGACGTTTTCAGCAGGAAGGCGGCCAGACCG
>DATJQT010000079.1:0-3037 GCA_035505475.1 Vulcanimicrobiaceae bacterium
TGCCGAAGACGCGCAGCGGTAAGATCATGCGTCGTCTGCTCCGGGAGATCGTGACGAGCAATACGGTAGCCGGGGACGTCACCACGCTGGAAGACCTTTCGGTGGTGACGAGGCTGGCGGCGCAGCACGACGAGGACTAGACTCATGCGCACGGGCTTCACGGCTCTTCTCTTCGCGGCGCTCGCGCTCGCGGAAATCCGGCACCATTCCGGCGGCACGACGCCGCTGCCGTTCCAGAAGTACATCCACGCGGTCAGCGAAGCGGATTCACCGGTCCAGAAGACGTACATCCGCACGAAAGACGGGCTATACGTGGCGGCGGCGATCCGCAAGCCCAAGGGCGACGGCCGGTACCCCGCGATCATCATCTTCCACGGCGCGCCCGGCGGACGGGGCATGGAACAGCTGGTGGGATGGTCGCGGGGCGACGCTGGAGGGCCGGTCTGGGAGCGGTTCCTGCAGGAAGGCTATGTCGTGGTGGTGGCGGACTACCGGGGCGGCAACATGAACCTCGTGTCCGCTCCTTCCGCTGCCGGAATGACCACCACCATCGATGACGGGCTGGCGGTCATCAATTCTGAGACCTCCCTGCCCTACGTCGATCCGGACCGCCTGAACCTCTACGGCGTCAGCCTGGGCGGGAACCTGGTGATGAACCTGGTGGCGCGGGTGCGGGTGAATGCGGCGATTGTGGGCGCCCCGGCGGCCATGTGGTTTCTGGGGATCACCCTGCCGCCCGCCGGACCGGGGGCGGGGCCGGACCGTTTCAAGAACCTGAAGCCCGACCCCGAGATCGCGAAGAAGAACATCCAGCCGATCAGCACGCCTATCCTGATCCTGGTGGGAACGGCAGACGGCCTGCTGCCAGTGGCCACCATGCTGCACGATGCGCTCGCGGCGGCGGGCAAACCGGTAAAGATGGAAGTGTACGAGAACGGCTATCACGATTTCTGCCTGGGACCGCAGGGGCAGAAGCGTCCCGATCTGCCGCAGGGCGAGGCCCTGTTCGATTCCGCGCTGGACGCGCTGGAGCGGTCCGTGCTTTTCGTGAAGGGCAAGCTGGAATAGGGAAGGCAGGTTCACCGCAAAGCGGACGCGCCGGCGTAGTTCGGGTAACCCGGGCGTGCGGCTTCAGCAGGATACGGGGGTTCTCGGCAGGAACTTCGCAACGATGATTCCGCAGAAGCCGGCAGGTCGCTGAAGGGATAGGCCTGAGTTCGATCTGTCGATAGAGGCAGCAGGGAGACCTATTTTCGCATTCGAAAAAGATGCTTGATTTCGGGTCGATCTGAGTACATTATTGTATTCAGATGAGCTCCGAACCCAAAGGCCCCGAGGCGGCCCGCTGGCGGCAGCGCAAGTTCAACGTCATCCGTCAGTTCCATTTCCCAGAAGATTTGTTGCCTGGTTCCCTTTCCTTGACCCATCGCCGCTGCGGGAAGCCCACCTGCCATTGCGCCAAAGGCGAGGGCCATCCGGTCTGGCTCCTCGGCTTTATGTCGGAGGGCAAACATCGGGTGGAGCGGATTCCGAAAGAGTGGGTAGACGACGTGCGCCGACGGGTCGAAGCCGGCCGCGCCTTTCAGGACGCTCTGCGTGAGGTCCTCACCGCTAACGCCGAGTTGCTCGTGCTGCGGCGGAAACAGCAGCCCCGTTGAAGGGACCGCACGTCGGCCAGATTTATCATTACGCCTGCCACTGTCTTGCCCTGAAATCCTACTTTCGCAGCCCGGGCGATTGCCGGGTTCATCCCCATATTCCCGCAGGCGATCTGGTCTGGGCCGTGATTGCCGGCCATATCCTGCGCGTGGCGAGTTTCCTGCGGTTGGAGTGGTTAGCCCACTCGCCGGTGCGTGCTGAGTTGGGTTTGCGCGCCCCGTTCGGGGATGATGCTCTGGCCTACTGCACCGAGCGCCTGGACGCGGAGACCACGCGCCTGGCGTTGGCTGCCCTCCTGCACCAGGCCAAACGCAACAAAGCCTTCGAGAACAGCCGGTTTATCGGCTTGGCTTTGGATGGTACCAGCGCCGGGCGCACCTACCAAGAGCCGTGCCCGCTGTGCGATCCCATCAAGGACCCGAAGGGAGAAGGACACGGGCATCTGCACCACTTCGTTTTGATCAGCGTCGTCGGCGTCGGCGGGTTGACCCTGCCCGTGGACGTGGAACCATACGGTCCCGGCGACAGCGAATATGCCGCCGCCCAACGTTTGCTGCAGCGAGCGGCAGATCATCTGGGACCACGCTTTGCCGACTATGTGGTGGGAGACGGCGGGTACGCCACCGCGCCTTTCTTGCACACCACCGACTCGGTCGGATTGCCGGTGGTGGCGCGTCTCAAAGAGAACCTCCCCTCGTTGGCCGCCGCCGTGCGTGCGCGCTTCGACAATCAGCCGCCCCAGACCGTGTTGCAGGAAGGCGACGATCAAGTCGAAATCTGGGATGCCGACAATTTCGATCCTTGGGAAACTCTGCAGTGGCCGGCTGTGCGCGTCCTACGCTATCGCCAACACAAACGCGATGGCAGTGTCGTTCAGGCCGAATGGCTCACCGACTTCCCCATCGCCAAGCTGGGCAGCCTGAGTTTCTACCGCATGGCCAAGAGCCGCTGGGAAATCGAAAATCGCGGCTTCAACGACGGCAAGAACCGCTACGGCATGGAGCACATCTGCCACCATGAGCCCAACAGTATCCTGATCGTCTGGCTGTTGATCCTGTTGGCCATGGTCATTGAGCGGCTGTACCGGATGCGTCACCTGCATCGAGGAGACCACGGCATCCGTTCCGCCGCCGACCTTTGTATTCACCTCTGGTTGACCCTCGGTTCCCGCAGCCCGCCCGATAGCACTTGATTTTTTGGCCGGGCGGACGGCCGGCATGGCTCCGTTGCTCTTTGACAACTCGACGCTTTTCTCGCGGAGTGATCACCCGATGGAGGTTTGCCGTCGTTCGACGGTCCGCAGGAGCCCGGCCCCACCGTGGCTCGATTCCTCTCCGCCACGCCGAACCCTGCTTCATGGGGTTTTCCGAAACCGCTG
>DATJQT010000080.1:0-7799 GCA_035505475.1 Vulcanimicrobiaceae bacterium
CGTCCCAGGTGTGACTTGGCCGTGCGGGCCAGAGACGAGATTCGCCGAGGCGACGCCGATTTTTACCGGCCCGACATTGGCGATGGCGCCGTTCAAAGCCGCCGCGTTCGTCCAGTCGACCGAATTGAACGGCCCATCCAAGTAGGCCTTGCGGTCCATTTGAAACCCGTGCGTTTGCATGAACGCGGCGAAATTCGACGAGCCGCATTTCCGCGAAGTGGACAGGACCACGTCGGTCGGGATGAACACCTTGGGATCGGCACAGGCCTTGGTAAAGGCTTCCTCTGCCCAACTCGAATTGCCCGCCTTCTCGTTCCCCCAAAAGCCGATTCCTATTGGCCAAGCGATGAAGATTTCGGGCGCGGCGCCGCCCGCTTTATAGGGTTGGGCGGCAGCAAGTTCGTGATTGGGCGTCGGAAGCTCGCCGCTTGGAACAAAGATTTCCGGACCGGCATCGGGCCGATAGGGCTCCGAAGCGGCGAGTTCGCTTCGGGGTGTCGGTATCGCGCCGCGCGGCATTTTGGTAGTCATTTCCCCCTCCCTCGAAAAACGCGGGTACGAAACGGTTACGTGGCATACAACCATATTCCTATAAGCACGTTAGAGCAGCTTCTCGTATTCATCGACACCCAAACCCGCCATGCGAATGATTGCGCGAAGCGTGCCACGATCTAACCCCGATCCGAAAAATTCTACCGCCAAGACGCCACCGCGGGGCCGCCAAAGATGCCAGATGTAAAGGTCAGGGCCACACTTGGAAGCCACCGCTCGAGACCTTGGCGTTCGTATCGTTTGCCCTGGCCAACTGGCCGATCTTCGCGTGCAACGCCTTGACATCGGGGGCGCCGGCTCGGCGCTCGGCCGGGGTGGTGAAGAGTTCCCGCTCCCGCACCCGCGCCGCGAGCTAGGTCTTCCACTGCGTGATCTGGTTGGGGTGGACGGCACACTGCTGGGTGAGCTCGGCCAAGGTCCGGTCGCCCTTCAAGGCGGCCAGAGCCGCTTTGGCCTTGAACACGGGTGCATGATTCCGTCGGGGACGTTTCATACGCTGCTCTCCCTGTGGGGACGGCATATTGTCCCGTCCCAGTAGAGCAGAGTTTGCACTTAACCGTCTGTCCTATTTGGGGGGCCGGCTCTACCCACTCTTTTGTGCACGCGATTCCGGCGAGAATTTCGATCAACGTACCCTTCCCGAAATCTTATGTCGTCCGTCAGTGGCGACATCCATGCTCGAGACCATTGGAAATGCCCCCTCGTACGTCTGCGCAAAGTCGTGCCTTCCGATTGTACGGACGCCCTGGTCAAGATCGAGTCGGACAACCGACGCGCCCTACCCTGCTCGTTTCCCTTGTATGCGTTGCGCTTCGGGCAGGACCGCCCAAGGGGCAAGCGGCCGCGCCGGGAGAGGGGTCAGGGGCTTGCCGGCCCGGAGGGTCATCCGGTTCACGAGCCGAACCTTGGCGGCTCGGGGCGTCATGAAGACGTCATGGAAGGTGTAGTCGCCCTCTTCAAGCGCAAAGAGGGCGATGTCCGCAGGGGTGCCGGGCCTGAGGGTCGCCAGGTCCGGGCGGCGCACGGCGCGGGCCGGACGCGCCGTCGCGCGCTCGATGACCTCTGGCAGCGTCATCCCGAGATTCAGGAATTTCGAGAGGGTCGTGGGCAGATCGAACATCGGGCCCTGGACGCTCAACTGGTGGATGTCGCTGCTGATGATGTCCGGCGGCAGGCCAGCTGCCAACATCTGCTCGGCCGCCTCGTAGCTGAAGCTTCCTGTCCCATGGCCGAGATCCAGGATGAGCCCCTCCTGCCAGGCACGCCGGACGAACTCCGGCAGGCGGCCATCGGGGTCGGGCAGGCGGTTCGCCTGTCCGGTGCAGCAGTGTGTGAGGATGTCGCCCGGACGCAGCAGGGTAAAGATCTCCTCCAGCGTGGGCGGCCCCTTCCCGATGTGGACCATCAGTGGGAGGGCCACCTGATCCGCGAGCTTCCGGGCCAGCCGGAGCGGCTCCAGCCCGACCCCGCGGGTCGTCAAGGCATCGATCCGCGCCTTGATGCCCAAGAGCACGTCCCGGTTCGCATCCACGATCTGGCGCGCGAGCGCGAGGTCGCAGTAGTCCAGATTGGCAACCTCGTAGGTCGGCGCGACGAGCCCAATGGCCGAGACATTCAAGAGGGCAAAGATCCGCGCCTCGCTTCCCTCGACCACGGTCCGGCGAAATCCCGGGAAGCTATAGCCGCCCGCCGTCCCCGCGTCCAGCCACGTCGTGACGCCGGTCCGAGCGGCGATCGGATCGGGCTCGATCCCCCAGTAGGTCGCTCCCCAGTAGACGTGCGTGTGCATGTCGAAGAGGCCCGGCGTGACCACCTGCCCTGCGGCGTCCAGTGTTGGAGAGCTGCCCGTTGTCGGGATCGAGCGGTCCACCGCGGCAATGACGCCGTCCCGGATCCCGATATCGAGGCGTCCCAGCAGATTGCTGCCGGGGTCCACCACGTCGCCATGCTTGATGACCAGATCAAAATCCATCCGCGCACCTCGATTAGCCTAGCCCCTGGAGGATCGGGAAGGCTCCGACCCGCAGACGGACTGGGTTCCTGGCCGGTGTGTCCCACCGAATGCCACGACAGACAAGCGGAAGGTATCCTGCGTGCCATCGGCGTGTCAAGCGCACACTCGCCACCTCGTGTGCGCTTGGAGGCACGTCCGACGTCTTCTCTACTCACGCAGCCACACACCCTTCAATGATGATCCGTATCGGGTTCGCCAAATCGCGGAATCCTATGGTTGCGCTGCGGCCGGTGCTCCGCGCGCTGCCAGGGGAGGACCGAGCAGTTCGAGGCCATGCTTCTCGAAGATGGGCACGATGACCTTCAAATCAGGTTCCTTCATGCCAGCGGTCGCGGCGGCAAGCTCCGCAAAAAACACCTCTAACCCGGCGGGCTGCACAGTGACCAACAGCCGCCCTGGCGCTTGCCCGATGTTTTGAAAGGTGTGGGCCGTGCCTCGAGGCGCATGGACAAACGCGCCCCGTCCGGCCTTGATCTCCTGGTCATCCACCTCGAAACGATAGTGGCCCTCGAGCACATAGAACGACTCATCCTCCCGGCTGTGCCGGTGAAGCGGCGGGCCCGCTTGAGGTCCGGTGGTGTCTTCCATCATGGCATACGTCCTATCCGTGTCGCTCCCGCTCAGCTTGACATGGATGATGTCGCCCAAGACGTTCAGCGGTTCAGCGGTCCGTGACTGTTCACGTTCCACAATAAACGCCTTCTTCTGATTCATGCCCTGTCTCCTACGATAATTCTTCTGCGTCGTCCGTTATTCGCGGGGCCGCGATGACGAACGGCGAAGTCTGCAACGATCAAGTTATGGGCGAGTAGGCATGCGGCGATCCACGCGGATGAGAGATGAGAATGGATGGAGTGACATCTGCACCCCACGTGCAAGGGGTGGGGAAGAAAACCGCCCACCCCTCTATTGCGCGAGGCGTTCTGCGAATCAGGATTGGGCGGGCGGGCGTCCTGAGGTCGGCGATGCCGTATCGGCGTGATCGGCACCACAATTGGCGAGGGCCGTCCCACCCACCCCAACCAGAAGTCCAAAGGCGACCACGAATGCTAACAACTTTTGCATCTCGTATCCCTCCTTTTGTTTCGGTAAACAATGCGGGAATTTTATATCGGACTAAATTCGTCCTGTCAACGCAAAACCACAGATTTGAACCACCGCAGGCGGCCTTCCACCATGCTGTGAGTGAAAGGCCAGAGCTGTACATGACCGCATCAACCAGCGAGATGATCTGAACGTATTCACGCCCTCGGTCTTCGTGCGGACTTGCGGGACCTTTCGGAATTGTAGGGCCCTCTACTCCGATCCGAATCTCGATTAGACCAAGGCCCAATAGACGCGACAAGACTGTTATGGTCCAATGGCGGCGCTTGCAGGCGCGAATATGTGCTTTGGAGCGACGGGGAGTTCCAATCTTTGCAGTTCCGTTGGCCAGCCTTGCGCATGACCGAGGGACAGAGATGAGAAACGTGCAGGAGACCTATCCCGCCAACCGACAGCCCGCGATCCGCGTGGTAATGATGCCGCGCGACACCAACGCACTGGGTACGATCTTCGGCGGCGTGATCCTGTCCCACATAGACGTGGCGGCGGCGATCGAGGCGTATCGCTCCCACGCCGGGCGGCTCGTCACGGTCGCGATGGACCAAGTGGTCTTCAGGCATCCGGTCTTCGTCGGCGAACTGGTCTCGTTTTTTGCAGAGACCGTGCGTATCGGCACCACATCAGTAACTGTGAAGGTGTCGGTGTGGGCGCAACGGCGAACGATCCCACCGGAGCACGTCTACGTCACCGAGGCACTGGTCACGATGGTCGCGGTTGACGACCAGTTCAAGAAGGTCCCGATCGGGAAAGCCTGAGCGGATGCTATTCCCGTAATGGTCCCCCGGCTTCGCTCTGACGAACAGCCTTGCTGTCCTTGCCTTCGTCCAGTATAAGAGCCGTCACTGCGCAGGTCGTGAGCCTGGAGGTTCCGTGTACGAGATCAGTCTGCGCGATCCAGCCGCGAAGGACGTCCCCCTGCGCCGCGACATTCGGCGGCTGGGGAATCTGCTGGGGCGCGTCCTGCAAGAGCAGGCGGGGCCGGCAGTGTACGGACTCGAGGAACGCATCCGCACTCTGACGAAGGAGTTGCGGCAGAACTTCTCGCCGGCACGGGAGCGCGCCATCGCGACGCTCACAGAAGAACTGGATCTGCCGACCGCGACGCAGATCATCCGCGCCTTCACCACTTTCCTGCAGCTCGTGAACGTGGCCGAACAGATCCACGAGATTCGGAAGCTGCGCTATGGCGAGCTGGCCGCGCCGAGTGCGCCCCGCCCCGGCTCCATCACGCACGCGATCGCAGGCTGTCGGGCCGCGGGCGTCTCTGCCGAGGATCTGCAGGCGCTCCTCCACGAGCTGGACATCACATTAGTCCTCACTGCCCATCCTACGGAGGCCAAGCGGCGAAGCATCCTCGAAAAGACGCAGCGCATCTCGGGGCGGCTCGCCGCGCTGGATCACCCGCTCGTGACGGCGGGCGAGCAAGAGGCGCTGGAGACGGATATTCTGGCCGAGATTACCGCCATCTGGCAGACGGACGAGGTTCGGCGCCGGGCACCCACCGTGCAGGACGAGGTCCGCAACGGTCTCTTCTATTTCGATCAGGTGCTCTGCGGCGTTTTGCCCCGCCTCTACCGCGACCTGCGCCGTGCCCTGGCCGTACACTACCCGGGTGTGGCCTTCACCGTCCCCCCGTTCTTCCGCTTCGGTTCTTGGATTGGCGGTGACCGGGACGGCAACCCCCGGGTGACACTGCAGGATACCTGGGAGACCCTGCGGCTCCACAAGGCCTTGGCCCTGCGCAAGCATCGCGAGTCCATTGAGCAGCTGGGCGGCTCACTCAGCCAGTCCCTTGGGCAGGTGGCCGTGAGCGACGCACTCCGCGCATCTGTGGAAGCGGAGGAGGAGCGCCTCGGCACGCAGGAGCGGACGAAGTCCCGGAACGGGCACGAGTGGTACCGGCGGAAGCTGCGCCTTATGGCGGCGCGGCTTCGGGCCACCGAAAGAGCAGTGGCGGCGGCCGAGGCGCCGGGCGCCGCTGACAACCCGTGGCCGTATGCAAACGCGGCCGAGTTGCTGGGCGATCTCTCCTTGATCCAGGAGAGCCTGATCGCGCACCGCGGCAGGCGTCTGGCGGAAGGCAGCGTCCAGACGATCATGGATCAGGTCGCCATCTTCGGCTTCCACCTTGCCCCGCTCGACATCCGCCAAGAGGCGGCCGTGATCCGGGGCGCCGTAGCGGAGATCGCGCAGGCAATCCGGCTCACCGATCGGGACCTCCGCGAGCTGGACGAGAAGGAGCGGCAGGCAGTCCTCTCGCGCGAGTTGACCAGTCCCCGGCCGCTGATTCCGCCTTTCGCTCACTGGCGCCCCGCCACCGCCGACACGATCGAGCTGTTTCGGCTCGTTCGGCGCGCCCAGGCAGAGGTGGCGCGGGAGGCAGTCACGACCTTCATCCTCAGCATGGCCGAGCAGCCGAGCGATGTGCTATCGGCGCTCTTGCTGGCAAAGGAAGCGGGCCTGGTGGAGCGGAACGGCAATGGGCTCACTAGCCGGCTGGACATCGTCCCCCTGTTCGAGAAGATCACCGTGCTACGCGCCGCGCCGGATGTGATGCAGGCGCTATACACCAATGGTGTCTATCGAAACCACCTGCGCGCCCGCGGCGGGGTCCAGGAAGTCATGCTGGGCTACTCCGATAGCAGCAAGGACGGCGGGTATCTGACATCGAACTGGGAATTGTACGAGGCGCAAGAGCGCCTAGCCGCCGGGGCGCAGACGCAGGGCGTGAAACTCCGACTGTTCCACGGCCGCGGCGGCACGGTGGGACGCGGCGGCGGGCCGATGCACGAGGCGATCCACGCCCAGCCGCTCGGCACGGTGCGGGGGAAGATCAAGATCACCGAACAGGGAGAGATGATTCACTACAAGTACGGGGACCCGCACGTGGCGGCGCGCAACTTGGAGTTGGTGGCCTCGGCTACCCTGGAGACAAGCGCCCGTGCCTATCAGCCAGCCGGTGTGGATCCAACCTGGGTCGCGGCCATGGCAGAACTGTCAGACCGCTCGTACCGCGCCTACCGGGCGCTGGTGGCGGAGGACCCCGACCTCTTACGCTATTTCGAAGAGGCAACGCCCGTGCAGGAGATTAGTCAACTAAACATCGCCTCCCGCCCCGCCTACCGGCACGGCGCCAAGAGTCTCGACGACCTCCGCGCGATCCCCTGGGTGTTCGCCTGGGTGCAGAGTCGCCACTACCTGCCCGGCTGGTACGGGATGGGAACTGCCCTGCAGACCTACCTGGCGGAGGACCCAGACCGCCTCGCGCTCCTGCGCGCGATGTACCGTGGGTGGCCGTTCTTCATGCGCGTCGTCGAGAACGCGCAGATGACCATGGGCAAGGCGGATATGGGCATCGCCCACCGGTACGCCTCGCTTGTGCAGGACGCGGGGGCAAGCGAACGGATCTTCGCGCGCGTCCGGGACGAGTACGACGCCTGCCGCGACGCACTCCTGCGCGTCGCCGATCAGTCAGAATTACTGGATGGCGACCCGGCCTTGCAGCGCTCGTTGCGCTTGCGCAATCCATACGTGGATCCCCTCTCGTACATCCAGGTGAGTCTCCTCCGCCGCATCCGTGCGCTGCAAGGCCAGACCGGCCCCGAGGCGGCCGAAGCGGTCGCGGCCCTGCGCCAACCGCTGCACCTGACGATCAACGGCATCGCCACCGCCATGCGCTCGACCGGCTGATTGCACCAGCGCCAATCCGCTCCCCACAACACCTACTCCCTGCCCTGTTTCGCACGCCAGCTCCGCGACAAACACCTCGTCACCACGCAAGCGAATACGGTCGAGGTGACCGGAACGGAGCCACACCAGCCGACCCGATGCCGAGTAGACGGGGCTCGCGCAGTCCGCAGCATGATCCCGCGAATCTTCCAGCTCCGTGTTGACTTTCTCCTACCGCGGGCGATACCCTTGTCTTCGCTCTTGGCTGACCCCATTGAAGCCGAAATCCCTGTGAGCCACACGCTCGCATTCGCCGGGGCTTTGCGGCGTGCCTTCTTCAAGAACACCATTGAGAACGGTGCCTGCCATCTGGCTGGCACAACGCGATGCTCCCGCACGGAGGGCCGATGAAGAAATGGCTCGCGGGGCTCGGGGTGACGTTCCTCATCCTGATCGCAGT
>DATJQT010000081.1:0-11934 GCA_035505475.1 Vulcanimicrobiaceae bacterium
CTTCTTTGGCGGCCTCGGGGTCGATCTTCACCGAGAGGATCTCGCCCTTGCCGTTGGCCACCACCGTGACCATGCCGCCGCCCGCGCTACCCTCCACGGTCTTCGCGGCCGCTTCGGCTTGCAGCCGGTCCATTTCGGCCTTGATCTTCTGGGCGTTCTTGAGAATGTCGCCGAGCCCTACCATCACCCCTCCTCAGCCCTGCTCCCCAACGATCTTCCCACCGAACAACTCTAGCGCGCGCTGGATCAGCGCCTGGTCTTGCGGGCTGGCCGGTGGGATCGGGGGCGCTGCGGCGATCGGCGGGGGGGGCGGCGCCTTCACGTACCGATACTCGATGCGTACCCGCCGACCGAACGCCGCGGAGGCCTGTTCCGCCAGCGCCTGCTGCGTCTCGCGATCTTCTAGCGTGTCCTTGACGTAGTGATTCCCGTTCGGCACTTCCAGGATGAACCGGTCGCCTTCCACGCCGCCGGGACGGATTTCTTCGAGCACCGAAGCCAGCCGCTTGCGGCTGCGGAGTTTTGCGACCACGGCGGTCCAGCCCGTCGCCACATCCGGTGTCGGCGCGGCGCTTGCGCGTGCGGGCGTCTCCGCTTCACCCCGCATGGTCGGCGCAGAGAACGGCGGCGGATCGGCCTCCTTGACGCTCGGCATCCGCGGGGGCTGCCGATCGAACAGCGGCAGCACGGTCGGTGGGTGCTGCGGGACTGACGGCGCGTCGCCGAGCCGGCCTTCGAGGGCGACCACCTGGTCCAGGATGTCCTGGAGAGCCGGCAGGCGATGGATCTCGGTCAGGCGGATCAGCGCCAGCTCCAGCACGAGTCGGGGCTGCGGGGCGCGACGCATTTCCCCCTCGGCCTGCCGGAGGACCTGCAGCATCAACTCCAGTTCGGCCACGCTCACGGCGGCGGCCTGCTCACGGCTTGCGGCCAGCGGCACGCGCGCGTTTTCGAGCAAGGTGCCCGGCTCGGGGCACACCTTCAGCACGGCGAGGTCGCGCAGGTGCCCGCCCAGTTCCTGCGCGAACTGGCGGAGATCCTGTCCGTTCCGCGCCAGGGTATCAACCAGGCGGAGCGCCCGACCGGCATCGCGCGCGATCACCGCCGCGGCAGCCTCGGCCAGCACGTCGGCACGGACCAGGCCGAGGAGGTCTGCCACCGCCGCACTTTCCAGCCGCTCGCCGAGGCAGCCGATGGCTTGATCGAGCAGGCTCTCGGCGTCCCGCAAGCTCCCGCAGGCGGCCTGGGCGATCAACCCGAGCGCATCCGGCTCGGCCGTAACCTTTTCGGCGCTGACGATCGTGCGCAGGTGGTCGGCGATCTCGACGACGCCGAGCAGGCGGAAATCGTGCCGCTGACAGCGCGAGTGGATCGTCGGCAGGATGCGGTGCGGCTCGGTCGTGGCCAGGATGAACACCACGCGGGGCGGCGGCTCTTCCAGCGTCTTGAGCAGGGCGTTGAACGAGCTGGTGGACAGCATGTGCGCTTCGTCAATGATGTAGATCTTGAAGCGGCCGCCGGTCGGGGCATACTGGACGGTTTCGAGCAGGTCCCGCGTCTTCTCGACCTGCGTGTTCGACGCCGCGTCCACCTCGATGCAGTCCATCGATCGGCCCTGGGCGATCTGCTCGCAGGCCGGACAGGTCCCACAGGGGGCGGGCGTCGGGCCCTGGACGCAGTTCAGCGCCTTGGCCACGATCCGGGCGGTGGTCGTCTTGCCCACGCCGCGCGGGCCGGCGAAGAGCAACGCGTGCGGCATACGGTCCTTGGCGAGGGCGTTCTTGAGGGTCTCGGTGACGTGGCGCTGGCCCACCACCTCGTCGAAGACCTTGGGGCGGTAGCGGCGGGCGATGACTTCGTAGGACATCGGTCTCCTGGATCGCTTGTTACCAGACTACTCAAAAAGATTCGGCGGCAAGGCGCGGCGCGAGGCGGGTGCGTCTACGTCGCAGCGTCGCAACACCGGGGGTGCCCGTCCGGAGGACGGGTCTGGCTTTTTTCCGCAGCCTACTTAGGAACGGAAGAGAGCGCCGGACGACCTGCCCTCAAAATTCGGGTGAACTCGCGGCACCGGCCGCTCGCTGTTTACCGTTGCTTCCTTCCGGACCTGGCGGGGTTCACAGGGCTACCATGCGCGAGACCCGAGACGGGGTGCAGACCGCCCGGCGCTCAGCGAATCGGCCCCGGCGGGCCGAAACCTCTCATCGCAGCCGCCCGACGCGCGGGTTGGCGGAGAGGCCGGGATTCGAACCCGGGGTGGAGTTTCCCCCACACACGCTCTCCAGGCGTGCTCCTTCAACCACTCGGACACCTCTCCGCTGGCTGCGACCCAAAATCTGGCGAGGCTGGCGGAGAGGGTGGGATTCGAACCCACGTGGGAGTTGCCCCCCAACCCGCTTTCGAGGCGGGCCCGTTACGACCACTTCGGTACCTCTCCAGGCCTTCTCAGCTTTTTGCCGGCACGCCTTCGAGCAGCGTGATCCGGTACTTGGGGTGCTCGAACGGCTGCATGTCCGGGAATTTCCCGAACAGCCAACCGCGAAAGATCTCTTTGCCGCCTTCCGAAATGGCAACCAGCGCGGCCGGATTCACCGGCTCGTTGGAGGCGGACGTCACGCCGTCACCGACGACCTGCAGGGCCGGCAGGAACTCTGTCGCGTGCACGGTGAGGCCGCTACCCGGCACCTCCGCGTCGCCGCCAAGCTTGACGGTGAACACCTGGGGCGCGCCGCCCTCTTTGGGCGCGACCTGTAGCTTTACCGCTTGCCACTTTCCCTTGACGGCATCGGGCACGCGTAGCGTACGCCCGGGCGCGCTCACCTGCGGATGCTGCTCCCCGCCCTGGGTCCCCGCCACTGCGGGATGGTTTGGCGGCAGCGCTTGCTCGCCGCCCGCGGCAGCCTGAGCAACCACTGGGGGCGGCGGGGCGAAGAACGCAAAGTAGAGCGCAACCGCTGCCAGCGGGACCGCCACAGCCAGACCGACCAGAATCAGCCGGCGGATCAGGGAGCCGCCGACGGCCTCAGTGAAGTCTGCCATCAAACAAATCGCCCCACCCGTGATGAGCGCGGCGCCTCGCAGTGCACCCAAATGAAAATTGGCGGAGAGGCCGGGATTCGAACCCGGGGGCCAGTTTTACCCAGCCAACCGCTTAGCAGGCGGTTGCCTTCGGCCGCTCGGCCACCTCTCCGTTTGCGGACGATCTCCGGCGGGCACGATCCGCCCGCTCGTATACGCGTATGGCGGAGGGGGTAGGATTCGAACCCACGGACCTTTCGGTCATCCCGTTTCAAGCGGGACGCCTTCAACCGCTCGGCCACCCCTCCGGACTGAGCGATCCGGCCGGCGACCGGGGCCGCCGCCGGAACATCATAAAGAACGTCGCCTCGAAAGGGAAGTGGAAATCATGGCCAGTGGATACGAAAGAAATCCCCCAAGCCCCTTTCAAAAAGGGGCGCCGAGGGCATTTGGGTCTCAACGAATTAGGCTCTAGGCTGGCGGTTCGCGATCCGCTCCAGGCCGTCCATGTACGGACGGAGGGCTTCCGGGATCAAGACGCTGCCGTCGGCCTGCTGATAATTTTCCAGGATGGCGACGAATGTCCGCCCCACAGCCACCCCTGACCCGTTCAGTGTGTGGACATACTCGGGCGGGGCTTTGGGTGCGGAGCGGTACCGGATGTTGGCGCGCCGGGCCTGGAATGCCTCGCAGTTGCTGACCGAGGAAATCTCGCGATAGGCGCCGCCTTCACCCTGGGCGGGCAGCCAGACCTCGAGGTCATAGGTCTTGGCGGCGGAGAAGCCCATGTCCCCGGTGCACAGGACGACGGTGCGGTGGGAGAGACCCAGCCGCTGCAGCACGGTTTCCGCATTTCGCACCATCTGCTCCAAGACGTCGTACGAGTGGGCGGGCTCCGCGAACGTGACCAGTTCCACCTTGTTGAACTGGTGCTGGCGGATCAGGCCGCGGGTGTCCTTCCCATACGAGCCGGCCTCGCGGCGGAAGCAGGGCGTGAAGGCAACGAACGAGCGGGGCAGCGTGCCGGGGGCGAGGATTTCGTCCCGGTAGAGGTTCGTGACGGGCACCTCGGCCGTCGGGATCAGGTAGAGCGATTCGTCGTGGGTCTTGAACAGATCGTCGGCAAACTTGGGGAGCTGACCGGTACCGGTCATGGCGGTCGCATTCACCAGGAGAGGCGGAAACACTTCCGTGTAGCCGTGCTCTTTGGTGTGCAGGTCCAGCATGAAGTTGATCAGCGCCCGCTCGAGCCGGGCGCCCATTCCCGTCAGCACCGCGAAGCGCGCCTGCGCCATGCGGGCGGCGCGCTCGAAATCGAGCAGACCCAGCGCCTCGCCGATCTCCCAGTGGGGCTTGGGTGAAAAATCGAAGCGGCGCGGCTCGCCCCAGCGGCGGATCTCGACATTCCCCGCACTGTCGGCGCCCATCGGCACCGAGGCGTGGGGAAGGTTCGGCACGGTGAGCAGGAAGACGGCAATCTGCTCTTCGCACTCTTTGACGGATTGATCAAGCGCCTTGATGCGGTCGCCAACCTCGCGCATCTCGGCGACGAGATCCTCCGCCGGTTCCCCCAGGCGCTTCTTCCGCCCGACCTCTTCCGAGGCCTTGTTCCGGCCCGCCTTAAGCAGCTCGACCTCGGCTAGGAGCCGTCGCCGGCGCTCGTCCACCAAGCGGAACTCGTGGTGGAAGTCGAGCGTGACCCCCCGGTCTTTCAGGCGGGCACCTACCGCGGCCAAGTTGTCGCGCAGGAGTTTGATGTCCAGCATGTGCTACTCGGCGGGCTCTTCGCTGCCGTTGCCGTTCCCGTTGCCGACCGTGTCGACCTCGTCGGCGACGAGACCGGTGACGGCCGCGACACGGTCTCCGGCTTCCAGGCCTTGCATGCGCACGCCCTGGGTCGCGCGGCCGATCAGGCTGACCTCGCGCACGTTCAGCCGCGTGACCTTGCCGTCGTGCGAGATCATCACCACTTGGTCGGCCTCCTGGACCTGGAGCGCGCTAACCACCGGGCCGTTCTTGTCGGTCACCCGGACGTTGATGATGCCCTTGCCGCCGCGGCCCTGCAGGCGGTACTCCTCGATGGCGGTGCGCTTGCCGTAGCCGCGCTCGTTGACGGTGAGGATCGCGGCGCCGGGCCGGACCACCTCGGCCGCCACGACGGAGTCGCCCTCATCGAGGCCGATGCCGATGACGCCCCGGCCGGACCGGCCGATCGAGCGCACCTCGTCTTCGCTGAACCGGATTGCCATGCCGAGCCGCGTGGCCAGGAAGATCTCGTCCTGACCGCCGGTCAGCCGCACCGCGATCAGCTCGTCACCCTCGTCGAGCGTGAGCCCGATGATCCCGCCGGCGCGCGGGTTGGCATAGGCCAGGAGCTCCGTCTTCTTCACCACGCCGCGTCGCGTGGCCATGACCAGATAGCGGCCCACCTCGAACTGGCGGATGGGGATCATGGCCGTGACGCCCTCACCAGGCTGAACCTGGAGGAAGTTGACCAGGGCCTTGCCCTTCGCGGCGCGGCCGAGCTGCGGCGCCTCGTGGACCTTCAGCCAGTGGACGCGCCCCAGGTTCGTGAAGAGGAGCAAGTAGCTGTGGGTCGAGGCGACGAACAGGTGCTCGACGTAATCCTCTTCCTTGGTGGCCATCCCGCTCATGCCCTTGCCGCCGCGCCGCTGGGCGCGGTAGATGGCCAGGGGGCTCCGCTTGATGTAGCCGCCGTGGCTGACGGTGACAACCATCTCTTCGTCGGCCAGCGTGTCCTCGAACGTGATCTCCGCCGTCTCGTCCAGGATCGCGGTCCGACGCGGATCGCCATAGGTCTCTTTAAGCGCGGTCAACTCGTCCCGGATCAACTGGCGGACCAATGCTTCGCTGGCGAGGATCGCCCGCAGGCGCTCGATCAGTTGGATGGTTTCCTGGTACTCGTCCTGGATCTTCTGCCGCTCCAGCTGGGTGAGGCGCTGCAGCCGTAGGTCGAGGACCGCCTGGGCCTGGATCTCGGACATCCCAAAGCTGGCCATCAGCCCGGTCCGCGCCTCGTCCACGCTCCGCGAGCGGCGGATCAGCTGGATCACGGCGTCGAGGTGATCCAGGGCGATCCGGTAGCCTTCCAGGATGTGGGCGCGCGCCTCGGCCTGGCGCAGCTCGTAGCGCGTGCGGCGGACGATCACGACCTTGCGGTGCTCGATGAAATGGCCGAGCACCTGCTTGAGGTCGAGGATGCGTGGCTGGTTGTCCACCAGGGCGAGCATGATCACCCCAAAGGTGGACTGCATGGCCGTGTGCTTGTAGAGCGAATTCAGGATCGGCATGGCCGGCTCGTCTTTCTTCAATTCCAGGACGATCCGCATGCCCTCGCGATCCGACTCGTCGCGTAGGTCCGAGACGCCCTCGATCTTGCGCTCGCGGATCAGCTCCGCCATGCGCTCGACGAGCTTCGCTTTGTTGACCTGGTAGGGCAACTCGGTGATGACGATGTTCTCGCGGCCGCCGCGCCCTTTCTCGACTGCGGCCTTGGCCCGCACCTGGATCAGACCCCGCCCGGTGTGGTAGGCGTCGAGGATGCCCTGCTTCCCGTGGATGTACGCCGCGGTGGGGAAATCCGGCCCAGGCAAGACCCCCATCAGCTCGTCGATCGTGACGGCGCTGTTGTCGAGTTGGAGGAGCACCGCGTCCACCACCTCGCCCAGGTTGTGCGGCGGGATGTTGGTCGCCATGCCGACGGCGATGCCGGACGAGCCGTTGACGAGCAGGTTGGGGACCAGGGCGGGCAGGACCAGGGGCTCCTGCGTGGACTCGTCGTAGTTGGGCGCGAAATCCACCGTCTCTTTGTCGATGTCCCGCAACATCTCCGTCGCGACCCGGGCTAATCGCACCTCGGTGTAGCGCATGGCGGCCGGCGCGTCGCCGTCCACCGAGCCGAAGTTGCCCTGGCCGTCCACCAGGGGGTAGCGCATCGAGAAATCTTGTGCCATCCGGACGATGGTGTCGTATACGGCCGAGTCGCCGTGCGGATGGTATTTTCCCAGCACATCGCCGACGACGCGCGCCGATTTCCGGTGCGGCCGGTTCGGCTGCAGGCCCATCTCGTCCATCGCATAGAGCACGCGGCGGTGCACCGGCTTGAGCCCGTCCCGCGCGTCCGGGAGGGCCCGGCCGATGATCACGCTCATCGCGTAGTCCAGGTACGACCGCCGCATCTCTTCGTGGATGTCGGTCGGGTGGACCTCGCCTACGCGCTGTTGGGCAATGCTGTCATTCTCTTCAGGCACGATAGGGTCCTACGCTGTCCAGTGGGGACGGCTAGATGTCCAGATTGCTGACTTCCTGCGCATGCGCCTCGATGAATTGCCGGCGGGGCTCGACCTGGTCGCCCATCAGCGTGGTGAAGATCTTCTCCGCGGCGACCGCGTCTTCCACCCCGACGCGCAGCAGCGTGCGCGTGTCGGGGTTCATAGTGGTCTGCCAGAGCTGTTCGGCGTTCATCTCGCCCAGGCCCTTGTAGCGCTGGATGGTGAGGCCCTTCTTGGCGAGCGCCATCGTGTGCTCGTACAGGCCGGTCCAGGTCGTCGCCTCCACGCTCTCCGATTCCGAGCGGATGGTGAAGGGCGGCGCGCCGAGATCCTTGAGCGCCTGGCCGGTGGCGTC
Organism: Vulcanimicrobiaceae bacterium; assembly: GCA_035505475.1. Lineage (GTDB taxonomy): Bacteria > Methylomirabilota > Methylomirabilia > Methylomirabilales > 2-02-FULL-66-22 > 2-02-FULL-66-22. The sequence goes on from DATJQT010000081.1 coordinate 7,666, forward strand.
GAGCTCGCGGTACTCGGCCGAGGCGAGGAAAGCCGGATCCACGACATGGGTCGGCCGCTCGCCCCAGTGCTGCGACCAGTCCGGCCGCAAGAGCAGCCGGTGGACTTCCTGCTCGTCGTCCCATTCCACGTCGCCGTCGAAGACCTGGCCTTCGTCGCGCAGACGGGCGAGCAGACGGGCGAGCAGGCGCTGCGCCTTGCCTTGATCCTTGAGCGTGCCGCGCGGCACGCCCCCGATCTGGATCAATGCCGCGGCCACCTGCGGATTGCGGCCGCGCTTCTCGAGCGCCGCCAGGCAGCGCTGCCAGGTGACCACGCGCTTCAAGCAGGCGCTCAGGCGTTGCCCCGTCCAGGGTCCGCCGTTGCTGCGGGCCTCGACCGACAAGGAGTCCGCCCCGGAGTCGATCAGGAAGTCGATCATCCCGCGATCGTTCTTCAGGTAGCGCTCGGTCTTCCCCTTCTTCACCTTGTAGAGCGGAGGCTGGGCGATGAAGAGATGCGCACCGTCCACCACCAGGCGGAGATGCCGGAAGAAGAAGGTGAGGAGCAGGGTGCGGATGTGTTCTCCATCCACGTCGGCATCGGTCATGATGATCACGCGGTGATACCGCAGTTTGCTGATGTCGAACTCCGGATCGATGCCTGCCCCGAGGGCGGAGATCAGGACGCGGATCTCTTGCGAGGAGAGGATCTTGTCCGTCCGGGCCCGCTCGGTATTCAGGATCTTGCCGCGAAGCGGCAGGATCGCTTGGAAGCGGCGATCGCGCCCCTGCTTGGCAGAGCCACCGGCCGAATCTCCCTCGACGATGAACAATTCGCAGAGCGCCGGGTCCTTTTCCGAGCAGTCGGCGAGCTTGCCGGGTAGTTCGTCGCCGTCGAGCGCGCCTTTGCGGCGCACCAACTCTTTCGCCTTGCGTGCGGCCTCGCGCGCCCGGGCGGCGTCCGCTGCCTTCTCGACAATGCGGCGGCCGACCCCGGGATTTTCCTCGAGGTACTCGGCCAACTTCTCGTTGACCGCGGTCTCCACGAACCCTTTGATGTCCGGGTTGTTCAGACGGCCCTTGGTTTGCCCCTCGAACTGCGGGTTGGCCAGACGCACACTGACGACCGCGGTCAGTCCCTCGCGGGCGTCATCGCCGCTCAGACTGGCCTTCAGGTCCTTCAATAGGTTCCGGCCGGTCGCGTAGTTGTTGATGGTCCGCGTCAACGCCGAACGGAAGCCGATCACGTGCGTGCCGCCGTCGTGGGTGTTGATGTTGTTGGCGAACGAGAACACGGTCTCGGTGTAGGCGTCGGTGTACTGGAGCGCGATCTCGACGCTGGTCTCCTCGCGCACGACCTCGATAAAGATCGGCTTCGGATGGAGGACCGCCTTGTTCTCGTTCAAGAGCTCCACGAATTGGCGGATGCCGCCCGTGTAGTAGAACTCCTCGTTCTTGTCGCCCCGCTCGTCGGTCAGCGTGATTTTGAGGCCGCGGTTGAGGAACGCCATCTCGCGCAGGCGGTTGCTCAGGATGTCCAGGCTGAAGGTGCGGTCCTCGAAGATCTCGGCATCGGGGAGGAACGTGACGCGCGTACCGGTGCGGCGAGCCTTGCCGATCTCTTCTAGGTCGCCGATCGGTTTGCCGCGCTCGTACCGCTGCTGATACCGCTTGCCGCCGACCCAGACCTCGACCTCGAGCCACACGGACAGCGCGTTGACCACGGAAACGCCCACGCCGTGCAGGCCGCCCGACACCTTATAGGCCGAGCCGCCGAATTTTCCTCCGGCGTGCAGCGTGGTCATGACGACCTCGACGCCGGACCGGCCCGTCTGCTCGTGGATATCGACCGGGATGCCGCGGCCGTTGTCCGACACGGTCACGCTGTTATCGATGTGGACGGTGACATCGATCTTGTCGCACGCCCCGGCCAGCGCCTCGTCCACACTGTTGTCCACGACCTCGAAGACCAAGTGGTGGAGTCCTTCGGGGCCGGTCCCACCGATATACATCGCCGGGCGCTTGCGGACAGCTTCAAGACCCTCCAGGATCTTGATCTGGTCGATGCCGTACGCACTACCGTTCTCGCTGGATCCGTTTTTCGCCATACATCCTCAGCGGTGCCGTGCGCCACCCGGACAGAGATTGCCCCCTCCGGGACGACCGCCTGGGCGCGCCGGCGGGCAGTAACTCTTAGCTCACGCGAGGAAAGGGACCGACAGGTTGTGCCGCGCCCGCGGGGGCGCACGCCGCCCGGGTCAGAGACGCATGGGCATGATCACGCAGCTATACGTGTCGTCCCCGGCGGCCCGGAACACCGCCGGGCTCAGCGCATCCGTCAGATGTAGTGCCACCTCTTCCACGTCAACGGCCGACAAGAATTCCAGGACGTAGCGCGCGTTAAATCCGGCCTTCAAGCCTTCGCCTGTGTAGGCGATCTCCACCTCTTCGTGCGCTTCCCCAAGATCCATATTGACACAACTGATCAGGGCGCGACCAGCCTGGAAATCGAATTCGGTCGGGGTAGTCCGCTCGCCCATGATCGCCGATGTGCGACGCAGCGCGCCATGGAGGGCATTCTTATTGATGACGATCTTCAACGGGGTGACCGAAGGAATCACCTGATCGTAATTCGGGAACTGCCCGTCGATGAGCCGAGCTATGAGCGTCGTGTGATCCTGTTGAAGGATGAACTGATTCTCCGAGAGATGGATTCGGACCTCGCTGACCTCGTCGCGCGCGATTTTGACCGCCTCGACCATCGCCTTCTTGGGCACGAGCGCTGTGATCGCTGTGCTCCCGGATGTCTCCGGTCGCGGCACGCGCACCAACGCGAGGCGGTGGCCATCGGTCGCCACCATATTGAGGTGTTCGGCTTCGGCTTGGAGCAAAACGCCTGTGAGTGCGTAGCGGGTCTGATCCGAGGAGACCGCGAAGAGCGTCTTGCGAAGCATATCGCGAAACAATTTCGCATCCAACCTAATCTCGCCACCGCCAGCCAAATTCGGCACCGTGGGGAATTCGTCCTTCGCGAGACCCTTCATGCGAAAATTGGATCGCTGACACGAGATCGCGACTTGGAGATCCGGATCGGCATGGAACTCGATGCTCGCGGCAGGCAGCTCTTTAACCACCTCATAGAGTTTTTTCGCAGAGAGGGTAATTGCCCCTTTCTGGAGAACCTCAGCCGAAAGGAGTCGCTGGATACCAACATCCAGGTCGGTTCCGAACAACGAGAGGCCTTCCTCGCCGGCTTCCAATAGCACATGGGAAAGGATAGGGAGCGCCTTCTTCGCCTCAACAACGCTCTGCACGGGTCCCAAAGCTTCCACGAAGGCATCGCGTTCAACACGTATGCGCATTGGGATCCCTTTCCGAATGAGAGTGCGCTTCGGTGGAGTGCTGAAAGACGAAGGAACAGTGGGCGTGCGACCTACTCTGAATGCTCTTTATAAGAATAAAGGAAAGATAGTAGTACGAGGAATAGGGATTCGAAATTGTGGATTGTGAAGCAGGTAGTTGATTTTGAAGTCTCACACACGCCTCAGAATACGCGAACGAATCCACACCGTACACAGACCATAGTTTGAAAGCCGACGAGTACCGGCCCCCCTGTGCACAAGCGTGGAAAACCGCCCAATTTTCAACAGATTTTACCAAATAATATGCACTTATGTCAACAAGGTGAATGGGGAGTTTTGGTCACGAAAATCCAAAAAGCGATGCGAAATAATACCAAACATATGACGGGATTTAAATAGGAATTTTCACCGAATTTTTGCCGCACCACACCTCATCAAAGGGAGAGGCACCCCAGTTACACACAGGTTTTTCCACAGATGTGGATAACCGTTTATAGTTAGATCAGTCATTAGTTTATAAGCGTATTGTTGTATTTCGAGATCAAGCAACCCTCGCCGGATCTCCGCTATTTCAAACCTTGACAAAGCGGCGACCAGGCCATAATATACGCGCTTCGTCCCTGGGGAGGTTATATTTTATGAAGCGGACATATCAACCGAACCGCAGCAAGCGAAGAGCGTCGCACGGATTCCTGAAGCGTATGAGCACTGCCGATGGGCAGAAGGTGTTGAAACGCCGCCGCGCGAAGGGTCGGTATCGGCTTACGGTCTAGCCTGCTGGTGAGGAGACACACCGCCTCTCCGGCGGGACGGCTTCGTCAATCGGGAACCCGCCTTCACCGCGGCCCCTGGACGCTCTTCATTGGGCCGTGTCAAGCGCCGCCAGGACGGTTGATCGTTTCGCTCGGAAAAAGAGCTGGGGCGGCC
>DATJQT010000082.1:0-9992 GCA_035505475.1 Vulcanimicrobiaceae bacterium
ATGCGTGTTGTCTTTGTCGATCTGCCGCTTGACTTCGTCCTTCATGAATTGGGGCAGCGGGAAATCCGGCTCTCCTAAATTGCATTTGATGACTCGCTTGCCCTGATCTTCGAGCGCCCGGATGTACGGACCAACCTTAAACGCGTTCTCGGTGTCAATCAGCGCGGTGCGTTTGGCGAAGAGTGTCATAGGGGACTCCTTTCCATGCCTTGGACGGGCATACAATGAAAATAGACGGACGACGGCGCCGATTAGCTCCGTTGTGCTAGGAAACCCGCCAAAAGCCTAGCGGCTTCGTTCGCCCCGTCGGTTGAAATGTCCGCCCAGGTCGGCGGCATGTCGAGCAGGGCGTTCAGAGGTTCGCGCCAGCGCCCTGCCAGCAACTCGTCATTGGCGATGAACCGCGCCACACCCCAGCGTGTCAGACCGTCCACCAACGGGGCATATTCTGGGAACGTCCCCCGCGAGGTGTAGAGCAGCGGCACGCGGTTCGCGAGGCAATCCGACACGATGCCATAGCCCGGCTTGGTGATCACAGCATCGGCCTGGCCGATCACGTCCTCGTAGCGGCAGCCGTCCAGGTCGAGCCTGCGAACGTTCCGTAATCGGCGGGGCAGCGGCTGGGTCGCGACGAACTGAAAATCGGCAAGGGCCTCGACCGCCTGCCAGTCCACGCCCGCGAGCTCGAATCCGCCGAAGGACAGGAGCACCACCCGGCGTGACTCGTCCAGGCCGAGCCGGCGTCGGACTTCGGCGCGCGGGCGCCGGGCACGGCGCGCGACCATGGGGATGTCCTGGATCACGGGAAACGCATCGCAGGGGCCATGAAATGGGAGCCGCAGGAACAGGTCCGCTTGGCCGTACGCATCCCGAATTGCCGGGAGCAGAAACGCAAATTCGGGGAAATCGTCGATGTACACGGCGTAAATCCAGTCCCAGCTGAAATTGCTGAGGCCGATTGCCGGCAGGCCGGCGGCGCGCGCAATCGGAAACGCTGCGGGAGGGATGTCCGCCAGCACGAGATCGGCCCTGTCCCGGCGGAGAACGGCGGCCTCCGCAGCCATCAGGGCCGACTGCGCTGCCATCTGGTGCGCAACCGCCTCCAGCGTGGCCCGCGCGTCGAGACGGAGCGAGTCGTGCTGGATGACCCCGACGTCCAGCGCTTGCCGCCGGTACGCAAACGGGAGGTCCAGGTTCAACCGGAAGAGCGCCTCGGGGGCGGTCGAAACGATTGTGACGCGCAGCTCCGGAACGCGCGCCGCCAGGGCCGCGATCACGGCCGCAGTTCGCGTGCTGTGACCAAACCCGTGTCCAGTGATGTACGCGACGAGATGGCTCATAGGGTGTCCACGAGCCAAGTATATTGGAGTCGCTCACCAATGCAACAGGTTCTGTTGTTATCGTCCGCACGGACGGATGGCGGGGACGGGCAGGTGCGGAGAGTGTCCTCTGAGGGCGAATTCCCTGGCGGGAACCGTCTCGCTATCTCACGGCCGCAGTGACATCGGGCGGAGTGGATCGACGGTGGGAGGCGCGGGTGCCTGGGGCACGCGCGCAGCCACCTCCCGAATGGTGCGGAGCAGGTCTTCGAGCGGAGCCGAGTTGGCCAGCACCCGATCGACTCCGGTGGGGTCTCCTCTGATCGACTCCGCGTCCTCGCGCCGGCTGAGGAGCACCACGGGCATGGATGGGTGCTGCGCCTTGATGGCGCGCACGAGCTCCGCTGTGGTCCGCTGCACCCGTGGCGCATCCGCCAGCACCACGTCGACGCCGGGCGTGGCCAGCACGGCCAGAGCCGCGTCCCGGCCGGACGCTTCCGTGACGGCGAGGCCGCCCGCCCGGAGCAGGCCGACGAGCGATTCGCGCCCCGGGATGTCCTCGGAGACCACCAGGATCGCGCGCTCCCGGCGCTGGGAGTCCGGACCCGGCGTGGACGCCTCGGCGATGCGGATCCCGGGCGCGCGCTGAAACTGCAGGGTCACGGTGGTCCCGCGACCCAGCGTCGACGCGACGTCAATCTGCCCGCCATGCCGTTCCATGATCCCGTACGCGATCGGCAGGCCCAGCCCGCTCCCGCGGCCCCCTTTGGTCGTGAAGAACGGTTCGAACACCTTCTGCCGGACCGGTTCCGGCATGCCGACGCCGGTATCTGAAATGTGCAGCACGGCCGCCTGCGCGGATGCCGCCCCGCCGGTGAACGTGATCGTCCCCCCTTCCGGCATGGCCTCGACGGCGTTGGAGATGAGGTTGTCGAGCGCCTCGCGGATTTCCGGGAGGTTCCCGAGGACGGGGGGAAGGTCGTCCAAGGCAGTCTGGACCTGGATCGTATTGCGGCGATCGCGTAACTCCTCCCAGCGGCCGCGGGCGACCTGGATGGCCTCGTCCACCGCGGCCCGAAGATCCAACGGGAGCAACGCGGCTTCGGCGCGCTGGCGCCCGAAGGTCTGAAATCGTTTGACAATCGCCACTGCGTCAGCGATGGCCGATTCGAGCTGCCCCAGTCCCTCGAGCGCGCTGCCGCGGAGTTTCAGCAGCTCGACATAGCCCAGGATCGCCGAGAACCGATTGTTCAGGTCATGCGCGACCCCGTCCGCCATGTCCCCGAGTGCCCGCAACAGCTCACGCCGCGCCCGAGCCTTCTCGGCCTCCGCGTGCGCCTCCTCCTGCTGTGCGGCGGCGATGGCGTGCGTCGCGAGCACGGCCAGGAGCCCGAGGGCCGCCTGGTCTGCCGGCGTGAAGGGCCGACCCGTGCCCTCGTTGTCACAGGCGAGCACGCCAAGGAGCCGGTCGCCGTGCACGAGCGGTTCGGCAATCATGGCGGTCGCAGAAGTCTGCTTCAGGAAGAACGGATGGGCGTAGGGGGAGTGCTGGACATCGTTCACGAGGAACCCGCGCCGCTGTTGTGCGGCAGCACCGGCCAGGGCTTCGCCAAGCCGGAAGACGCCGCCCTTCCGCCAGGGTCCCGACCCGTGCCAGGTGCTGGTCACGAGGCACTGGCTGGCCGGATCCCACGTGAACACGGTAGCCGTGCCGGCGCGCAGCACCTCGGCGGCGCGCCCGGCGATCAGGTCGAGAATCCGGGCGACCTCGCGCTCCCCTGAGAGCTCCTGGGCCACGCGACAGAGCGATTCCAACTGGCGGATCCGGTGCCTAAAGGCAGCGTCGGCCGCGTATCGGTCGGTGACGTCGCGCACCATCATGGCGAACCGATCGTGCCCCAACGCGAACACGGACACGCGCAGCTGCCGGCCATCGGGTGCCCCGACGCTTTCGTGTTCCGCCGCATCTTCCCGACGTGCTACCCGATCGTACAGCGCGAGGTGTGGCGGGGGAGCGGTCCCGGAAATGTCCGAGCCGGTTCGGCCGATGGCGTCCGGCAGCGCGAGTCCCAGGTAGCGGCCATAGGCGGCATTCACGGCCAGCAACCGGTAATCCCGCGGGGCGCCGTCGGGCCCGTACACCATCTCGCACAGGGCGACGCCCTCGGGCGCCGCATCGAAGAACGAGCGCAGCTGCGCGTCGCGCTCGCGCAACGCCTCGGCCGACCGGGTCCGTTCCGTGAGGTCCACTTGCGTTCCCACGATCCGCTGGGCCCGTCCGTCAGCATCCTGCTCGAGCCGGCCGCGATGGAGGACCGCCCGCCACTCCCCGTTCTTGGCCCGGAGCCGGACATTCAGGTCGTGTCCGGACCGCCCGGTTTCGTATTCCGCAAGCACGACCAGCACCGCTTCGCGGTCGTCCGGATGCACCAACTCCGTCCAGGCCGCCAGGGTCGACGGACACTCGCCAGAGGTGTACCCCAGCATGGAAAAGAACCCGGGGTTCGCCAGGAGCCGGCCTGTTGACAAGTCCAGTGCATATATGCCGTCGGTCAGGCCCTCGCAGGCACCGGCGAGCTGCGTCGCATCCGCCCGGTTCATGTGTGCCCTCGGGCTGGCGGCCGGGCACCCAGGGGATGCGGGGCGTGTGCCGGCCTCGGCCGGCGGGCGGAGGACCGCATCACGAATGCGGGGCGGCGCGGGGGACTACCCGTGGGCGCGACACGGGGGGCTGGATGGCGACCATCCGGGCCTGACTTCGGGCGAGGGTCTGCCGGAGCGCGTCATGGAAGGCTTCGAGGAAACGGAGAAGATGATCCATGGCCGCGAGTTGGAGCTCAGGGGCTGCCTCGAGGACAGGGATCTCGCTGCGCATGATCCGGACGGGGGCCTGGGTGCCGACGGGTTCGTATTCGCGGTGGTACTCTCGGATCGTGAGGCGCCACGTCTCGCTCGCCGCCACGCGGCAAAACCCGAGGCACCAGGCCGTATCCGTTGCCCGGCTGGCACTGTCGTCCAGAAACCGGCGTTCCGTCTGCCGGATCGGTTCCCACATCAGGAACTCCATCGCGGCCCCGGTGGCCACCAGCTCTTTTTCGATCGCCTCCAGCTCCGCCGCGGACCGGCCCACGGCGGTGCGCAACGCGTCGGTGGTGTTGGCGATGGCGGCGAGCACAGGCTGGGCCATCGAGAGTGCAGGGGAAAGGTCGACCATCCCGGAACCCCGTCATCGCTTCGGCCGCACAGCGCCACGATGCTAGCAAGAAAAAAGTTTACTGCACACCTTGAGAGAAAACAATGCAGGAAATGTGCTGGAATCCAGAATGTCCGGGACTGAGCATCCGGCGATTGCAGAAAGTGCATGTCTGTCCTGTTCCTTACGGAATTCCCCCGGTCGGTACGGAAAGCGGTGCTCTGCACTGAATAAGCCTCCCTCGTTTGCGGACCCGGACAGCCAAAAGACTATTGGCGTTCGCGTGGGTTTGGGAGATAATAAGAAACAGCCTCGGCCCTTCACACGTTGCCTCCGGGGCACTGTGGTCCTCGGACGACGGTACTCAATGCGACGGATCGGAACCTGCGTGTGGCACCACGCGGGAGCCAAGATGCCTTCCACGCGTCGGACGCGCGAGTCCAGACCACACACGACCGAATGAACGGAGCACCTATGGACGACTCCAGTTCGGCCCAGCACACCCTCGGTACGCGACACCGCCACCCGGAACCCATTCGGGCGATCAGCGCCGAACTGCTGGGCGAACTGGATCTCGCCATTCTACTGCGCTTGATCCCGGATCGGGCGACCGAACTGCTGGGCGTGCACACCGGTGCACTCCATCTGTGGGACCCAGCGGAGCAGGTCCTCGTGACCCGCGCGTATCGGGGCTACGACAGCTGGCGAGGCGACGTGCGACTCCGATTTGGCGAGGGTGTGGTGGGTGCGGTCGCCCAGCGCCGGAAGGGGATGGTCCTCAATGATTATCCCCGGTCCGCGTACGCGTTACCGGTGTTCGTCGAGCGCACGTCAACCACGGCGATCGTTTGTGAGCCCCTTGTGTGTGGAGAAGATCTGCTCGGCGTGCTTGCCATCACGAATGACGGCACGGACCGACAGTTTACCGAGGACGACGCCGACCTGCTGCGCCTCCTCGCCGACCATGCCGCGATCGCGGTGAAGAACGCGCAGCTCTTCAGTGAGATCACCCGCTCGTATCGGCAGCTCCAACAGGCGCAAGACGAGTTCGTCCGGTCGGAGAAGCTGCGCGCGCTCGGGCAGCTGGCAGCCGGGATTGCGCACGATCTCAACAACCTGCTCGCGATCATCCTCGGCCAGACTGAGTTCCTGCGCTTGACGCTCACCGATGCGAAGGCCAAAGCGGCCATCGCACCGTTAGCCACTGCCGCGGCCGACGCAGCGCAGATGGTCCGCCGTCTCCAAGATTTCTCCCGGCCGCAATCGAGCCGGGTTCTCGCCCCGGTGCAGCTGTCCTGCGTGGCCAAAGAGGTGCTCGAGATCACCCGTTCACGGTGGCGGGACGAGCCACAGCGGCAGGGGCGCACCATCCGCGTCGAGGCGACGCTGCCCGCGCTGCCACACGTCCTCGGGCACGCTCCCGAAATCCGCGAAGTCCTCACGAATCTCATCATCAATGCGGTGGATGCGATGCCCGACGGCGGATTGCTTCGCCTGACGGCAACGACTCATGAGGACGCGGTGGAACTCCATATCACGGACAGCGGAGTCGGGATGTCCAAAGCGGTCCAGCAGCGGATTTTTGAGCCCTTCTTCACGACCAAAGGGACGAAAGGGACCGGCCTGGGGCTCGCCGTCTCTTACGGCATCATGGAGCGGCACGGCGGTCGCATAGAGGTGCAGTCGACCCCCGGACAGGGGGCGACGTTCACGGTGCGATTTCAGCGCGCCTCCAGGGAAACGGGCGAGAGGTCCGGACCCGGAAAGGCCCGTCCCGCGCCGTGTCGGATCCTGCTGGTTGATGATGATCCCGCCGTGCGCGAGAGCACCGCGACGCTCCTCCGAGTGTCGGGCCATGCGGTGATCGAGGCACCTGGTGGGGCCGCTGGCCTCGCGCGGCTAGCCGAGCAGCCGATCGATGTACTCATCACCGATCTCGGGATGCCTGATCTGACCGGATGGGAGGTTGCCCGCGCCGCGAAGACCCACAATCCCAATTTGCCGGTGATCCTGGTCACGGGTTGGGGATCTGAGGTGGCCCGTGACGCCCCGGACTCGCGGGTCGTGGACCGCGTTCTGGGTAAGCCTGTTCCCTTGCAGGAGCTGCTGGATGCCATATCAGAGGTTCGCCTCGCGGCCGCCATGACGGCTGCGCTCGTGAGCGCCGATGCTTGACACGTTTTCACGGCTCCGGACGGCGCCAGATCTTCTGCAGGTTCCTGCAGCCTCGCATTCCGCCTCTGCAGGTTCCTGCGTGTGAACGGCGTATTTGCGGCCAAGAACTGTGTCCGACTAGACGGCAGGATTGCCGTGAGAGGAGCATCATGCGAACAAAACTGTTAGGTGCACTCCTGATCTCTGCTTTGTTGGTCTGGTCCGGCGTGACCGCCGCGAAAGAGTACGTGATCGGCGCGGCCGACTTGATCGCGATTTCGGTCCTGGACAACAAGGATCTAGACACCGTCGTCTTGGTCGCGCCGAACGGCAAGATCGCCGTGCCCCTGGTGGGGGATGTCCAGGCGGCCGGCATGACGGTGTCAGAGCTGAGCGAAAAGCTCTCGCTGGAACTGGGCAAGAAGATCAAGGCCCCACAAGTGACGGTCACGTTGCGGGAAGTCAATAGCTATCGCATTTACTTCGTCGGCAAGGTGGCGCGGCCGGGGGTCCTGACGAGCAAGAGCGAGGTGACACTCCTGCAGGCGTTGTCGATGGCGGGTGGCATTGTCGACGGTGCGGACCTCTCCTTGGCATACGTGGCGCGGGGCACTCAACGCGTTCCGGCCGATTTCGTGAAGCTCCTTCGCGATGGGAATCTGACGCAGAACATCGTCATGGAGCCGGACGACACGGTCGTCGTTCCGGATAATCCCTTGAACGTGGTCTACGTCATGGGAGAAGTGAGAAACCCGGGCATGCTTGGATTCGTCAAGGAGCGGGATTGGACGGCGATGAAAGTCGTCGCTGCCGCCGGAGGCTTCAACCAGTTCGCCGCCCGTGGCAAGGCGACCCTGCACCGCGGGACGACCATCATCCCCGTCGATTTCAACAGCCTCATGCGAAACCCCGACACGGAAAAGGACATTCCACTCCTCCCCGGGGACATCCTCGTCGTTCCGCAAAGCCTCTTCTAGCGCGGCACCATTCGCTGGCCCGCCGTAATCACCACTGTCCGGACACGTTAGAGAATTAGTGTTCTTTCTAACCAACTGGCTACCAGGCGGCCCATCGCTCTTCTCCTGCCCTGATGCCTCGGCGCATCATTCTGTTGCAATCCGTCAGTCAGCGCTCAGCGGATATGTCTTCCCGTTCCTTCGCAAATAGGACACCCGTCCCCGGGCTCACGCCTTGTATTGTTCTCGTCTCATACGGCATTTAGAAATAATTTGACAATTCCGGTATGTCTGGGCTTTACTAAAAATACCGAGGCATTCTCCGTAAGAAATGTCGTCAGCGGTAATGGTTGTCAGCAGCGCGAGGATGAATGCCAAGCGAAGGAGGCAGCCGTGATATTTCTCGTGTGGGGGGTTGTGATCAGCTTCAGTTTCAGCCTGGGGTTTCTGTGCGGTTCTGCGTTTGCTGCGCGGGCGAAATCTGAGGCCGACTTCTCCGACGAGGCTGTCGACGCCAATGTTACCGCACGTCCATTGGACGTGGCCCCCTAGATAGCGGTCCTTACCGCGGGTCGAGAGGATTAGCCTCCGGACGTTTCGCCTATTTTTCTCCACCGTAGTCACTACAAACCCCCGCTTGACGTTCCTGCTGTCGCCCAACCCCAAATCAGGTTTCCCCTCTCTCATTCGTTCCGTCGAGACGCCAAGTACGTTCGCCGATTCCCCTGAGAAAAACTTTATGGCGGCGATTTGTTCAACCACAGGGCCTATACCGGTATCAGGGTATCCACTTCGCTCTCAGAGGACGCACACAGGCACGGCGTACCGACAGGACTACAACGTCTCGGTTGCCGCATGCTCTTCGAGGCAGCAGTTCGTTCCCGATCAGACCCTTCGCCGGACCCGGACCAGGTGTATCCGCGCGGCTTCCGACGCAGCCGTATCGGAATCGAACGGTCCCGCCCCGAGCGGGTCCCCAGATTCCGGGATGTCTCGTCACCGGCCAGGGAGCACTGTCACCGCGTAGAACCACTGCTTCGATCCCTCCGGGACCTCTTCCAGCGCAATGCAATACCCTCCCCAAACGACAGCTGCCTCGAAGGCATGACAGAACCCTCCGTAGGCGCTCGATCTGCTGTAGCACTCCAGCACTTCCATTAGGGCTTAACACCCTTGGGGCGCGCCGGCTAACCACGAAAGTAGCTGATCGGTTGGAGCGTAGTTCTGGCCGAGCACGCAGGCAATCAGGAAAACTCGCCGGCATTTCTTGTTATGCCGGGGGCCTCGAGCCTGTGGCGTACGCCTTCTCTAACTGCCTGTTGATTTCCTGTCGGGGACGATCACGCGCCAGACAATGGCCAGGGTTGCCCCGAGGCTATCCCAGCCCACGTCGGCGAAACTTCCGGTACGGGGGGGAGGGGACGAACGTCTGATGGTATTCATCCAGCCCTGCGAAAAGAACGCACAGGGCGAATGCGATGCAGCCGTCCCGGACTCGCCATCTCTGATCCGCACGGTGGAGTGCGCGGTACCAGAGGAAGCCGAAAGTGGCATATTCCGTGATATGCATCGCCTTCCGAATGCCTTCGTGCAGGCGGTCCAGATCACCGGGGCTGAGATGGGCAACAGCCAATGCAGGATCGGCAGGATATAGCCGCCCGTGTTGTCTGCCGAAAAGGTCTCCCTCGACAGTCCGCTGATGAGGATCAACCACACGATGACGGGACCATACCGTGCGGCACGACTGAGTCAGCGTCGATTCCCCATCAGCAGAACTATCCCTCGGGCGACCCGGTCCTACCCACGAAAGTTATGTTCGAAGTGATGGAAGACGAGTGCTGAACGCACCGGCCAGAACAGGGGTTGACGTGTTCAGCCGTGTCGGCCCGACTGGTCGCTACTACTATAGAACATCTGACGAGGAGGTGGTCAAAGGAGTAGGCGTGTTGCTTTGCGGGAGTAGCCGTCCTCTCGACATCAGGCGCAACCCACGGTTACGCCACCTTGACGATGCTCCCTCCGGTTCCCGGCCGCTCCGTGTACGCGCGCACCGCAGCGTCCCGTCGTCCGGCCATGATACAAAGGCACATCCCAAACACCCCAAGCAAACCGCCGAGGAGCATGCCGATTATCACATAGGTCAGCAGCATCTCTTTCCTCCGTTCACGTACGGCGTCGGGCGACTGGTCCTTTTATCGGCGTTTTCAACCAGTACTTAACCAAAAAAGAGTGGTTGCGCGGGGGAGAATGCACCGGGCATGCCCGCGCAACTCTTTGAATTGTCAAACTCGACAGACCTGCAGTCGGCACGATTTGCCGACTCGGAACCCTTGCATGCCTCTCTTCCGCATTCCGTCGACGGCGGAATCG
>DATJQT010000083.1:0-2509 GCA_035505475.1 Vulcanimicrobiaceae bacterium
CCGGGGCCTTTCCGCTCGCCAGCCAGGCCATGCCTGCGGTGCCGGCGGCCATCGTGGACAGGAACCGACGGCGGGATACACGCTTGTTCGTGACACTTTTCATTCTACCCTCCTGCGCAAATGAATCACCGTGGCCGACGGAACGACAGCAGATCGACTAGTATTCCCCTCGAGTGCTCTCCAGCATCTCACAGATAATCCACAATCACATGGCCCAACGAACCGAAATCCACCTCCAGGTGATCGCCGGGCGCACCGAAGAAATGGCCCGTGCAGGTCCCGGTACTCACAATTTCTCCTGCGGTGAGACCGAGGCCGCGCTCGCGGAGCCAGTTTGCGAGCCAGGTCGCGGACGTGAGCGGATGCCCCATCGCCGCACGACCGTATCCCGACTTGATGAATCGGCCGTTGAACGACAGATCCATCCGCGCATTCGGCAGATCGAGCCGCTGCCACTCCCGCGTCGGCTCTCCGTACACGAAGGCCGCGGCCCCGCCATTGTCCAGACAGGAGCCCAGGTATGCACTCGCCCCGTACCAGTCCTCGAAGACCGTGTCGCCGATTTCGACGGCCGGCATCAGGCACTCGATGGCGGCGGCCACCTCGGGCTCCGTATAGGGCGCTTTCCGGGCCGGCAGGTCGGCCCCCAGCCGAAACGTAAACTCGCACTCCGAATTCCGGTAATTGATGAAGAGGTCTCTCGCGAGGCGGGCCGGACTTGCATGGACCCCATGCCGGTGCAAGCGGCCCGGGGCCGGACCGGGCAGGCCTTCCGCGGCTTGAACCTCGGTGCTGGCCGCCCCGATCTTCCAGCCGGCGGGTTCCCAGCCGATTCGAGCATTCACGCGCAGCACGACCGTCATGATCGAATCCCAATGCCGGGTCCACAGCCGCTCCGGAAGCTTGGCGCTGGTGTGCCCAAGGCGAGCCTTCGCAATCAGATCTACGACTTCGTCAATCTCGTCCGGGCTCAGTGGCGTCCTGCGCGCGCACCACACCGCTTTCCCGGGAGGCGTCGGTCCGAAGATATTTCGGCCCGAGAGCGTCACCTCGGCATCGGATAGGGTCACCAGCGTTTCCTTTTCGGAAATTGAACGGGGGATTACTACCACCGGCATTCCTCCATGTCAACGCCGACGGAATGGTTCGTGCTCGAAGGATCGGGCGCGCGGGTTCGCAGGGACCGAGGCTGGAGCAGCCCGACGTTGACGACGTACGGGCCTGGAATCGTGATTTTCAATACTTACATAAAATCTATTCATAATCTAAGTATTATGTTGACAGGATATTCATGGCTCCTTACACTGCGACCCATGATGAGGAGCGAAATGGAGCGGTTAATTCTAGTGACGGGAGCGACAGGGTACATCGGCGGGCGGCTCATTTCCGCGCTAGAGCATGCCGGCCACCGCGTCCGATGCCTGGCGCGGCGGCCAGAAACCCTGGCTGGCCGCGTTGGGGAGAATACCGAGGTCGTTGCCGGGGATTGCCTGGACGCGGAGAGTCTCCATTCCGCTCTAGCCGGTGTGCACACCGCTTACTACCTCGTCCATTCCATGGGCGCCACGAGTGACTTCGCCGCGATGGACCGTGAGGCCGCCCGGACGTTCGGGAACGCAGCGCGCAAGGCCGGTGTGCGCCGGATCATCTATCTCGGCGGACTCGGCGATCCGAGCGACGATTTGTCGGCCCACCTGAAGAGCAGGCAAGAGACGGGAGACATCCTCCGCGACAGCGGCCTCTCCGTGATCGAATTCCGCACCTCGATTGTCATTGGGTCCGGCAGCCTCTCGTTCGAAATGGTTCGGGCTCTCGTCGAACGCCTCCCGATGCTGATCTGTCCGAAGTGGGTTGCCGTGGCGGCTCAGCCCATAGCCATCGAGGACCTGATTTCCTACCTCGTTGCCGCGCTCGATCTGCCGGAGGAGACCTCACGCATCTTTCCGATCGGCGGTCCTGATGTCGTTTCCTATGGCGACATCATGCGAGAATACGCCCGCCAACGAGGTCTGCGGCGCTGGTTTATCTCGGTGCCTGTCCTCACTCCCCGGCTCTCCAGCCTGTGGCTGGGCCTGGTCACTCCGCTCTACGCCCGGGTGGGCCGGAAGCTAATCGATAGTCTCAAGAATAAGACCGTCGTGTCTGACGACTGTGCCCGGCGCGTCTTCGCCATCGAACCGCGTCGACTCCGGGACGCGATCGCCCGAGCCATCACCTTGGAAGACGCGGAGCAGGCCGCAACCCGCTGGTCAGACGCGCTCTCGGCTGGTGGGCTGCAACCCACCACGTGGGGCGGTACGCGACTGGGGACGCGCATCGTGGACAGCCGCTCCGTGGTGGTGGACGCAGAAGCCGGTGCCGCATTCGGCCCGGTGCGCCGGATCGGTGGCACGCAGGGGTGGTATTACGCGAACGGCCTCTGGCGATTGCGCGGTTTCATCGATCTTCTAGTGGGCGGCATCGGCATGCGCCGAGGTCGGCGGGACCCCGAGACCCTTCACCCGGGCGA
>DATJQT010000084.1:0-8898 GCA_035505475.1 Vulcanimicrobiaceae bacterium
GCTGCCGGCCGGCCGGGCCTGGTCACGCACATCGGACTCAAGACATTCATCGATCCTCGCGTGGAGGGCGGAAAGCTCAACGCCCGGACCACGCAGGACCTCATCGAGGTAGTGCAGCTCGGCGGCCGCGAATGGCTGTTCTATCGCGCCTTCCCGCTGAACGCCTGCTTCATACGCGGCACGACAGTGGACGAGAAAGGCAATTTGACCCTGGAGCAGGAGCCCGCGTACCTGGAGGTGCTCCCGATGGCGATGGCGACCCGGAACTCGGGCGGGATCGTCATTGTGCAGGCGAAACGGCTGGCACAGGCCGGCACGCTGCACCCGAAGCTCGTGAAGGTCCCGCATACGCTGGTGGATTACATCGTCATCCACCCGGACCAGTGGCAGAGCGTGGAAAGCGAGTACAACCCAGCCTTCAGTGGCGAGGTGAAGGTTCCCGTCGGCTCCATCGCTTCCATGCCGCTTGACGAGCGGAAAGTGATCGCGCGTCGCGCGGCACTGGAGATCGTTGGGCTGCCGCGTGCCGTATTGAACATGGGGGTCGGCATGCCCGATGGCGTTGCCTTGGTGGCGGCCGAAGAGGGCATCGCGGATCGGATCACGACGACGATCGAGCAGGGGATCACGGGCGGGATTCCGGCACCTGGTGTGGTGTTCGGGATGTCTTCCAACCCGGAAGCCATCATTGACCAGGGCTATCAATTTGACTTTTACGACGGTGGGGGCCTGGATCTCACGTTCCTGGGGCTGGCCGAGGCGGACCAGCGCGGCAACGTCAACGTCAGCAAGTTCCAGGGCCGGATGCCGGGCGTGGGCGGGTTCGTGAACATCTCGCAGGGGGCAAAAGGGGCCGTCTTCCTGGGCACGTTCACGGCGGGCGGCCTGGAGGTCGAGGTCGGCGATGGCCGGCTCCGGATCGTGAAGGAGGGCAGCTTCAAGAAGTTCGTGCCTGCCGTTCAGCAAATCACCTTCAGCGGTGAATTGGCCGCAGAGCGCGGGCAGCGGGTCCAGTTCATCACCGAACGGGCCGTCCTCGTGATTACCAAAGAGGGCGTCATGCTGACCGAGATTGCGCCGGCTGTGGACCTGGAGAAAGATGTCCTGGCGCAAATGGCATTTCGACCGATCATTTCTCCGACTCTGAAGACGATGGAGGCGCGGATCTTCCGAGACGAGTTGATGGGCTTGGCAAGAGAGATGAGGAAGTAAATGCGAGCGGTGCAGCGGAGGCGGAAAGCGTTCACCTGCTGAGGAGGAGAGTGGCAATGCGCAAAACAACAAGCATTCTCGTCACGATGTTATTGGTCCTGGGCTGTGTCGGGTTAGTGCAGGCGGGCACGCTGAAGATGAAGGGAGCCCATTACTTTGACGACGATCACGCCTGGAACCAAGGCATGCTCAAGTTCCGGGATGTGATCAAAGCGAAGACCAATGGCGCGTTGGACCTCGAGATTTACAATCGCGGCGTGCTCGGCTCTGAGAAAGACTACATCCAGAACATGATGCAGGGTGCGCTCGACGTGTCCACGGTGGCCACCGCTTCGGCGGGCGGCTTTGCCAAGGAGCTCACATTTCTGGATTTAATGTTCATCTGGAAGGACCAGGCGCACTGGCTCCGGGCCATGGACGGAGAGATCGGCCGAAAGATTGCTGATATCATCGAGAAAGGCACCGCCAAGGCGGGTAATCCTGGCTTGAGGATTTTGGGGTATTGGGGTGGCAGCCCGCGGCACATCATCAGCCGGAAACAGAACTACACGACGGTTGCCGAGCTGGCCGGCTTCAAGATCCGCGTCCAGGATAGCCCGACCCAGATCGAGATGTGGAAGCTGCTGGGTGCGATTCCGGCCGTGATTCCATATCAGGAATCGTATAGCGCCATTCAGACCGGCGTGGTGGACGGGATGGAGAACGAAATGTCCACCTCGTTCCAGTCCAAATTCTATGAAGTCGGCCCGTACTATTCCGAGACCGGGCACATCATCACGGTGCGCCCATTCTTCATGAGCGGCCAGACCTGGGCAAAGCTGACGCCCGACCAGAAGAAGATTGTCACGGAGGCGGCGCAAGAAGCGACCGTCGTCGCCCGGACCACGGAATGGAAGCAGAACGACCAGGCCGTGGAGCTGATGAAGACCAAGTTTGGCGTGAAGTTCGCGGCCTTCAAGGAAAAGCAGAAGATGATGGATATCACCCTCCCGGTCCGCCAGCGCGTGGCCAAGGAGGTTGGGATCGGCGAGATTTTCGATCTGATCGAGCGCGAAGCAAAGAAGTAATCGCCGGAATCCATGGCTGCGGGACCGCCTTCGCGGGCGGTCCCGTCTGCTTCCACAAGGACGTCTCATGAAGAAGCTGGTCGACCGCATGGAGCGGATCCAGGTATGGATCACTTTTGGCTTTGTCGCGGCTCTCACCGTGTGCGTCACGATGCAGGTGTTCGTCCGGTACGTGCTTCAGAAGCCCTTGTTCCTCTGGTCCGAGGAGATGGCCCGGTTTCTCCTGATATGGATGGTGTTCCTGGGGATCGGGGTCGGCGTGAAAAATGACGCCCATTTCGCCATGGACGTCTTGCCCCCGCTTCTCGGCAAGCGGTGGGGCGCGGCAGTTCGGCTGTTCAACGATCTGTGCATGGGGGTCATATTGGTTCTCCTCCTCCTTGCCGGAATCCGCTTCACCTACTTCGGGTTGTTCCAGAACAGCCCGAACATGGAAGTACTGATGTTCTGGGTGTTCGCCTCGATCCCCCTAGGCGCCATTGTCGCCTTGGCGTACTTGGTCGAGCGGATGCAGTCCCGCGTCCACGATATGAGGGGGGCAGACCAGTGAATCCTGTCCTTCTCCTTTTCCTGTCTTTTTCCGTCCTGATTTCCATCGGCGCGCCCATTTCAGTTTCTCTTGGATTGTCCTCGCTGGTGGTCATGGTGTTGGATCCCAATATTCCGATGTGGATCGCTATCCAGCGCTCGTACAACGCCGTGGACAATTTCGTCCTTCTGGCCATTCCGTTCTTCATCCTCTCCGGCAGTATCATGAATGAGGGCGGAATCACGCAACGGCTCATAAAGCTGGCCATGGCCCTCGTCGGACATATCAAGGGCGGATTGGCGCACGTCACCGTGGTGGTCGGCATGATTTTCGCCGGGATCTCCGGTTCCTCCACGGCCGAAGCGGCAGCGCTTAGCACCGTCTTCATCCCGCCGATGTGGGAGCGCGGCTACCGGAAGAACTTCGCGGTCGCCATCACAGCCTGCGCCTCCAGCCTGGGCGTGATCATCCCGCCCAGTATCCTGGTGGTTATCTATGCGGCGGTGGCCAGCATCTCTGTCGGCGCGCTGCTCATCGCGCAAGCGCTGCCCGGGATCCTCATGGGGCTCTCCTTGATCGTGTTTTCCTATGGCATCGCTCTCGTCTACAACTACCCGAAGGAATCCGAACGCTGGCTGGGCCTGCGAGCGCTCCTGGAGGGGCTCAAAGAAGCCATCCTGCCGGCCGGGGTTCCTATCATTATCGTGGGCGGCATCGTGGGTGGAGTCTTTACGGCAACCGAGGCCGCCGTCATCGCCACCGCGTACGCGCTCCTCATTACCATGGGTGTGTACCGCAGCCTCCGGTTCGAGCGACTGGTCAAAATCTTCGCCGAGGCCGGGCACCTGACGGCCGTTATCCTCTTCTGTGTGGCAACAGCCTCGATCTTCGGCTGGCTGCTCGCGTTCTACCGAGTTCCGGATCAGCTGACGAGATGGTTTCTGCATTACAGCAGCAGCCCCACGGTATTCGTCTTGCTGGTCATCGTCCTATTCAGCGCATTGGGCACGTTCATGGACGCGGTCCCTGCGATCATCGTGTTCACGCCCATGATCCTGCCGATCGGGAAGGCCCTCGGGGTGCACCCGATTCACCTTGGTGCGATCGTCGTCATGACCATGGCCATGGGACTGCTCACGCTGCCGTACGGCCTCTGCGTCCTGATCGCCTGTGCCATTTCGAAGTTTCCCGTCTCGAAGGTATTGGGCGTTCTGTATTTCCTCATGATCCCGATCTTCATCATTATCCTCTTGAGCGCATTTTTCCCGGAAATCGTGCTGATCGTCCCGCGGCTGCTTGTGCCGAAGTGGGTGTAAGCGAAAGTAAACCGGTAACTACCGGCAATTCTCTGCGACGCCCAGGCATGCGAGGCATCAGCAGCCAGGGCGTTATTGTTTCGTCTGCTTCCTTCCGCTGTCGTGATTTTTGAAGTTTCGAAAGGTGCTGGCTACGAGTAATATCCTCCAGGTGTACAGTGCATTCTGTGGAAGGGAGAACGCGGATGCATTCCGCCGATACGGTCGAGCGGATTTCGCAATGCGGCATGATCGCCATCCTGCGCCTGCCGGGCACCGAGGAGGTAATGCCGGCAGCGCAAGCGGTCTTGGCCGGCGGTATCACCGTCATCGAATTCACGCAGAATGCCTTCAATCTGCTGCGCGGACTGCCCGAGCGGAGCCGACTGGAGCAGGGGGCGCTGCTCGGCGTCGGGACGGTGCTGACCGTGGATGCGGCACGGGATGCAGTCCGGAGCGGCGCACAGTTCCTGTCAGCACCGACGGTCAATCCCGACGTGGTGCGGGTGGGGATGGATGCCGGGATTCCAGTGTTCCCGGGTGCGGTGACGCCGACCGAGATTGTCCGTGCCTGGGAGGCTGGAGCCGTACTGGTCAAGGTCGTGCCGGGCGGTCCGCTGGGCCCCGCCTACATCCGCGACCTACGGCGGCCGCTGCCCTACATTTCGCTCATGCCGACCGGTGGGGTGACGCTGGAAACCGCCCCGGCCTATATTCACGCCGGTGCCGTTGCGGTCGGCGTGGGGCGCGATCTCATTCCGCGCGACCTCTTGGAGCGCCGTGCCTTTGGCGAGATCACCGACCGCGCCCGCAAGTTTGTGAGCGCGATCGCCGTGGCACGCAATACCAGCGCGCAGCCGCGGGTTCCGGTTGAACCGACGCGAGGACCCGAGGCTCGCTAGTCGGCCGATCAGGCCAGCGGCGTCTGTGAGCAGCTCCCCAGAACAAACAGTCACTGTTTTCCGCTCGCTTGTGCGAGCAGAGAAGGAATCCCGCGGCATTCATATTTAGGAGCCACTCGTATGAAGCAGGATAAGTTGTTTGCCGGGAAGGTCGCATTTGTTACTGGATCGTCCCGCGGCATCGGCCGAGCGATTGCGACCCACTTGGCGGAGCTGGGCGCCTCGGTCGCGATTCACGGGACCACGCCCACCTCGCCGCGCGCCTTCAATGAAGCCGAGTCGCTCGAGGCCGTGGCGCGAGAGATCGAGAAGACCTCCGGCAACCCGGCGCTTCCCGTGCACGGCGATCTCGCCGATCCGACCGTTGTGCGCGAGATCGTGGCGACCGTCCGAGCGTCGCTTGATCGCATAGACATACTTGTGGCCTGTGCCGGCGGCGACATTGGTGCGTCGGGTACCGGCGGGCCCAAAGCGGGTAAGCCCGTGCGGAACGATGCCGTGTTTATCTCCGACGAAGATCTCCGGGCGGTGCTCGACCGAAACCTGATGAGCTGCATCCTGGTCTGCCGCGAAGTGGCTCCAGAGATGATCGAGCGCAAGGGCGGCCGCATCATCGCGATCGGGAGCGTGGACGGCTGCACCGGACAGGCACAGAGCGCGATCTATGCCACGGCCAAGGCAGGCGTTCACGCGTATACGCGCTGCCTTGCGCTGATGCTCCGCCCTTTTAATGTAACGGCCAACGTGATTGCGCCCGGTGATATTTTGACCGCGCGTTTTCAGGCGAGCCGACCCATCAACGACGCGAAGCTGGTCGAGGCGGGCACGCTGGAGCGGTACGGCCGGCCCATCGAGGTTGCCCGGACCGTCGCCTTTCTTGCCTCGGATGCGGCCAGCTACATCACCGGGCAGGTGATCCGAGTTGACGGAGGCATGCAGGCTTTTCCTGGATAAGGCGAGCCTCGATCCGCGAGCCAAGAAGAATGCAAAGGCTGCGGCGATCTCGGATATTGGACCTTGGACGCTGCACCTCGCGCGTCATTGTTCTACCCCTGTCGCTGTCGGATATCGCTATCGGAACTGCCATGCGGATCTGGCTGGATGCTGACGGATGCCCTCGGGGGGTTACTGAACACGTCTTGCGAAGCGCCGTCCGGCGGAACATCCCTGTTGTGCAGATCGCAAACCGTTCGATTCCGCCACACGCGTCCGCGCTGATCACCGCGGTCCGGGTTGCGGCAGGCTTCGACGCAGCCGATGCCCATATCGCGGAACGCGTCGAGGCAGGGGATCTGGTCGTCACCGGGGATGTGCCGCTCGCCGCGCGCGTGGTGGCCAAAGGGGCTGTGGGGCTGAGTCCGCGGGGAGACGTGTTCACGGAAGAAAACGTCGGGGCGAAACTTGCGATGCGAAATCTCTTCCAGGACTTGCGTGCCGCCGGAGCCGTCCAAGGCGGGCCACCGTCGCCCGGGCGTGCCGATCGACAACGATTTGCGGACGCCTTGGACCGGATTCTAACGCGCCTCGAGCAGCGTCGGACGCCAGGCGCCTAGCGCCGGGGCGAAGAAAGGGCGCAGCGGCGATCGGGAGACGGGGAGATCGGTGCTGTGATCCCTTGTCGCTGTCGGATATCGCTGTCGTCTTTACTCGGGAAGGTACTTGCGGTCGGCAGCGCCGCCGGGGCGCTGATTGAGGACTTTGGCGCCGCGGCCCATGAAGATTGCGCCGGTGCGCGCCTGTTCCTTGATGCCGAAAGGCTTCAAAACTTCGACAAGCTTATCGAGCTTGTCCGGCTCGCCGGTGGCTTCGAGCAAGAGCGTCGTCGTGGAGACGTCCACGATGCGCGCCTTGAACAGGTCGGCCAGGCTCACCACCTCCTGCCGCGTCTTCGCACTCACGCCGACCTTGACCAGCAGCATCTCCTGGGACATCTGGTCTTTGTCTTCGGTGACGTCCGCCACCTTGATGGCCCCAATCAACTTTCGGAACTGCTTCGCGACCTGATCGAGGGCGGTGCTCGGACCTTCCACGACGATGGTGATGCGGGTGACATTGGGCAATTCCGATGCACCAGCGGTGAAGCTCACCACGTTATAGCCGCGCCGGGCGAACAGATTCCCCATCCGGGCCAGCATGCCGGGCTCGTCCTGCACCAAGGCCACCAAGACATGCCTCATGGCTTCGCGGTCCTCCGCGGATCTTCGACGAACTCCGTATTGCTGGTGCCCGGCCGCACCATCGGATAGACGTTCTCGGATTCGTCCACCCGGCAGTCGAGCAGGAACGGGCCATCGGCCGCTTTGGCGGCGGCAAAGGCCGCGTCGAGCTCTGCCGTGACGGTAACCCGTAGGGCAGGGATGCCGTAGCTGGCAGCGAGCTGCACAAAATCCGGCCCGCTGATCGGTGTGCCGATGTAACGGGCGCCGTGGAACAGCTCCTGCCACTGCCGCACCATCCCGAGGTAGCCGTTATTGATGATCACGATCTTGATCGGCAGCCGCTCCTGGGTAATGGTGGCGAGCTCCTGCAGGTTCATCTGAAAGCTGCCGTCCCCCACCACGACCCAGACCGGATCGCCCGGATAACCTGCCTGGATCCCCATGGCTGCGGGGACCGAATAGCCCATCGTGCCGAGGCCGCCGGAGGTGAAGAAACTGTTCAGGCGCTGGAAGCGGTAGTGCTGGGCGACCCACATCTGGTGCTGCCCCACGTCGCTGACGAGCAAGGCCTGGCCGCCGGTGACGCGGTACAGGGCCTCGATGACTTCTTGCGGCGGCAGGGGGCCTCGGCCGTGGATGTCGAGGGAATGCCGGCTGCGGTATTCTTGGATCTGCGCCAGCCATTCGCGGTGATCCAGCTCGGGCAAATCCTTGAGGAACGATTCGAGGACCAGCCGCACGTCGCCGACGATCGGCACCTGAGCCGGGACGCGCTTTCCGATCTCGGCCGGATCAATGTCCACGTGGAGCAGCTTGGCTTTGGGGGCAAAGTGCGGCAGGCTGCCGGTGAACCGATCGTCCATCCGCATCCCGAGCGCGATCAGCAGGTCCGCCTCTTGAACACACAGACTGGCCCAGGCCACGCCGTGCATGCCGGCCATGCCCAGGGCGAGCGGGTGATCGGCGGGCAATGCGCTGAGGCCGAGCAGCGTGCTCACGACCGGGGCCCCGATCCGCTCGGCGAATCGCCGCAGCTCGTCCCAGGCGCGCGCGACGTGGACGCCGTGGCCCGCCAGGATCACGGGCCGCTTTGCGTCCGCGATCGTCTGGGCGGCCCGCTGCAAGTGATAGCTTGCCGGGCGCACGACGGGGCGATAACCGGGGCGGACGATCCGCTCGGGGTAATGGAAATCGCAGGGGCCGGTGAGGATGTCCTTCGGGAGGTCCACCAGGACGGGGCCGGGGCGGCCGGTCCGCGCCAGGAAGAACGCTTCGCGGATGGAGCGGACGACATCGTGGCTTTGCCGGACGAGATAATTATGTTTGGTAATGGGGAGCGTGATCCCCGTGATGTTGATTTCCTGGAAGGCGTCGCTGCCGATGACCGAATCGGCCACCTGCGCCGTGATCGCCACCACCGGGGCGGAATCCAACATCGCCGTGGCGATGCCGGTCACCAGATTGGTAGCGCCGGGGCCGGAGGTCGCCACACAGACCCCGACCTTGCCTGTGGCCCGAGCGTACCCATCGGCCGCATGGGCAGCCGCCTGCTCGTGCCGGACCAGGACATGATGGATCTGGGGGTACTTGGCGAGGGCATCGAAGAGCGGGAGCGCAGCACCGCCCGGATAGGCCCAGACGATGTCCACGCCCTCGCGGACCAGGCATTCCCAGACGGCTTCCGCGCCGGTGTATTTCATCCCCCTCCCCGCCTGCGCTATTGAAGCGCAGGGC
>DATJQT010000085.1:0-5998 GCA_035505475.1 Vulcanimicrobiaceae bacterium
CGTCACTGCGCCTTGCCGTTCGCCAGGCGTTCGGGCCACGACTTCACCTCACGGCCAGCCTCGGACCCGCCATGCTCCGGCTCGGTGACGCCGAGTACAATGACTGGGGTGGCACCCTGAGCCCTACCTACCTGCATCGGATTGCCTACGGAGTCGTGGGGGGACTGGCGGCTGCTTACGCCGTCTCGGCTCGCCTCAGCCTCAGCGTGAGCGCCGAGGATGTCGCCTATCGGTTGCCGCAGAAGCCGGTGACACTGCCCATTGTGACTCCTGACTTCGAGATCGTCTCAATGGAGGCGCCCGCGTGGCACACGCTTGCTGTCAGTGCGGGACTGAGCCTGCGGGTGCTGTAGGGAAGTCGGGCGTTCGGCCTCACTGGCGCCTGCAGCGGCGGGCCAATCGGGGCTGAGGCGCTGGGCAATCGAGGATGAGGTAGTGCAGGAGTCGTGTGCCCGGTGGGGTCTGCCCGCCGCTGAGGCGCGATTCGTTAGGCAGCACGAGCGGCACGGGCGAAAAGCCACCGGACCGCCCGTTGCAGAGCGACCGGAACCTGCGATGACGCCGATAGGCATAGCGGTGCTGGGGGGCGTAGCGGCGGTGTTCGCCTGGGCTGCGTGGAGTCCGCCACAGCGCGCTCCCGATGAGGACGAAGATCGGGCGCCGCCCAGCCCAGGACGTCCAGAACTGATTTCCTCCAGTCGCACGTGGTGGTACCGGCACCAATACGGGCTGTACCTGCCGCTGGTTCTGATCGTGCTGGACCTCTTGCCGGGCGCGCCCGCGAAGCTGGCCTTCGGCGGCCTCGCCTTCATCCTGCTTGCGCCGCTGTTTTGGAACAGTCGACGACTGATGCAGGTGAGGATGGACGGAGAGTCGCTCCACATATCGGACCTGAGTGAGGAGCTGGTAGTGCCGCTGACCTGGGTCGACCACGTGTCTCACAGCACGCTGCCCTTCCTCACGTTGCATCCTGTGACGATCCATCTGAATCGGGACACCAGTTTCGGAAGGCGAATCACGTTTGTGCCGTGGTCGTGGAGGGGGCCATCGCCCTTTCTGGCCCCGCCGGTTGTTGGCAGGATCACGGAAGCCGCCAAGCTCGCGAAGCAGCGACCGTAGGGCTCGTGCCGTCTGACTAGCGCCTGCAGCGGCGGGCCAATCGGGGCTGAGGCACTGGGTAGTCGAGGATGAGGTAAGGTAAGAGTTGTGCGCCCGGTGGGCGGGTCTGCCCGCCGCTGAGGCGCGATTCGTTAGGCTGCCTGCGGAGGGCGAATGCGCGGAATCACCTGGGTGCTGGCCGCTGCTGTGACGGGCTCACTTCTCGGCGCACCGTTCGCTCACGCTCAACAGCGCGCTCGACCGTCGGCGGCGTCCTGCGCGGCGCAGCCGAGCTCCGACACGGCGGTCTATGCCCTGGAGGCGGTTGACAGCCTGCCCCGGATCAGGAAGACAACGGCACCCAATTTCTCCGTTGTCCCTGCAATGGGCACACAGCTCAGCGTGCGTGTCGCGTTTGTCGTGAAGCAAGACGGAACGGTGGATCGCAGCTCCGTCCGGCTGGTCGGAGACAGCACGGGCACCGCGTTCGATCAGGACGCGAAGCACTGGATTGCCTCGCTGGTCTTCTGGCCGGCGTGCCGAGCAGGAAGGGCCGTCCGGGCGCAGGTCGTTCAGCCGGTGAACTACAATCAGATGCCGGCGCGACCGAGCGCCCTGCATTGACGCGTTACGCCCGCGGCGGCTGAGCGCAGGCAGCCTAACTCGCGCCTGCAGCGGCGGGCACGGCCGCGTGACGCGCGCCTAACGCTCGGGGGTTAGGCTAGCCGGTGGTTCGTGGCGGGGCCCGCGGCCGGCCCGCCGCCGAGGCGCGATTCGTTAGGCCGCTCCGACGCGGGCTGTCGCGAGGCGTGATTGACCTTCGACCCGAATGTGGCCATGCCAGCCGCCCTGATCATTCTCGTGGTCATCGGGGGCAGCCGGCATGACTTTCAGCGGTGGCTGCGCGGGCGTCCCCATGCTGAACCCATTGCTCGCGCCCCGGTCTCCCCGGGTCCTGAGGCCGAGCACCGAAGGCTGGGGCGCAGCTTAGTCGCTCGTCTTCCGGTGGTGCTCGGGGCAGCCATGGCAGCGATAGGGTCGATGAAGGGCTCGCCGCCGGTACTTCGCGCTGCCGGTGTCGATCTGGTCCTACTTGGGGCTGCCATCATCGGTGTGGCAGGGCTGCGCATCCTCTTCCGGGAAGCGGCCTCGCGCACGGTCATCGAGTCCGAGGAGGATCGCGATCCGAAGCTCCGTCAACTTCGTGCCAACGCAAGGTTGAACGCGGCCGCCACTGAGGCCTATGCGCAGTACTTGCAGCAGCTCATCGAGAGCCTTCGGGTGCAGAATAACCTGGCCTTGAGCGACCACGCCCGCGAAGCGCTGCCGATGCTGGAACGACAGCGACTGCGGGCGTACGAGACCCAGCTACGTGCTGCCCGCCGCCGGCTCGGAGCAGCCTAACTAGCGCCCGCAGCGGCGGGCACGGCCGCGTGACGCCCGCCTAACGCTCCGGGTTTGGGCTGGTTGGTGGTGGATGGCGGGCCCCGCGGCCGGCCCGCACGCTGAGGCGCGATTCGTGAGGCGGCGCAACCTGGAGCCCTTCGAGCGGTCTACTCGTAGCCAGCCGAGGCTCAAGTGTTCCTCCTAGTGTTGAGATTGGCACTCCCATGGATGCTCCTCATCTGCCTTGCCGGACCTGTGCGCGCCCAGGCCCCGCGCGATTCGCGAGACCCCGCCTCCGCAGACCCGGTTCAGGTTGACACCGTCAATCCGCCGCGAACAGAGGAGCTCGCCCTCGAAAGCTCAGGAGCCAGGCTCAACGGCTTCCTCTACCTGGCGAATGGTGCTCGCTTGCACCCCACCGTAATTCTCCTGCATGGATTCCCAGGCAACGAGCGCAACCTTGACCTTGCCCAGGTCCTCCGGCGCGCTGGCATGAACGTCCTGTTCTTCAGCTACCGCGGAGCGTGGGGCAGCGGAGGCACCTTCTCGTTCGCAAATGCGCTCGAGGATGTGGAGGCCGTGAGTCGGTTCGTGCGCTCGGACTCCAGCGTGAAGGCCTATGGGGTGGATCGGCGCCGCGTCATCCTTGTCGGGCATAGCCTGGGAGGGTGGCTTGCCCTCATGGGCTCGGCCGCCGATACGTCCGTGAGCTGCGCCGTGGCCCTGGACTTCTGGAACGTCGGAGCAGACGGCGAAGAGATGCGGACGCATGCAGGCGCCGACTCCGCGTTCACTCGATATGCCGACTGGCTGACCGCCCCGGGCGGGCCGCTGCACGCCGATAGCGGACGCGCCCTGACCCGCGAGATCGAGGACCATGCCGAGCAGTGGAACCTCGACCACAACACCGGTTCCCTACGAACACGTCCCCTGCTCATCGTGAGCACTACCGCCAACGACGCGCATCCCCGCCTAATTGGCGCGTTGCGAGCAGCTGGGGCCCAACACGTGACGGCTCAGCAGTGGAAGACGGATCACGGGTTTTCCGCCCAACGGATTAGGCTGGCGCGTACCATCGTTGGTTGGCTGCGAGCGCACTGCGGGGCGTGACGCTGCGGATGACTGGGCGCCGCCTAACCAGCGCCTGCAGCGGCGGGCCAATCGGGGCTGAGGCGCTGGGCCGTCGAGGATGAAGTAGTGCAGGAGTCGTGCGCCCGGTGGGTTGGCTTGCCCGCCGCTGAGGCGCGATTCTTTAGGCCGCGCGAGTTGTCTCCGGGAGGGGTGGTCCATGAGCTGGCGCCACATTGTGGCCGCGATATTGGTTGGAGGCGGCGCCGCAAGCGCGCCGAGAGTCCATGCCCAGCCCGCCCAACCTCAGGTTCATATCGCGATTGGATTCGGCGTCGATACGACCTCGCCGCCCAACCATGATATTCTCACTCTGTACCGCTCCTACATCGCTGCGCGGCAAGATACCGCCCAGGCCAGAGCCTATTGGTTGGAGAGTGAGCAACGGGAGTGGCCGCACTATGATCTCCTGGCACCCTCTGTGTATCAGGGCTTCACACACTTCACCATCGTCCACCTCGCGCCCGCGGTCGGTCTCGACAGCACATACCTCATCCGGATATTGGTTTCCGGTGTCGACGATTCCACACGTGATGTCAGCCCTCTCGCGCTGTTTCGAGTCTATGCTACAAGGCAGACAGGCCACTGGGTCCTGGCCAACGCCCTCCCGCGATTGACCCGTGGCTGGCACCACGACACGTTCGCGGAGCTGACATTTGTCTATCCCCCTGGGCATCGCTTCGACCGACGCAAAGCCGCCGCGACCGCGGCGTTTGTCGATTCGTTGGCCCGGCGGTTCGCTTTACCCAAGCAGCTGCCCATCACGTACTACTTCACCGACGACATGGTGGAAACGCTCGCCGCTGCCGGGCTCGACTTCTTCCCCATCGGGAGCGACACGGTCGGCGGTCGAGCGGAGCCTTGGGACCGCTTCGTGCTGGTCGGGTCCTCAAGCAGCGGCGAGAGCTATCGGCACGAGCTGGCCCACATCGTCCTGGCCCCATTGTTCACCGGCGCTCGGCCGCAGGGCCGCATTCTGGAGGGGCTAATGACATGGGTGGGCGGGTCGGCCGGGCTCGATTATGCGCACCTGTTGCCCGGCCTGAGAGGCTACCTGGAGGGCCACCCAGAACTCACGCTCGAACGCGTGCTGTCGGACCCACCGCCACGCGTTGGCTCCTTGGATGTGGGCTACGACGGAGCCGCTGTCCTCTGCGCGCTGGTGCACGACCACGGCGGCGACGAGGCGGTTCGGGAGTTCGTTCGTGCCGGGCCGACTCCGGCTGACGTCCTCGACGCCGCGTCCCGCTTGCTTGGCGTCTCGCGTGACAGCGTCGATGCGCAGTGGCGTAGGGCAGCATTACAAGAAGCGACCCCAAGTCGGCGCTGAGCCTTCGCGCGGCCTCACCAGCGCCTGCAGCGGCGGGCCAATCGGGGCTGAGGCGCAGGGAAGTCGAAGATGAGGGAGTGCAGGAGTTGTGCGCCCGGTGGGGTCTGCCCGCACGCCGAGGCGCGATTCGTTAGGCCGCGAGGAGTCCGCGATTGAGCCATCACCCGGCGGTCAGGCGCACCTTCTTCGTCGTCGGCGTCCTGCTCTTGGTCGGCCTCACCTGGCTCGGCGTTTCAGGTGGCGTCCACCAGATTCCCCAGTCCCACACGCCTGGCGAGTGGATTCAGAGCATCGCGCAATTGGTTTACGGAATGCTCAGCCTCATGGGTCTGCTCACACGCTTCCGCAGATCCGGCTGGAGCCGCGTGATGCTCTGGTGCTGGGTCGTGAGCATGATGCTAGCCGCTGGTTTGGCACCGGTGGTGTGGGGTGGCACGACCATTGGCGTCGGGCTGGTCTCCGCGGGAGCGGTTGGCCTTCTGGCGCTGGGGATCGTATGGCTCGTCCGCGCCGGCCTCGCGGCCTAACCAGCGCCTGCAGCGACGGGCTCCGCGGGCTGGCGGTGCGCTCGGCGAGCTGACTTGGGAATAGGGTAGGTGTGGTGCCCTCGGTGGGCTCACGCGCCCGCAGCTGAGGCGCGGTTCGTTAACCTGCGCTCCCCAGGCAGCCGAATCCCGAGGAACCTTGATGCCGTTCCAACGAGTGAAGGGACCTCCTACCTAACGCCCGAGTGACGCCCTCGGTGTAGCCTTCGGCGGTAGCCAGCGCTCAGTTGTCCGGACGCAGGGTGCGCTGGCCGGCACGCTGAGGGCTTCGAGCTTGGAGGCGCGATGCTCGGAACATTGCACGGGCGTTCGTCCGTCACTTGCCTGCTCGTAGGTCTGGGAATCGCTACTCTTTGCAGTTGCAAGGGGACCACGAGTCCGACCGGCATCTTCGGCACCTACCGCCTCACGGGCTGCCAGGGCGACACAACTGTGGCGCCGCTTCCGTGTGTTCTGGCCTACGGCGCCCCTGGCGACGACCTCAAGGTGTACAGCGGTTCCTTCACGCTTC
>DATJQT010000086.1:0-1214 GCA_035505475.1 Vulcanimicrobiaceae bacterium
TCGTCACCAAGGGCATCAAAGGGACATCCATGGCGGCGTTTGGCCAAAGCGCTGGCGGTATGCTCACCGCCAAGCAGATCGATATCCTCGTCACGCAAATTCGTGCGCGCTGGAGCAAACCCGGCATCCTCGACGGAGCGAATCCGCCTTCCTATGCCGCAAAAACTGCAGGTGACGTCGCCCGCGGGGGAGTGGCTTACAAAACTTTTTGCGAATCCTGCCACGGCCCCAACGGCAGCGGAGGGCAGAAGGGTAGTTCCATCACCGGCGGTTCGTTCCTTGCGTTGCTGACCGATCAGGAGCTCCGCACCATGATCATCGTCGGCCGGCCCGACCGCGGCGCCCCCGATTGGCGGAACAACCTTCCCGAGCATCCCATGTCCGATCAGGAAATCACCGACGTCGTCGCTTGGCTCGCTTCAAAGCGCGTCGCCGTGCCGGGCCAGCCGTATCCCACGGCCGGCAACACGCAACCTTAGGAGCTTCCCCATGCCCGAAGACAACACCCTCTCTCGCCGCGGCTTCTTCACGAAGCTGGGAATCCTTTTCAACGGCTTGGTCGCCGTCGGCCTTGCCGTTCCGGTGCTGCGCTACGTCTTGGCGGCCGTCACCCGCGGGCGCGATAACGCCTACCTCTCCTGGGTTCCCATCGGCCAGGTCGGCGAATTCCCCGAAGGAGAAACGCGTCTCGCCACCTTCAAGAATCCTTTCGTCATGCCCGCTGACGGCCAAACGGTGAATACCGCCTGCTGGGTTCGCCGCGTCTCCGGCGACCAATTCCAGGTGTTCGCCATCAACTGCGCCCATCTCGGCTGCCCGGTTCGCTGGTTCCCGCAATCCGGTCTTTTCCTCTGTCCCTGCCATGGCGGGGCCTACTATCGCGACGGCTCGCGCGCTTCGGGCCCTCCCGAGCGAGGCCTCTTCGAATATCCTTACAAGGTAGAGAACGGCCTCATCACTATCCAGGCGGGAGAGCTTCCCACGCCCGGAGCTCCCACCGCATCGCTCGACCAGGAGCATCCCCCATGCGCCTGATCGCTCAAGTCGGCGAGTGGTTCGACCGCCGCGTGCAACTGGCCGCCGGCATCCGCGAAGCGGCCGAACATCGCGTCCCGCGCGATACGTCCAGCTGGTTCTATGTTTTCGGCAGCGCTGCGCTCACCGTGTTCATCTTGCAAGTCGTCACCGGAATTCTGCTGGCCATCGTGTACGTT
>DATJQT010000087.1:0-2828 GCA_035505475.1 Vulcanimicrobiaceae bacterium
CAGGGGCAGTTCATGGTCCGGGCGTACTGCGCGAAGCTCCTCGGCATGGGGATCGCCAACATCCGGGTGATCCCGGCCGAGATCGGCGGCGGCTTTGGCGGCAAGACGCTCGTCTATCTCGAGCCCCTGGCGGTGGCCCTCTCGAAGCAAAGCGGCCGGCCGGTGAAGATGGTGATGAGCCGCGAGGAGGTTTTCCGCGCGACCGGGCCGACCTCCGGCGCCGTGGTCGAGGTGAAGCTCGGCGCCACGCGCGATGGGAAGATCACCGCGGCCCAGGCCGTCCTGAAATATCAGGCCGGCGCGTTTCCGGGCTCGCCCGTCCAGCCGGGCTGCATGACGGCGTTCGCCATGTACGACCTCCCCAACGTGCGGGTCACCGGCTATGACGTGGTCTGCAACCGGCCAAAGGTCGCCGCCTATCGCGCGCCCGGCGCGCCGATCGCCTCGTTCGCCGTCGAAAGCTGCATGGACGAGCTGGCCGACCGCCTCGGCCTCGACCCGCTGCAGCTGCGCGAGATCAATGCGGCCAGGGACGGCACGCGCACGGCGTACGGTCCGGTCTTCCGCGACATCGGCTATGCCGAGACGGTGGAGGCGGCCAAGAAACACGCCCACTACACCGCGCCGCTCGGCCCGCATCAGGGGCGCGGCGTCGCATCCGGGTTCTGGTTCAACATCGGCGGGGAGTCGAGCGCCGAGGTGCATATCAACGAGGACGGGAGCGCGGTCGTGGTGTCGGGGAACCCGGACATCGGGGGCTCGCGCGCCTCGCTGGCCATGATGGCGGCGGAAGTGCTGGGCATTCCGGTCGAGCGCGTCCGCCCCATTGTCGGCGACACCAGCGCGATCGGCTACAGTTTCCTGACCGGGGGGAGCCGCGTGACCTTCGCCACCGGCATGGCCGTCGTGCAGGCGGCCGAAGAGGTCGTGGCGGAGCTGAAGAAACGGGCCGCGATGATTCTGGACGTGAGTCCCGAGATCGTCGAGTGGAGGGATGGCGCCGCGGTCCCGAGCGACGCCGATCCCGGTAAGTTTGCGCCGCTGCCGCTCGCGGCCATTGCGTTGAAGGCCGGCCGGACCGGCGGGCCGATCAGCGCGAAAGCGTCCATCAACGCGCAGGGCGCAGGGCCCGGATTCGCGACCCACATCTGCGATGTGGAGGTGGACCCCGAGACGGGCAAGGTGACGATCGTCCGCTATACCGCTGTCCAGGATGTCGGGCGCGCGATCCATCCGAGCTACGTGGAAGGACAAATTCAGGGCGGCGTCGCGCAGGGAATCGGCTGGGCGCTGAATGAAGAGTATCGTTATGACGCGCAGGGGCGGCTGGAAAACCCGGGGTTCCTCGATTATCGTGTGCCGGTGGCCTCCGATCTGCCAATGATCGAGGCCGTCATGGTTGAGGTTCCGAATCCCCGCCATCCTTTCGGGGCGCGCGGCGTGGGCGAGGTGCCGATCGTGCCTCCAATGGCCGCAGTGGCGAACGCCATCTACGACGCGGTGCGTATCCGACTCAAGGACTTGCCCATGTCGCCGCCCAGGGTCCTGGCGGCGCTGGAGCAGGTCCCGCGCTAGCCCATGCCACGCGTGGTCCTGGTTGGAGAAAGCTGCCGCCGCCTGGCCGGGGGGCTGAAGGAAATTGATGTCGAGGCCGACACGATCCGCCGCCTTCTCCTGGAACTCGAGCGCCGTTTTCCAGGCCTCGGGAGGCAAGTGGAGGAGGGAATGGCGATTGCCATCGACGGGACGATCTACCAAGACACTTATAGCGTTGCCCTGCGTCCCGAGAGCGAGATCCACGTCATCCCGAAGATCGCGGGCGGGTGCTCGCCGGTTGCCCGGGTTTCAGTGGCACGCTGTGGCTCGATTCCGTCCGAAAGGAGAACGCGACCATGAAAACGCATGAGCACAACCAGGGGGCTTGGGTTGCGGTGGCGATCGCGCTTGTGCTCTGGACCGTTGCCGGGGTGTTTTCTTTCACCCACGCGGCCGCCCCGGCGGCACAGCAGGTCGTCATCGAGCAGTTCAAGTTTAACCCGCCCAGCTTGACGGTCCCGGTGGGGACGACCGTCACGTGGGTCAACAAGGATTCGGTGTCGCACACGGTGACGTCGAGCCAGGGGTTTGGTTCTGACAAGCTGGAGCAGGGGGGCACGTTTTCCCACACGTTCAGCGCGGCCGGCACATACAACTACGCCTGTAAGTTCCATCCCAGGATGACCGGAACGGTTGTGGTGCAATGACCAACCCTTATCTGCGGAGCTCTCTGGACCAATAGCTGAACTTGGATGCTGCCTTTCGGCCGGCTGGGAGTGAGCGGAAGACCTCGCCATTCGTGCTGACCTGGCCTGAGCCCGACGAAGGGGCTGCCGGAGCGCAAACGGCTATCCGGCGAGGGGACACGATCCCATGGACCTGATCGCTCTCAAGGTTAGCGCGGCCTCTGCCGCGATGATAAGCGTGATCCTGCAGGCCCTCATCATGCTCCAGCTCTACGGAAAGGCGAAAATATTTCCGATGCGGCCTGAGACGCTTGGTGTCTGGCATCGGCGCCAAGGAGACGCGCTCCTCATCGTGTTCGCGCTCGTCGCGTATGCCTGCGCGACGAAGCTGACGGTGGATTGGGGCGATTGGCGGATTGTCGTGCACGTTGTCGCGGCCATTCTTACACTGACGGCACTGCTGGCAAAGATCCTCATGGTGCAGGTCTTCCCGCGTACACTGCGGTACGTCACTCCCGTTGGGGTGATCCTGTTCGTGGCTGCGCTGAGCGCCACAGGCACAACCGTCGTCTGGTATTTGTACATGTGGCTGGGACAAGGAATTCG
>DATJQT010000088.1:0-26887 GCA_035505475.1 Vulcanimicrobiaceae bacterium
CATCTGATCCGTGGGCTGCGCCTCGACCGGATCGGTGTAGGCGACGGCCTTGCCAGCGCTGCCTAGCGCGGCATTCATGGCATGCACCAAGGCATGAATGCGAGGCGGCTGGTACTCGCCGGCCGCGACCAGGCACCGCCCCTTGTGCTGTTGAAGGTCCTTGGCCACGGCCGCGACCCACTTGCCGCGATCACCCGAAAGCTGCGGACCGCCGCCCCCACCGAAATCGACTCCCACTGCGTGTGCGAGGGCGCGGGCCAGCTCTTCCATGTCGCTGGGCTTCAGCGAAATCCGATGGTCGGCCATGCTGCCGGTGATCGAGACGGTGCACTCGGCCATGTACAGGCGGTTCATCTGTGTACGGCCTTGCTGGATGCGACGGCCGTCGATGAACTGGCGGGCGTGGCGGACCCACGCCGGACCGCTGCCCAGAAGGTCGGCATCGAGCGAAACGATGACGTCCGCCTGGGTGAGGTCATAGCGGGTGTCCACCGCCTCGCCGACGGCCTGCCGCGCCCCGGCCGCCGCCGCGCCCCGGCCAGTCGGCTCGTATTGGTGCCACTGCGCTTCTGGCAACGCCTTCAAGAGCTGTGCAAGCTGGTCGGCCAGCGTGGGGGAGGTCACGGCTTCGGTGAGAATCCTGAACCCGGCCCCTTTGCGGACGCGCTGGAGCTCCAGCGCCCCCTTCAGCGTCTGGGTGCATTCGTCCCAGGAGCTGATCCGGCCGGCCCGGGTCACCACCTGGGCGCGATCGGGATCGTACAGCGCGAGCACCGAAGCCTGCGCAAACACATCGGTGCTGCCCAGGCTAGCGGGATGGGCGGGATTGCCTTCGATCTTGGTCGGGCGTCCCTCATGGCTCTCGGCCAGAACGCCGAAGCCGAACCCTGCGAACGGCATCGCGGTCGCGAAATACAGGGGGACGCCGGGAATCTCCGCCTCGGGGGGCCGGACGTATGGAACGATCTTCTCGTCGGTCGGTGCCGGGTTCGCCTGACAGGCGGTCAGGCCGGCGAGGCCGAGGGAGGCACCCATGAGTTGGAGGAACTGCCGCCGCCCGACGGGATCCAGCCAGCTCGAGGCATGTCGCGGGAATTCGCGGTGGACCATCTCCTCGAAGCCTTCGCTATCCGCCAGCTCTTCAAGCGAACGCCAGTATTCCGAGCCGCGTTTATTCGCCAAGCGTGCGCGGACTGTGGCCAGGTCGAGACGTATCGTTCTTTCGCTCATGCGCTCACCGATGGCAGGTGGAACAACTCGTCAGCACCCGCGGCGACTGGACCTTGTATTCCTTGACCAGTTTGCGCCCGAGGGCGACCTGGTCTGCCGGAGGAACGTAGTCCATCTTGAACACGTCTTGGCGCGGTCGGATATACTGCTCGGGGTTCCGGTGGCATTCCAGGCACCAGTCCATGTAGAGCGTGTTCACGCGCCAGGTCAGCGGCATCTGGTCCACGCGCCCGTGACAGGTGGAGCAGCCGACGCCCTTGTGGATGTGAATGCTGTGATCGAAATAGACATATCCCGGGAGGTTGTGGACCCGCGTCCATTCCAGGGATTTACCAGTCTGATAACTCTCGCGGACCGGCGCCAGGGCCGGGCTGTCCGCCCAGATCTGCGTGTGACAGTTCATGCAAATCTTGGTCGAAGGGATTCCCGCGAATCTGCTGTCCTCCACAGAGGTATGGCAATAGCGGCAGTCGATTCCGTCGTCGCCCACGTGGTGCTTATGGCTGAACGGCACCGGCTGGGTGCGCGGGACGCTCACGCCGGTGACGTAATCGGAGCGAAACGACGCCCACCCGACGACCGCAATCGCTGCCAGCAGCCCCGTACCACCGAAGAGGCTGAACAGGGCTAGTGAATTGGCTCTGGGCCGGAATATCTGTGCCATTCACCCGCCGGAATCTCTCGCGGGCCGACCCGCCGAAAAAAAATGCCCCGCCAGAGCTGGTCCGCTCCGCCGGGGCATTCGAGGCCCGTGCTTGATTCGTGATCGGGCACCCGAAAGGCCGCCCAAGTGCTTCTGACAGTAAATATTTCCCGCTAACTGCAGCTTGTCAAGGTGGCATCCGGGACGGGGACTGAAGATGCTCGGAGGAAAAGTCCTCCGCCGGGCGTTACTCAACGATTCTGGAGAAAGCGCTCCGAGTCATTCGCTCGCTTCGTCCATGTTTGGGTTCGGGAAACGAACCCAGGCGGTGGTTCCCGCGCCCGCCTCCAAGGCGAACTCGCCCCCCAGAGTCACCTCCGCAATCGACCGAATGGCCTTGAAGCCGAGATGGCCGCCCTGGTCCGACAGGCCGGGCGGACAACCCACGCCGTCATCCTTAACCGTGATGGTCACGTGGGAGTTGACGATCTCACCGCTGATCGAGACGCGGCCCGCCCGTCCTTGCGGGAACGCATGCTTGACGATGTTGGTGAACAGCTCGTTCAGGATGATGCCGAGCCCGGTGAGCTGCTTGGAAGGAAGCCGGAGCGGGATGGTCGCCACGCTGACCTCTACCCGGTCCGCCAGGGGTCCCTCCACCAGGATCTGCCGGACCAACTCGTTCAAGAGATCTTGTACACTGTTGGACTGGTAGCCCGCCCCTGCGAGCACCTTGTGGGTGAGGGCTAGCCCTTGCACCCGTGCAATAGCGTCGTCCAAAACCTCGGCGATCTGGCCGCCTCCCACCGCCTCCCGCTGGAGTTCCAGGAAGCTCGTGATCAACGCGAGATTATTCCGGACCCGATGATCGAGCTCCTCGAGTAAGAGCCCCTTGACTCGCGCATCCGAGGCTGCCTGCTGAAATAGGGCGGCGTTCTCTTTCGCCAGGCGACCGAGCTCCATCTCGACCCGCTTGAGTTGGGTGATGTCGTGGTAGGCGGCCACGGCTTGCCGCGCCTTTCCCGTTCCACCGAACGGGACCGCATCGGCCAGGAAGAACTGTTGTCCTCCATCCGGAAGCCGGACGGCGATTTCCGTGTTTCGGACGATCTCCCCACGCCACATCGCCCGTCGAAGTGGAAGCTCCTCCTCCGGGAGGGGTGTGCCGTCCGGGCGCCAGAACTCGTATTGCCGCTGGCCGGTGCCGTGTCCGAGCATCGCCGGGGGCAGGAGCTCCTCGCAGGCGCGGTTGGCAAGGACGATCCGGATGGCGAGGGTCGTCGGATCGCCCTCGGCGACCAGCACGCCCACCGGGACCGTCTCTAGTAACGCCCGGAGTCGTTCCTCTTCCTGTTCCGCGCGTTCGTAGAGCCGGGCGTTCTGGAGTGTCGTGGCCACATGCGCCGCTAAGGCCCTGAGGTGGCCGAGGTCCGAATTGGTGAACGCGCGCTCGTCCCCCCGCAGCACACCCAGCACGCCGAGGCAACTGTCGCCGATCGTTAGGGGGACCCCCGCGAACTGCCGCACGCCTTCCGCGGCAAACCAGATCCGATTGAGGGTACGGGGGTCCTGGGTGACATCCGCCAGGACCAGCGGTTCGCGCTGCTGGAAGATCCAGCCGACCAGCCCCTCGTTGGAGCGAAAGACATCGCGGGCCCG
Organism: Vulcanimicrobiaceae bacterium; assembly: GCA_035505475.1. GTDB lineage: Bacteria > Methylomirabilota > Methylomirabilia > Methylomirabilales > 2-02-FULL-66-22 > 2-02-FULL-66-22. The sequence continues at coordinate 3,533 of DATJQT010000088.1, forward strand.
GTGCTCTGGATGCACGGCCCCAGCGGCGGCCCGGAAGGACAGCGTGTCGCCGCTCTCAGCGGCGAGATAGACGAAGGCCAGCTTGCAATCGAGCAGCCGGGTTGCGGCCTGGACCACGACCTCGCACATCCAGTCGGACTCGAGCGTGGTCGAGACCTGGGTGAACACCCGGCTGAGCGCGGCCAGCTGCTCCGCGGCCAGCTGGGCCGCATCGCGTTCCCGTTTAAGGGTGCCGACCGACGCGTCCAACGCATCGGCCATCCGATTGAAGGCGGTACCGACGGCCGCGAGTTCATCCCGCCCTTCAATCCGCACCCGACCTCCCTGTTCGCCGCTCGAGATGGCTCGGGCCGCTTCTTCCAGCCGACGCGCTGGCCGGGTGATCCGGTGAGCGAACAGCCAGGCGATCCCCGTGCACAACACAAAAATCAGGGTATCTTCCGTGAGATCTTTCCGGAATGTCTGCCGGCTGAGTTGCATCACATCGCGTCGCGGGATCGCCGTGGTGAGTGTCCATCCCGTGGGTGCGATGGACGCGCGGGCTGTCAACCATTCCTCGTCGGGCGTAGCGGTGGCGCCGGACCGCGGCAGCTCGGGGGCGAGGGCCGGCCCCGGCACGCGTGGCTCCGGCGACGGGACGGCCCCCTCGATCGTGACCACGAGTTGTCCCTGCTGATCCGTGAGGCGGACCCTGACCGAGGGCACTGAGAGCAGGGAATGAAAGGCTTCGGCCGTCAAGTAGAGCGCGGCCGCACCGCGGGAAACCGGATCAAACATCCGAATCAGCAACGGAACCCCTGGGCCGCGCTCTGCGCTGGCTGGTATCCGTTCGAGTGCCCAGGGCTGTTCCCCCTGGACCGCCCGGAAGCTCTCCCACCCATCCAGACGCTCCCCGCGTCGAAACATGTCTGCGGGCGCGGCCGCCAAGACGCGGCCGTCGGCATCTACCCAGGCGAGTCCCTGGACCCCCACCCCCCAGGTCTGCAGCTCCGCGCGCCAGTCCTCGAGGCGGGCTTGGGCCTGCGCCGGATCGGGAATGCGGCGGACCACCCGCTGGCCGATTCGAGCGAGAACGCCCAGCATGGCTTCAAGGCGCGCGGCCCCCCGTTCTGCCTCGTCGCGCAGGCGGTCCCGCGCCACGGCCTCTTCCCGGTGGAGGTTCCGATAAAACCACCAGATGTCGATGCCCACTAGAGGCAGCAGGGCCGCGAAGAATGCGGCGAGAATCTTTCCCCGAAGCTTCATGGCCTGTCCTTTTCCAGGGGTCCCCGAGAGAGTCACGCCGAAGGCCAATGGGGAGGATGTGGCAGGCGGAACACAATCGCCCACTCAGTATTGGCGGCCGACTTGTCCAGCAGCCACTCGGGATTGTCGTATGGTCGGGTACTAAGGGTGATTTTTGAAGCGGTCTTTGGCTAGACCGTGTATGAGCGCAGGGCGATGGCGAGCACTGTAAGCCGCGGATGCACGGCACGCTCGCCAAGAAAGATGCGCAGAAAAGGATTGACACGATCGGGCCAGCATCCTAATTTTTTATAAGATGTTGCTTACGGTCCCCACGTGGGCGATGGGCAGAGAATGCCCCGTTAGAGGAGAATCCTCGGCGGGGCGTTGTGTTTTTGGAGCGGCGACATCATCGGCTGCACCGGGAGCCCATGCAGTGGAGAAGCATGGAGTCAAGAGGAAGGAGCGATGAAGCGCTTGCGGGTGTTGACGGGGGATGACGACCCCATGGTCACGGAAGGGCTTCGGGCGATGCTGGAACGGCTGGGCCACGGCGTCGCGGGAGCGGCCCACGACGGGATGGGGGCGGTGGCTCGAGCGGAGTCCATGAACCCGGATCTCATCCTACTGGACATCAAGATGCCCCGGCTGGACGGGGTCGAAGCGGCCCGACAGATCATGGCCCATCGGCCCGTCCCCATCATTCTAGTCACTGCGCATTCGGATCCCGATCTGATTGAGCGGGCCATGGCCGCCGGGGTGATGGGGTACCTGATGAAGCCCGTGGAGATCAAGGCCCTTGAGGCGGCCATCGCGCTCGCTCTGTCCCGCTTTACCGATCTCGCGAGCCTTCAGAAGGACGTGCAAGGCCTGAAAGAGACCCTGGTGTTCCGGCAGCAGGTCGAACGGGCCAAGGGGGTCCTGGCTTACCGGCTGCGCATGTCGGAGGCCGCGGCGCACGAGAAGCTGCAGCACTTCGCCCGCACGGAACGCTGCACGCTCGCCGAAGCGGCCTCGCGTGTGATCGCGGGAGACAAGCTCTTCGCGGAGCTGGAAAAACTGCCATGACCGCCCAGAAGCAGGAGTTTGCGACGCGCCTCCGACGAGTGGGAATTGACGCGAGACGTGTAGAAATCTAGCTGGCTCCCAGCACGAAGCATCCTTCCCGGATGTCTTGGCCGGGAAGGGGGGCTCTGAATGCCCCGTCGGAGGAATCATTTCTCCGGCGGGGCATTTCTTTAGGAGGGGGTTATGGCAGACGTCGGACAGCCGGCCGCGGGATCGCGGCCGAGGGTGAATTCTGGACGATGGCAGCGCCAGCTTCAGTTGCTGCGGCAGGAACGCCAGTGCACCATGGATGGTGCGCCGGCAGCTCTGCCCAGCGGGCCGGACCCACTGGAAGTCGCGCAGGCACGCACGGATGAACTCTTGTGGTTCGCGGCCGCGGCACGAGACCGCACACGCCGGTTCCAAGTGGATGCGGCCCTACATCAGCTCACCCAAGGGCAATACGGGCTATGCCTGGAGTGTGGGGATCCGATTCCACCCGCGCGACTGCAGGCGTGCCCCTGTGCGGTGCGGTGTCGGCCCTGCCAAGAGAGGCGGGAGGAGAGGGCAAAGGCGACCGGCCGGAGCCGGCGCTTCTGAGCCAGCGGCGGCAGGGCGCTGGTCGGCCGGATGAGCACCTCCTAGGCGGCAGCGGGGGATGAAGCGGGCAGTCTTGGGAGTTCGACCTTTCCGCTCGTCTCTGGAAGACCAGAAATCCTCCGGGCGTGGGCCAGCAACCCGATCACCAAAGCGTCGCCGATCACAATTTCGCCCGCCGTTGGCATCTCCAGGCCTGCAATTATGCGTTGTGGTGTCGTTTGTGGACATGGCGGACGGTGGGCTCTGTCAGGGCCATTCCGGACGGCCTAGATGAGCGGTGACGATCGACGGATACAGCCGGTTCGGATTCTTCCTCTGAGTGATCCTACTCATCTCGGCAAGGCGTTTGAGTTGTTGCAGATCACGTGTTGCGCGGCTTCTGTCGCGGACGTCGCCAGGCTGGCCACAATGCCGAACAGTACGATGAGCACTCCCGTACACCTCAGATGGAAGGCGGCATCTATGTCAGATCGGCTCCGCGCCCCGTGCGAGGCGCAGGAGCAGGTGCAGGATCACGGTCGGGACGCGGGCGATGATGCAGGCAGTCATGAAGGTTCCCCAAGAACAGACGGAGACAACGAGGATCGCTTCATCGTTGGGTTCACCGTGGACACTGTGACGTAGCGGGCACGATAGCAATGAATGTCGATCATCGCCTTCGGGAGCGAGAGGCGGAACCGGCCGCGGAGCGGGATCTGGTCGTTGGGCCCCTCCAGGCGTACCGGTACTGGTATATGGGATGGCAGGCCGGCCGGCCGGTGCTCCAGTCACTCTGCCAGTCTACCGTCTGGCCTGCGGAGGCGCCCATGCATGCCACCTGCGAACGGTCGGGGACGGTGATCACATGGATTCGGAAGCTTCTTTCCGGTCTCCCTGCCGCCCCGGCCCATCCGGCCCCCTGCCTGACCTGCACCTGCGGGATTTACGCCCTGACCCGGCTGGACGACAACCCGCATCCGTGGCTGTTCGTGAACAGCGGGACCCATGTCGGCGGGACTGTGTTACTCTGGGGGCGGGTGGTTCGACACAGTCACGGCTACCGGGCGGAGTACGCCAGGCCACTCAAGCTCTTGGCCGTGCCCTATTTGCGGAAAGAAATGCAGGAACTCCTCGTCGCGACCGCCCAGCGCTACAAGATTGAGATCGTAAGGCGGCTCGGCAGTCTGGGGGTGGGTGGGAACGCGGACGTGAGACAGATCACCTGTGGCTTGGATGGACTGGGCCGTCGAGCGCTGCGTGGCCACATCGGCCAGTTCCCTGGGTTTGGAACCCTGCAGGCCTCCGGAGCCCCCAGGCATCCGCCGCTTACATAGTCCACAGCAGGCTCACGGTTGGCGGCCAGAGTAAGAGGGTGGCCACGACCATCCCCCCGACGAAGATCACCACGAGGCACTGCAAGCCGACCGTGCACGTACCGGCGACCAGGGCGAACGCGCCCGGGTCCCGTCGTCCATCATTGAGCTCGTCGAGGAAAGAGCGCGAATCGCCGACGAGCCGGCTCAGGACCAGTCCGCCCATCCCCGCAAACAACCCGAGGTTCACGAAAAACAGGATTTGCCCCACCGCCCACCTGCCGTGCAGGTCCCAGACGAGGGAGACGATGCCGGTCGCCATCACCGGAGTGAACGCCTCCAGCGGTATAGCGTGGCTCCCCCTCAGCACCGCGTGCTGCAGCTGCCGGATGGGGGCCCAAAGGGAACGAACGTCCACGCGTGCCGCGCCTCCTCATGGGCTGGTGCTTTGTTTGGGCGGCGTGCGGGCCACCCGATCCCTCTCCGGGTTGACGAGCTAAGCCGCCAGGCCGAGGTACGCCGCCCGGACGCGCGGGTCGGCGAGCAGTGCAGGGGCGCTGCCGGACAGGGCCACGCGCCCAGCCTCGAGCACGTACGCTCGGCTGGCATGCGCCAGGGCGAGGCCGACATCCTGTTCCACGAGCAGGACGCTGACCCCCCGGGTCCGCAGGCGTTCGAGGACGTCCATCAGGGATCGGACGACGAGTGGCGCCAGCCCGAGCGACGGCTCGTCAATCAGCAGGAGTTGTGGCCGGGCCATCAGTCCGCGCGCCAACGCCAGCATCTGCTGCTCGCCCCCGCTCAACTGGCCGGCTGGCAGGGTGAGGCGGTCCGCGAGGTCCGGGAACCAGCGGAGCATCTGTGCGAGGTCGTCCGCCACCGCGCGGTGGTCCCGGCGCGTGTAGGCACCGAGCAGCAGGTTGTGGCGGACGGACAGGGCCGGAAACAGGCGGCGGCCTTGGGGGACGTGCATCAGCCCGGCCTGCACGATCGCCTCCGGCGAGGCGGTGGTAATCGTGTGCCCCGCGAACATCACGCCGCCTCGCCAGGCGCGGAGCAGCCCGGAGAGGACCCGGAGGAGGGTCGATTTGCCAGCGCTGTTGGCCCCGATGAGCGCGACGATTTCGCCCGCCCGGATCTCCAGGGACACCTCCCACAAGACCTGGACTCCGCCGTAGCCCGCATCCACACAGTCGACTTGCAGCAGGGGCCTCATCGGGCCCTCACGCGGCAGCGCCATACGGCACCCCGAGATAGGCCTGAATGACGGCCGGATTCGCGACCACCTCGGCCCGGGCACCGTCGGCGATCTTCTGGCCGTGGTGCAAGACGACGATCCGACTGCAGAGCCCCATCACCGCCCGGAGCACGTGCTCGATGACCAGGACCCCCACCCCCCGGGCGCCTACGTCTCGCACGACTGCGATCAGGCCGTTGACTTCCGCCGGCGTCAATCCGGCCATCACTTCGTCGAGCAGCAAGAGGCGAGGGCGCAAGGCCAGTGCCTTCGCGAGTTCGAGTCGGCGGAGATCCGGGGTGGTGAGCGTTTCGGCCACCGCGTCGGCCTTCGCCGTCAGGCCGACGAACTCCAGGACCTCGTCGGCTTCGCGCAACGCCAGCGGTACGCTGGCGGCCGGCTGGCCACGGAAGAGTGCGGCCACGGCGACGTTCTGGCGCACTCGCATCGTCCCGAACGACTGGGGAACCTGAAACGTGCGGGCAATACCCTGCCGGGCCCGCGCGGCGGGTCCCTCGCCCTGGAGCGGATGGCCCGCAAAGACAAGCGTCCCGCTGGTGGGGCGCTCTAGCCCGCTGATGAGATTCACCAGCGTGCTTTTCCCCGCGCCGTTCGGCCCGATCAGTCCGACCACCTCCCCGGCTGCGAGCGTCAGATCCACGGCGTCAACCGCCCGGAGACAGCCGAAGAGCTTCGTCACGGACCGGGCTTCGAGCAGCATCATCCGGCTCCGCTCCGTTGCAGGCGCCGCCGATCCGGCAGATGCCGTCTGCCCGCGCGGAGCAGTTCGACCAATCCGCGGGGCGCGAAGAGGACCAGCACGCAGATCAGGCCACCGAAGAAGACGTTGTGCAGCAAGCCGGAGGTATTGGTCAGGAGGATGTCCAGGCTCTTGAGCACGATGGCACCCCCCGCCGGCCCGAGGACGGTTCCCGCGCCTCCGAACAGCACCATCACGATCGCCTGGATGCCGAAATCGGGATCGAACACCGTGGGCGGGTCGATGAACGTGAACCAGTAGGCGTACACACCCCCGGCTAGTGCGAAGAAGAGGGCGCTCCCTACATACGCCAGGACCTTGTACGGCAACGGGCGGACGCCGACCACCTGCGCCGCCTCTTGGTTCCCTCGGATCGCCCCGAGGGCGTACCCCGCCCGGAGCCGCGGCACCAGGGCACCGGTGCCGATCGCCGCCAGGGCCAGCGTGAGCATCCAGTAATAGAAGGGGGTGAACCCGCGGGCGACCGGCAAGTTCATCCCCGAGCCCCCACCGGTGATCTCGAGATTGGCGGCCACCTGCTCCATGACCAGCATGAACCCGAGCGAGGCGATGGCGAAGTAGTGGCCCCGCAGGCGAAGGAGCACGGCTCCGATCCCGGCGGCGGCCCCCATCGCGCAAAGACCCCCGGCCGCGAGGGCCAGCGGGAAGGGCATGTGCGCCTGAGTCATCAGGATGCCCGTGGTGTAGGCGCCGATGCCGAGGAACGCGGTGGGGCCGAAATCCGCGTACCCGGCGTATCCGCCGATCAGGTTCCAGGCGCTGGCCAGGGCGACGAACAAGAAGATGCCGGTGAGGATCCGGATCAGGTACGTGCTGGCCACCAGCGGGATGAATGCGAGCAGGAGGACCAGCACGATAGCGATCAGGCCTTCGGCGGCGCGGGTCAGGGAGGTGCCGGCGGTCGGCTCAGCCACGAAAATGCCCGGCGCGCCCGAACAGGCCGGCGGGCCGCACGACCAGCATGAGAATCAGCGCGCTGAACGCGACGATGTTGTTGTAGTTGGGCCCCACCCAGGCGGACGCGAAGGTCTGCGCGAGCCCGAGCAAGAACCCGCCCACCACGGCCCCGGCCACGCTGCCCAGCCCACCCAGCACGCACACCACGAACGCTACGAGCGTGTAGCCCGTCCCCATGGCCGGGAAGATCGGAAAACTCAGGCTGATCAATCCGCCGGCCATGCCCGCGGTCGCGGCGGCCAGGGCGAACGTGCGTGCGTAGATGCGGGCGACCGGAATGCCCATCAGGCGTGCCGCTTCCCGATCGAGGGCGGTGGCCTGGACCGCCATCCCGAACTGGGTCCACCGCATGATCGCAGCCAGAGCAGCGGCCATCAGCACCGCTGCACCGGCGCCGACCAGCCGCACGGCGGGGACCACCACGGCGCCGACCGTGAGCGCCCACCCCGAATAGGCCGTCGTGACCGACCGTACATCTGCTGTCCACCAGGCCAGGGCCAGGTTGGTGATCAGCAACTGCAATCCGAAGGTCAGCAGGAAGGTGACGAGAAAGGAGGTGCCGATCACCCGGTTGATGACAAATCGCTGGAGGCCATAGCCAAACAGGAACAGGGCGTACCCGACCACGGGCAGGGTCGCGAGCGGATCCAGGTGCCCGCTCGCGGCGAACCAGTACGTCGCGTACGCCCCCAGCATGACGAGCGCCCCGTGCGCCAGATTTACGACATTGAGGACTCCCCAGACCAAGGAAAATCCCACGGCCACGGCGGCGTACACCCCGCCCAAGAGCAGCCCGTTCACTGCGTCCTGCAGCACGATCTGGGTGCCGATCCCCATTGTCGTCCCTGCGCCTCTGCCGGGCTACCGGCGGGCGCTCCAGACCGGCTCTGGATAGATCGCCCGGGCAGACGCCACGTCGGGCGGCCACACGGTGACCACGTGCCCGTGTTGGATCTGGACGGTGACCATGGGTTTCGCCGTGTTGATCCCCTGCGGGGTGAAGTGGATCGGCCCGTAGAAGGTCATCACGTCGAGTGTTGCCAGGGCATCGCGCACCTTCTGCGGATCGACGCTCCCCGCCTTCTCGATGGCGAGCTGCAGCGCAACCCCCGCGGCCGTGCTCTCGGCAGCGTGATAGTCCGGGACAAAGCCGTACTTCTGCTCAAAGGCTTTGGCGTAGTCCTGGGCCGAGCCGAACACCGGGCCCTGGTACTTTACGTCCGGCGTCCACTGGGAAGAGGCGAACACGCCGTCCGCCGCCGGTCCGAGCGCCTTGGCGAAGTCCGGCGTCGTGGGGCCGACCGTAAAGCCAAAGAAGTGGGTGTTCAGGTTGAGAGTCTGTGCCTCCTTCATGATCAGCAGGCTCTCCTGCAGGTGGCCCGAGCCGATCAGGAGATCCGGCTGCAAGGCCTTGATGCTGGTGAGCGGGGCGCTGAGGTCGGTCGTCCCCACCGGGTACTTCTGGAAGTACACCACCTCGAGGCCGTGGTGTTGCGCCCAGTCGCGGGCGGCGCTGGCCACCTCGAGCGAGAACAGGTCGTCTGCGGCCAGGAAGGCGACCGTCTGCGGCCTGGGGTGGAAGGTCAGCGCTGCCTTCAGCATGCTCACGGCGTATTCATCCGCCGGGCTAAGCACTCCAAACGTGTACCGATAGCCCTGCGCGAAGATCTTGCGGGCCGCGCCGTTCGCCTCCACCATGGGGATCCGGTAGCGCTCGGCGATCGGCGCATCGGCAAACGTCGTCGGGCTGCCATAGGGGCCGAGGAGGAAGTCCACGTGGTCCTGGCTGATCAGCTTGTCCGTCAGTTCCGCCGAGATCTGCGGCTTGCTCTGGTCGTCGTAGTACAGGATCCGGACCTGGTAATGCTTGCCCCCCACCGGGATCCCGCCTTTCGCGTTCACCGTGTCCGCCCAAAGATCGTAGCCTTGCTTGGATAGCGCGCCTTCCCGCGCGTCGGCGCCAGTCGCCGCCAAGGGGGCGCCGATCGCCAAGACATCCGCCGCAGCGGATGGACGGATACCGGCGAGGCCCACCAGCAGCCCGATGGTGCCGAGCACGCTCACGAGGGCTCGATGATTCCCCTTCATGACCGTTTCCCTTTCTTTGAGTCCGAATACAGACACCCCGCCGGAAAGCCTCCTTCAGCGGGGCGCCCATGGCCCGTTTGGTTGGTCAGCAGTCGGATCGTTCCGGTAGCTGCTGGTGTCTATCCGCCTTGGGTGCAGCACCCCAGGGCGCCCATTTCGAAATGCTCTCCTGTCTCCTCCCTCGTCTGCGATCCTGTGTGCCGTTGCCCGGGCCGTACTCCTAAGTCCACGGGCAACGCCCCGTCGTCTTAGTACCACGTGAGGCCCGGCGGCGGGATGCCGCCCGTGATCTCGCTCTTGACCGCAGTGACGCCCTTCACCTGCTGCACCACGGCGGGCACCGCTTCCGCCACCTCGGCCCAGCGGGTCGTGCCGGTGATCGTCACCACCCCTTTATCGACCGTCACCTTGAGCCGGGCGTCCCGCGTCCGGAAATCCATGGCCAAGATGGCCGTGACGCGGCTGAAGAGCGCAAAGTCCGCCAGCGCCTGGCGGGATGCAGGGGTGGGTTGATATTGCGGGCTCTCGGCCAGGCGCAGGACCATCGCGCCAGCGGTCTCCAGGTCCACCCGGCTCAGGTTCACCACGAGGTCGTAAAGGGTGGGGTCCTGCCAGTCGACGCCGAACAGGAAGTGTGCCCACTCCCGGCGGGTCCGGTCTTCCGCGTCCAGCTCGGCCAACGCTTGCGCATGGGACAGCGGTTTACGTTTCTGGGCGGCGTGCGTGCGCACCTCCCGCTCGGCGACCGCCCGCACGGTCACCACGAGGGGGATCCGGGGCAAGAGCAGATGCCCGGCATACCCACAGTACACCAGGTTCTCCTGCTGAATGGAGGCGCAGAGCGTGGCCCGCATGGCCGGGAGGAAGGCCACGTGCGGGCTGAGGGCACGGCCCCAGAAAGATGGCCGCCGCTCCATCGCGGCGGTCAGCTCCTCGAGCGGGATCCGGTACTGCTTGGCGGCGGCCACCACGGCCTGCTCGCGGTTCAGGTAGGGATACCCGAGCTGCGTGGCGACCATGTGTGCCAGCGCCTCAGCGCCGCTGGCGGTGCCTCGCGAGATTGCGAGAATTGCCATCGCTGCCTCCCTCCGGGCTTCGACATGCATCTCGCTTGCCGATCGGAACCCGCGCCACATACCTACGTTCTGCGTATCGTAAAATGCGGAAATGCCCCGAGCCTCCCATCATCTCTTGCATCCTCTTCTGCCTTTCGTGCCGTCCTCTGTGTGCCAATCCCGCCCACCAACGACGGTCACGTAGGCAACAAGGCTTTTCAGAATGCGCGTCTCCACGCGGAACGTCCCGTTCCGCACGGTGCTGACAAAGGTATCCAAGTCATGAAACTCGGTCTCGGCAGGAGCTTAGGCGCGTGGCCGTGACATGCGTGTGCTGTCGTGTCACGTCGGATTGTCCCAGGGCCCGGCCGCCATCCGTGGCGGGAGCGAGGCCTACAGCAATTCTGTCAGGTTACCGGGATAGTGTGGCCAGAGATTCGGCCGGCACAGGGATTGCCAATATGTACTCGCAAATGAGCGCGGACCGCGATATGGGTCCGCCCGGAAAGGAAGGAGGAGCAAGATGGCAATGGCGATGGAGCGATGGCTACCCGGACGGGTGGGGAACGCTCGGGGCACGTTAGGAAGCCTCCCCTCGCGAGATGAGCGAGCTGGTCGATCGGTTCTTCGGGGACTGGATGGGCCCGGCTGGGGAGCGCCGCGGATCAGACCGGCATCCAGCCGGGCGATGTGATCATCCGGGTGAACCGCCTGCCGGTGCAGAGCGTGACGGAGCTGCAGCGTGCGGTCAGGGAGATAAAGGCAGGTGAACCGACCCTCCTCCTGATCCACCGCAGGGATACCAGGTTGTTCATCGCGGTCGCTAGCCCCACACCGCCGCGGGGGTGACCATTCCGAAGGAGGGACCGGACCTGTGATGACCACCGCGCAAGAGCTGGCGCGCTTCTCGAGCCAAGCGTCGTACGATGCGCTGTCGGCCGCGGCCCGGCGCGCGCTGAAGATTCACATCCTCGACGCCCTGGGCTGCGGCATCGGAGCCCTGGGAAATGATCTCCTTCGGCGCATCCGGGCGCAGGTTGATCGATTCAGCGGCGCGCCGCTCTGCACGCTCATCGGGGGTGGGAAGACGGCTCCCGACCAGGCCGCGTTCTATAACGGCGCCCTGGTACGCTATCTCGACTTCAACGACAGCTACCTCGCACCCGGCGAGACCTGCCACCCGAGCGACAGCCTCGCGCCGGTGCTCGCGGCCGCCGAGTATGCGGATGCAAGTGGGCCCGACCTGCTCGCCGCGCTGGCCGTGGCGTACCAGATCCAGTGTCGGCTCTCGGAGGTATCCCCGGTGCGTGCCAAGGGATTCGATCACACGACGCAAGCCGCCTTCGCGATGGCCGCCGGGGTCGCGCGGGCGCTCGGCATCGATGCGGACAGGACCGCGAATGCCATCGCGATCAGCGGCACGGTGGGTCCCGCGCTCCGCGTGACCCGCACGGGCGCGCTCTCGCACTGGAAAGGGTTGGCCGCCCCGCACGCGGCCTTCGCCAGCACACATGCCGCGTTCCTCGCAGCCCACGGGATCACCGGGCCGGCGGAGGTGTTCGAAGGCAACAAAGGCTTCATGGATGCGATCGCCGGACGATTCCGGGTGGACTGGGCGCATGAGGACCTTGAGCGGGTCACTCGGACGGTGGTCAAGAAGTACAACGCCGAGATCCATGCGCAGTCCGCGATCGAGGGCCTCCTGGAACTCCAGTACGAGGCCGGGTTCCGGGCGAGTGACGTGCACCTGATCGGCTGCGACATCTTCCGGGTCGCGTATCACATCATCGGTGGAGGTGAAGAGGGCCGGAAGACTCAAGTCCGGACAAAGGAGGAGGCGGACCATAGTCTTCCCTATCTGCTGGCCGTTGGTCTCCTGGACGGCACGGTGATGCCGGAACAGTTCGCGCCGGCCCGCATCGCGCGGGCGGATGTGCAGGAGCTCTTGCGCCGCGTGCGAATCCGCCCGGTGGTGGCCCAGGGACCGCGGTTCCCAGCGGCCATGCCATGCCGTTTGGGGGTGCGCCTCCGGGATGGACGCCTCCTGCTCAAGATCAAGCGCGACTATGAGGGCTTCGTCACCCGACCGATCGGGTGGGACGCCGCCGTCCAGAAGTTCGAACGCCTGGCCGCGCCGCATGTGGAGACCGCCATGCGCCGCGCGCTGGTGACAGCGGTCGAGACACTGGAGGATCGCCGCGCGCGTGAGCTGACCCACCTCCTGGGGCGCGTCAAGACCCCCCAGCGGATGCGCACCGCTACAGGAGAGCAACATGGCAGAGCCGTGGCATGAGTCGGAGCCTGCGCGGGCGTTTGCCTGGCTCCCGGTGAACGCGCGCCCGGCGAAGCCGCGGCAGCGGGGCGTGACGGAGATCCGCGGCCCCTACTACACGCCGCTGGGGCCGCGCTACCTCGAAGATGTGCTGACCACCATGGGGGCCTACGTGGACGCCCTCAAATTCGCGGGCGGCTCCTTCGCGCTGATGCCCCGGCCGGCCGTCACCCAGCTCGTCGACCTCTGCCATGCACACGGCGTGCTGGTCTCCACGGGCGGATTCCTGGAGCGGGTCCTGGCCTACGGTCCCGCGGCGGTGGACCACTATATCCAGGAGTGCCGCGAGCTGGGGTTCGACATCATCGAGGTGTCGAGCGGCTTCATCACGTTGCCCTTCGACGATTGGCTGCGCCTGGTGGAGCGGGTCCAGCGGGCCGGCCTCAAGGCGAAACCGGAAGTGGGGATCCAGTTCGGGGCCGGGGGCGCCACCGCGGCCGCCGAGCTGGCCGCCGAGGGCACGCGCGATCCCGCGCAGGCGATCGCGCAGGCGAAGCGGTTCCTCGAGGCTGGCGCCTACATGGTGATGATCGAATCGGAGGGGATCACGGAAAACGTCACGGCGTGGCGCACCGACGTCCCCGCCCAGATCGCCAGAGCGGTCGGCCTGGAGCGGGTGATGTTCGAAGCCGCGGACCCGGAGGTCTTCGCCTGGTACATCAAGAACTACGGGCCCGAGGTCAACCTGTTCGTGGACCACAGCCAGATCGTGCAGCTTGAATGTCTGCGTTCGGGGGTCTGGGGGACGAAGAGCCTCTGGGGGCGGGTGATGACCTACCAGCCACCGTGAAGGAGAGCCCAGCAATGGGAGAGCCGATGACGCCTCGGATCGATTTTGCCAAGGTGGCGAGCAGCGGGTACGACGCCATGGGGACACTGGAGCACTATGCCCGACAGAGCGGGCTGGAGCCCGCTGGACGCGAAGCCGAGCGCGTGGGGCGCCCTGGTCGACACGGCCCGTGGTGGAGACGTTACCTTAATCTTCAGCTCCCATGATCCCGAGCACAACAATGCGGTGGCGCTCCGGGAGTATCTGGGGCGACAACTGAAGCGGTCGAGGAAGCCGGGGACAGGCCAGGACGGGGCGAGGAAGTGGGCGGCCTGAACGGGAGGGTTTCCTCCTGGCTCACGCCGCGGGGTACATCCGGTCGACCCATGCTGCGTAGTCCCCCGGATACCCGGCACGGTCCTGCAGGACACGGACGTGCGCGAGAATCTCTGCGACGCGGGTGGCCGGCAGGGGGAGCCGGCCACGCAGCCGCTCGACGATCGCAGACACCCGCGTCCGAGCGGCAGCTTCCGCCTCGCCAAAGGTTTCCTCGTACCCGCTGGCCGCGCCGACGAGATACCCTTCCAACATGTGCTGGGATACCAGCCGGCCATGCTTCAACGAGACGAGAATATTGCCCCGGCCGGTCACGGCATTACCCACACCAAAGACGCCGTCCACCCCGTCCACTTCTCCGGTCGCCGGGTGTCGGATGCGATAGAGGGGGCCTTGCATGGGCACCCCTTCCAGCGGCTCTGGGACACTGCCGATCGAACTAATGACCAGCGGAGTCGGCTGATCGACTTCGCGGCCGGGCACGGACATCGCCTCCCCCATCTTGACCGGCGCAAGGCGGAGCCCGGTCAGACGCTCTTGCCCGGTCAGGTAGCCGACCGGGAGCGTCTGCTCCCGGACCCGGAAGAGGTACTTAGTCTGGAAATTCTGCAGGAGCTTCCGTCGCGTCGCCCGGGTCTTGGCGGCCTGCTCGGGGGTGGAGTCCGGCGGCAGCGTGGCGAGCGGGAGGTCCTCAATTGGACGACGGCAGATCAAGGTGCAGCCCCGGAGCCCGAGTACCCGCAGGGAGAGATCGAGTTGCTCCAAGGTCGTGCCGATCCCGCGACGCTCCATGTCGTACAGGTCAACCTTATGCCCGTGACTATGGACGGCGTGAGCGACGGTCTCGAGCATCAGAATCTTCACCACGTCCAGCGACGCGAGACCGCCCCCCACGACCAAGGCCCCATCCGCCAGGGTCACGGCGGGGCCATGGTAGTCTGGCTCGCTCGCGTGGTTGAACCAGTACACCAGGGGATTCTGGTAGTACAAGCCCCGGCCGACGTAGGCCTCGATGCCGGGCAAGGGCAGCGCACGGTCGCGCCAGGCACCCACCGCCAAGACCACGGCGCTGACGCCCCAGCCGAGGACGTCGGACAGCAGGAGATCGCGGCCGAGCCGGGTATGCGGCACGTAGTGCACGCTGGGGTGGGCCAGCTTGGCGTCGATCTTTCGTGCTTCCTGCCGGCGGAGGTTGACGTGCCAGCGCGGGAGGCCGTCCTCGATCTTTCCGTACGGGCGCTCGTTCTGCTCGACCACGATGCAGCACACGCCGTGGCGGGCGAGCTGCGCGGCCACTTCGGAGCCGGCCACCGCACCCCCGGCGATCACCACCACGTGCCGAGCGGTCATTCCACGACCCAGACCGTCAGCCCTTTGCTGCGGCCAACTAGCTGTTCGGCCAGGTCGCCGCGCAGTAGGCCACCAAGCCAGGTAAGCGACGTGCGTCCCACCACGATGGTCCGGCAGCGCCAAGCTCGGGCTTCGCGCAGGATGTCCTCGACGAGGTCGCCTCCGTCGAAAGGATCCAGATGCTTCGCGGCCAGTCTGCCTGCGACCGGGCCGGCTTTGCGCAGCGTCCCCCGCGCGCGGTCAAGAAAGGGGCGCGTCCGCTGCTTCGCCGACGCGATCCACCGTTTACGGCGGGTCGCCAAGAGCGCCTCCAGTTGGGCTTCGGTGTCCGGTCGCCCGGCGCCCCCGAACTCGAGCAAGGCGGGCGGGCAGGGGGGAAGGATCTGCGCAAGGCGGATCCAAAAACGGCGGCGTCCCCCGACGATCCGCGCGGCATACCCCACCGCTCGCCGGGAGGCGTCTGACCCATCGATGACAACCAGCATGCGCACTTGCTTGATCTCCACAGCGTCCCCTCTCGCCCAGTATTGCGGCCTGCTGGGCATTCTGGCTCGGCTCCATATGCGACCCTGGCTCCACGCCAAGGCGGTCGGGCCTCAGCGTAAATCCTGGGCGGGCCGATGGGAGGAGAGCCAGCGTCCGAGGCGGTTCCAGCGGACATCCCACCAGTTCCGTCCGTGGGACCAGCACACCAGGACAGCGGTCCCGACCACGTCCTGGAGGTTCACATCCCCCCAATACCGGCTGTCCAGACTCGCCTCCGCGTTGTCCCCCAGGACGAAGAGCTGACCGGGCGGGATGCGTTGCGGGGGCAGGCGCAAGGACCCCTGAATCCCGGGACCGACAGGTGCACCGCCGATCTCTGCTTCGAGTTTCCCGTTGACAGACAGGCGTCCGCCCCGACCCGCGACAACATCTCCCGGCACCGCGATGACCCGCTTGACGAATTCCCGCCCCCGCAATCGAGGGTACCGGAACACGATGACGTCCCCCCGGCGGGGCGTACGAAAGAGGTAGGCGAGGCGGTTGACCAGGACCGAATCCTGGGGAAGAAGCGTGGGCGCCATCGCGGCCGACGAGATGGTAAAGGCCCGGATCGGGGAGCGGGGGATCAGAAGAAGAGCCGGGAGGACCAGTGCGAGTGCGCTGAGACCACGCGCCACTCTCGGCCGTCCGGACGCCGATGGCCTGCGCATCAGGCACAGCAGGCATGGTGCCCTCGGCGGGCACTCCGGCATGCCTCCTCCACGGATTGCAGGAAGGGTTGGATCGGGCCGTCCTTCATCAAAATGCAATAGCGCCTTGGCAGTTCTTCACTGCTCTCCGCGCAAAGATCCGGGATGGCCAGGTACACGCTCATCGGCCGAAAGCTCCCAGCACGCCGGAACACTTCCCGGGCATCTTCTCCTGGAATCCACAGGACTGCGCAATTGGCGATCAGGGCGGCGAAGTCTCCGCGCGCGACGCATGCCAGGGCGGACGGGGCATTCGCAACGTTCCGCACAGCATACCCGTGTCGCTGCAGACTGTCCGACAGCCTCCGACCCATTTGGGGATCGTCGTCCAGGATCAACACCGGCAGGCACTGCGCTCCCCATGTCTCCATGGCGTATTAGCATCGCCTGTGCCGTGCCACTCCTGGCCAGCCGAGGTGCGGCAATCGTCGGACAGCGTTGTCGCAGGCGCGTCTGCCGTTACGGCTTCGAACTGGGGGTTTTGCCTCAGGCGCCGCTGCGGGCGCGAAGCTTCGCGGCGGGAGGGCGAAGATCGCGATATTCACTGGATTTGGCGACAGGTGGATCGGTATGGCAGACCCGGTCAGAAATGGCACACATGGGCAGGAAGAAGGGGGATCAGTCCTGGGGCGCCGTCAGGTTGATGCCGTGCCGGGCGGCCATGCGGTAGAATGTGCGGCGGGTGATGCCCAGCCACGCGGCCGCCTGCTTGCGATTGCCGTGCGCCCGCTCCAACGCGAACAGCAGGTGCCGCCGCTCAATTTCGCGCAGCGGGAGGACGGGGGCGTCGAGGTACGGTTCGTTGCCGGCCGTGGCCTGGATTGCAGAGGGGAGGTCCTCCATCAGGAGAATGGGATTCTGCGTGAGCACGACGGCCCGCTCGATGGCATGCTCGAGTTCCCGGACGTTGCCCGGCCACGCATAGCCCGCCAGTACGGCCATGGTCTCGGGCGCGATGCGGTCGACGGATTTCCCTGCTGCCTGGGCGAACTTCCGGAGGAAGAATTCCGCGAGGAGCGGGATGTCTTCGCGCCGCTCCCGCAGCGGCGGCAGCGTGATCGTGACGACGCTGAGCCGATAGAAGAGGTCTTCCCGGAACGTATGGGCTTTCACCTGGCCCTCCAACCGCTTGTTGGTCGAGGCGATGATGCGGACATCGATGGGAATGGCTTCCGTCCCGCCGACCCGCTTGATCTCGTGCTCCTGCAGGACGCGGAGCAGCCGCGCCTGGACGGCCGGGGCAATGTCGCCGATCTCGTCGAGGAAGCAGGTGCCGCCGCGGGCGACTTCGAACAGGCCGTGTTTGCGGGTCGTGGCGCCGGTGAAGGCACCCTTCTCGTGCCCAAACAGCTCACTTTCGAGCAGCGTCTCGGGGAGCGCCCCACAGTCCAGCGCCACGAAAGGGCCCTCCGCCCGATCGCTGCTGTGGTGGAGCATGCGCGCCATGAGCTCCTTGCCGGTGCCGCTCTCGCCCTGGAGGAGCACCGTACTCCGGGTGGGGGCCACCCGGGCTACGGTCTTGATCACGTCGAGCATGGGCTCGCTCGCCCCGATGACGTTCGCCAACTGGTACTTGCCGCGCAGCTCCTGCCGGTAGCGGCGGTTCTCGTGCAGCAGGCGCTTGCGCTCCAGCGCCCGCTGAATGATCAGGCGGACGGCCTGGAGCTTGAACGGCTTGGACAAGTAGTCATACGCACCTGCCTGGATGGCCTCGATGGCAGTGTCCATGGTGCCGAAGGCGGTGAGGACGATCACGGCGGTGTCCGGGCTGGCCGCATGGACGGCCCGCAGGACTTCGAGGCCGTCCAGATCCGGGAGGCGCAGATCCGTCAGGACGACGTCAAAAGGCGTCTCGCGTGCGAGGTCGATCGCCGCCGTCCCCGAGGGCGCCGTGGCCACCTGGCGACCGTCGCGCCGCAACAGCTCTGCCAGGACCTCCAACGTCTGCGGGTCGTCATCCACGACCAGGAGATGGGCGGACTCCATACGACTCCTGTGACCCTATCCAGCGGGCAGCTCCACAATGGCCCGGGTGCCGGAGCCGGGGGTGCTGTCGAGGCGGAGGGTGCCCCCATGGGCGGTTGCAATCCGCTGCGCGATCGCCAGGCCCAACCCGGTCCCGCCCGCCCCGGCGCGCGTCGTAAAGAACGGCGTGAAGACGTGCGGGAGCACCTCGGCCGAGATGCCCGAACCGGTGTCGGCCACGGTAATCCGGACGGCCGGGACCCCGCTGGGTAGCGCACACGGCGCGACGTCCAAGGTGAGCGTCCCTCCGGCCCCCATGGCTTCCAGGGCGTTGACAATCAGGTTGTGAAACAGCTCTTGGAGCTGATGCGGGTCGCCACTCACCTTGGGCAGGGCCTCCGGGATGACGGTCTGTACGGAGATGCGTTTGCGCTGCGACTCGGGGGAGGCCAAGAGCAGGAGGTCGTGCAACAGCCCGGTGACATCGACCGGGATCCGAACCCGCGCAGGGCGGGCCGCATCCAGGAAGTGGTGGGCCGTTGCGACAGCCTGATCCACCTGCTCCTGAATCGTTCGAAGCCGCGCCTGGATGGCCGGATCGCCGATCGCCTCCTCGAGGAGCTGCAGGTGGCCGGAGACGGCCGTGAGCGGCGTGCCGACGCCGTGGGCCATGGCCGCCGCCAGTTCGCCCGCCGCCGCCAGCCGCTCATGCTGCGCCATCCGCCGTTGGGCTGCGTAGAGCCGTTCGTTGGCGGCGCGCAATTCTGCCGTGGCTTCGGCCACCCGGTGCGTCAGCTCTGTCCGAAAGGAGCTCACCCGATCGAGCATATGGTTCAAGCCGCGCGCCACCCGACCGACCTCATCGGTACGGGCCGTCGGCGCGCGCCGCGACAAGTCTCCCTCTTCCGCGCCGCTCATCACGCTGAGGATCTGAGTGAGAGGGATCACGACGCCCCGACTCAGAAACAGGGACAGGGCGCCCACTAGCAGGACGACAGCAGCTAGGCTCAGGATCACCGCCTGCCGCTCGATCCGGCGGGCCAGCACGTCCGCGGCGCCGAGCGGGAGGGTGAGGGCCACGTCACCGACCGGGTGCCGGCCATCCCAGATCGGCACGTGCACGCGCCACGCTCGGCCCGGGTCGGTCACGAGCGTGGCGATTTCTTGCCCTTCCCGGGCCACGATCTCGTCTTCAAGGGCTGCTGGCCGGCGCGTGCCCCCCGAAGCCGCCAGGATCAATCCGCCAGGGCCGGGGCGGTAGACCACCGCATCCTGGACCGCACTCCCGCGGCCGAGCACATCGTGGATCTCTTGCGCGAGGAGCGTCGTGTCTTCCGTGCGCTGACGGCCTGCGGTCGCCGCCAGTTCTCTGGCGAGCACGAGCCCATCTTGGCGGGTGGCATCCTCCAAGGCCCCCCGCGACAGATGCACCGTGAGCATTGTGGTCGCCGCAACGATGGGGAGGACCACTGCCACGCTGAGTCCGACGATCTTGCTCCCTAGGCTCCACGCCCCCATTTTAGGTTGCCCTGCCTTGCCCAGAGGCCGGAGTGACAGCCGGCCCACGAGTGCAGGTCCCGCTCCCTCCAGTCATCATATTCGCTCGCGAAGGGATTCAGGGCAACTGTCAGCACGTTGCTACCAGACCGGGGCAGGGAGATCTTACCTCCCGCTCCTCCTCGGACTCTGCGCCCTGTTCGTGCTGTCCTCCCTGGCGACGGGCCTCCTGATCGCCAGCGTTTGCCGCTCGCAGTTCCAGGCGGTGCAGTGTGCGGTGTTCTATGTCCTCCCCGTGTTCATGCTTTCCGGGGCCTACGCTCCGATCGCCTTGATCCCACGCGCCGTGCGGCTGTTGTCCTACCTCTTCCCGTTATTGTATTTCTGCCAGGCGGTCCAAGCCGTGACGCTCCGGGGTGCGGGCCTCGCCATGGTCTGGCAGGACATGGTAATCCTGAGGGGCTTTGTCGTCGTGCTCCTGTGGGCCACCCTGGGCGTGAAAAAGCGTGTCGCCTGATGGGCGCACGGGCAGCGCCCGCCCCGAGAAGGCAGTCGCTTGCAGGAAGATTGGCAAGGACTGGGGAGTATGTTGCCCTCGGACCGTCCTCCGGCCGTAGTCATACCGAGCGCGGCGTGTTCGGAGTCCGGTCCAGCAACGCGCGCTCCGCGGGATCGGCTCCGAGAGGTCGGAGCCGATCCCGTGGTCTATGGGATTAACCTTGGGTGGCTGGCTTGCTCTGGGACGAACTGGGGTTCAGTTTTGCGTGCGTCTTTGTGGCGGGGGGCAAGATCCGGATGGTATCGGCGACGAGTCGGTTCTGCATGCGGTCGTATTGCATCCAGATATGGTCGCCCGTCTTGATGTCACCCAACGTCTTATGCGTGGTTCCCTCGGTGATCTTGGTATTCGTCGGGATGTCAACCCCGACCGTCTGGGCCTGCTCGCCCACCATGTGGGTCATGGTCAGCGTGGGGGGATTGCTCGAGGGATTCACGCTGGCCACCGTCCCGCGCACAAACCGGTCCGGGCCGCTCTCCTTCTCGCCCTTCTCCAGGGGCGCGGCCTGCGTCGAGGACATCGCTCCGGTGTGCGGAGCCGCCGCCTGCCCCGATCCGGTCGCCGACTGCGCCCAGGCATAGCTGCCGCCGAGGATCAATGCCCCGACCGTCAGCATCGACATAAGCCCCTTTCCGTTTGCCATCGCTTTCCTCCTCCGGCACTGCGCCGGTACATATTGACGGTACATTGAGATGTCCGCGCGCTAAATCTGACCATGAGACCGGCAAAGTTCATGCCGGGAGCAGCGGGGTGGGCTCATTGACGAGGGTCCGCCAACCGATCGTCGCTTTCGGAGCGTAAGGACGCGCCAGATTCCAGAAAAATAAAACGAGATGTTGAAGTAGAGCCTCGGGATCATCCTCTGCACGTCCACATGCCGCTCGCCCACGTGTGACAGATTTGGTCGACGACGCCAAACGGATACACGACGCTGCGGGAGGCCGAGCAGGGCCCATTCGGAGTGTGCCTGCTTATCTGGGCCAGAAGCGCGCTACCCTGGAGACCAGCCAGTTTGGGCCGTGTCACCTTGTTCACGGTTGCAGCTTGCCAGCATTGCAATAATCAAGTTCCCCGCCGGCGATCGCTCTCTTAATGACATCGTCGAAGTGCTCACCGATCATTAGATCTCACCGATCCGCCCTGGGCAAGACGACTGCGAAGGGAACCCGGCACACGGATTGCTCATACCATCCAAAGAAAACGAGAATAACAAGAGAGAGGGTGAGGGCAGGGAAGACTATTCTGCCCCACCCCTCGAGGAGACTTCCATGGGCAGTGTAACCATCGTAGCCACGATCGTCGCCGTCTGGCTCGGGTACAAGTATTACGCAACCAGCATCGACCGGACCCTGATCCGGACGGATGCCGCGAAGGCGACCCCGGCGACCTTGTACAACGACGGGGTGGATTACATGCCGGCCAGCGCCAGCGTGCTGTTCGGCTATCAGTTCAAGTCGATTGCGGCCTTGGGCCCCATCGTCGGCCCGATCATCGCCGTCCAGTGGGGCTGGCTACCGGCGTTGCTCTGGCTGGTCTTGGGCGTGTTCTTCATCGGCTGGGTGCACGATTACATGGCCGCGGTGCTCGCCATGCGCAACGAGGGCCTCACCTTGGGAGGACTAAGCTATAAGCTGATCTCCCCGCGCGCGCGCACGATCCTCCTCTCGTTCATCTACTTCTACCTGCTGCTCATCCTGGGGGCCTTCGGCGCGATCGCGGCCCGGATCATGGCAAACCCCGCCGTCCCGATCGGATTCGTCATCCTCACGCTGGCCGGCGTCCTCGCGGGCCAGATGACCTACAAGTGGCACAAGGACCTGCTCCTGACCACCGGCCTCACGGTCGGGCTGGCGATCGTCGGCATCTGGGTGGGCACCACGGGCCCCGCTCGGACGGTCGTGGAGTTCATCAACGGGGGCCCGCACTCTTTCGCCTTGTACAGCACCCCCTACGGGACGATGCCCTGGTCCGTCTGGATCTGGGGCATCATCGTCTTGGCGTTCTGCTACCTGGGCTCCGTCCTCCCGATCTGGCGCTTCGCCCAGCCGGTGAACTACGTCGCGTTCTGGCTCGTGCTGCTGGGGATCGTGGGATCGATTGTCGGGATCTTCATCCGCATGCCAGGGTTCGGCGACTTCCCGGCGTTCACGGGGTTTTCGGTGACTGGCATTCTGGCCCCCGGGTATGCGACCCCCCTCTGGCCCATCCTCTTCGTGACCATCGCGTGCGGAGCCTGCTCGGGCTGGCATAGCCTCGTCTCGACCTCGGGGACAGCGCGGCAGTTGGAGAAGGAGACCGACGCCTTGCCGGTGGGGGCGGGGGCCATGTTCACCGAGTGCGTGCTGGGGGTGCTCTCCACGGTGTTTGCGGTGACGGCATTCGGCGGGTTCGCGGGGTACAAGGCCGCCCTCGCGCAAGGGGCCGGGGCGGTGTTCACGGGGGGCATGGCGGAATATCTGCACGTCCTCGGGATCCCGCGGGCCTTTGGGGGCGCCTTTGGGGCTGCCTTCCTGGTGATCATGGCGCTCACGGTGATGCAGCTCGTCCTGCGCTTCATGCGGGTCGCCAGCGCCGAGCTCGTGGGGGACCGGGTGCCGGCCTTCAAGAACATCCATGTGGGGAGCGTGGTGGGCCTCCTGCTCACGCTCCTGCTCTTGTGGACCGGCTTCTGGCAGCGGATCTGGATCCTCTTCGGCGGGTCCAACCAGCTCTTCGCGGGGCTCACGCTGGTGCTGATCGTAATCTGGCTCGTCCAGACCGGGAAGCCTTATCTCTGGGCGTTCTGGCCAGCGGTGTTCATGTACGTGACCACCGTCGCGGCCTTGGCGATCACGGCCTGGGCGTCGCTCGAGGCGGCGGCCCGGGGCATTGCCGCGCCCACCTGGAGCCCCGCGTTCATCGTGGGCGATCTGATTGCGGCGGCGATCGGCCTGGCGCTGACGCTCCTGTCGCTGGTCCTGGCCTGGGATGCGATCCACGCGTTTGTGCAGTCGCGCCGAGTCCATCCGGCAGCACCGCCGGCGCACGCGCC
>DATJQT010000089.1:0-7930 GCA_035505475.1 Vulcanimicrobiaceae bacterium
CGGTCCGCTTCAGGGATGGGTGTGAACTGGCTGAGCTGTCCCCGGAGCTCCGGACCGAGGGTTGCGCCGTATTCGAGAAGCGCATCGACCACAGCACGCTTCTGCTCGGGTGAGTCCGGCTGCACGTCAACCGGGGCGGAGGTGCCACGAACCGGACGGAGTCGTGGACGCGTCCTCTGCGGCCCGAGGCGGTCCCAGGCGACTGCGCGCAGGAGCGCGAGCAGGGACCAGGACTTCACGTCGTCCTCTGCCAGCTTGACCGCGAGGATGCGGCGCGTTTTCGGAGCGTCGATCTCGACTGAGTGGTCGACGATCGGAAAGTCGCGGTAATCGTCGGGCACGGGGTCGCCGGGCCGGAGAAACGCCTTCCCCGTGCGGAGCCCGGAGACCAAGCCTCGGGTCTGCGCGTAGTCGTCTGCCTCGACCCCCTCGACGGTCGGTGCCAGCTCGACCCAGGTGACGGAGCGGACCCGGTCCCGTCCGTAGGCCGCCCGTCGGCAGAGGCCGTGTCGGACACGCACCTCACGGTCACCGACGTGAGCGAGGACCGACCACCCGCGCTCGTAGTGCTCGTCACCTCCCGGCCAGCGGTAGGTGAAGGCGCCGATCGGCTCCAACTTCTCGATCGTGATCGGAGGAACGGTCATCGCCTCGACTCTTGCGCGCGCCGCCTGTAGAACGCAAGCTGTTTTCCAAGCGGAAGTCCGGCGACTGGGACCTCAACCTGGGCGCCCTCGGCGATCAGTCCATCGACGAGGCCGTACGCGCGGTACTCATTGCCGGCGTGGATTTCGGCGACGGTGCCATTGAGCGATCCGACGCGCTGCCGCAGGTCGCGGAGTACCCGCCGGCTCCAGTCCCGGCGCTCTTGGCACGACGCGCCCTTGAGGGTTTGCTCGTAGGGCTCGAGGATGCGGTCGGGCTCGACGAGGCCGTGCTTAGCAGACAGGACGTACCAGGCATCACCAGGACTCCAGACATAGCGCACTAATTGGTGTGCGGTCCTGGGTGGGGTTTCACGCTGTAGCGCAGGGTGAGCGTGGTGCCGGGGTAGATGGTGTCGGTGTCGTTGAGGGCTTGGCAGAGGTCGGCGATGGCGGCGGTCTGCCGCGGTGTGGGCAGCGGGTCGAGCCGGATGTGCAGGGCGCGATGATCGGGGATGATGTCGCCGGAGCGTGCAAGCGCAGTGCGGATGAGGGTGTGGGCCTCGTCGTCTGCGCGTGCGTAACCGGTGTCGGTGATGATCGCGCTGGCCAGGGATCGGGTCGTGTTGTAGGCCGCGATGCGGATGGCGTGGTGGATGAGTTTGGTTTCGGTGTCGAGCACCTGTTGGCCGGGGTTGACCTGAGCGAGCGGGAGCCGGGCGGGGATCTCCTGGTGGGCGGTGAGTGCGGCGTCGAGCCTGTCTTGGGCGGCGTGCACGTCGGCGTTGATGGTGTCGATCATCGAGTTGGTGAGCACGGCGGTAGCACCCGGCGGCGGGCAGGAGGCCGTCAACAGGTCACGGTCGCGCAGTGTTTCGGCTAAAAGGAGCGCGCGGCGCGCCTTTTCGACCTGCTGGTAGGCGATTTTTTTCGCCGGGTTGGGCACCATGCGCTCCGCATCGTCGTCCCCGACGCGGTAGGTGTCGTGGGAGTCGAGGTCGAAGTGGATGCGCGCGTAGCGATAGTGGTTCTCCTGGCGCCAAGGCGAGCCCATCCGGTAACGGATTTCGGCGGCGGGCAGGTCGGCGCGAGTGGTCAGAATGTGCATCTGGCGTGTTCGGGTGCAATCCCACAGGCTGATCTGACGCATCGTGAACACCTCGCCCTTGCGCGGACCCTCGGTGATGTCGAGGGCCACCGGGGTGTCGGCCAGCCGCCAGGTATGGACGCGGCCGTGCTCGTCGGTGTGGCTGTGCTCAGAGAAGCACGCCTCGTCGATGTCGGCGGTGCGGCCCTTGCGCCAGGTCAAAGTGTCGAACCCGGCCGCGTGCAGGTCGGCGAACAGTGTCGGTGACCAGCCGCCGCGGTCGAACCCGACCAACACCCGACGGTCGTCACCGACGAGGGCGCGCAGCTCGGGCATCAGCCGACGCAGCTCACCGGCCAGTGAGGCGGCCGGCTCGGCCATCACCACCAAAAGCGGATCCCCAGCGGCGTCAGACACCCAGGTCTCCACCGTGGCCGGGGCGGGAAACTTCAGCCGTGGCACATGGGTTTTGGCGATCTTGCGGCTGCCCTGATAGGCGCGCACATGCCCGTCGACGTAGCACACCGCCGCCTGCTCGGGACAAGCCTCGACATGACGGCGCGCCATCGCGGTGATCCAGTCGTCGGCCTTGTCCGCCTTGGCGAGCAGCCCGATCTTGCGGCGGATCGTCTTTACCTCCGGTGCTCGGTCCAACCCCAGCACCCGCCCCAGCGCCACCGGGTCGATGCGGGTCGCGCCCTCCGCGCGAGCCTGGCCCAGCAAGGCCCGAAACACCCCCTCGCACAACATGGTGTCCAGTGAGTAGAACCCGTTGGGCAACTCACCGTAGACCTCGTGGGCGGTTTCGAGTAGCCCGCTGGCCGCCAGCGCGGGCAGCGCCAACAGCAACCCCGCCAGCGGCGCCCGTGCACACGGTGTGAACACCGGCGGGGCGGACTCAAGCAGCCCGAAACGCGCTGCCACCCGCTCGGCCCCACGTGCCAACGGATCGGCCAACACCGGCACCCCCACCGCAGGGGCCGCCGCGACAGCACAAGCCGCTGCCGCACAACCATCCTCGCCACCCGCATCGACCTCAAAAACCGGCCCTACGTCGATCTGCCGCTTGGCCTCAACGTCGGCCTCCTGCTCCTGCTCCTGCTCCTGAGGGAGCGGATCATCGGAACCCGTTGGGGCGCAAGGCTCGTCTTTGTCGACATCGGCGCCGGCGGATTTGAGGGCGTTGCGGACACTGCCCTCCGACACCCCGGTGGCGGCGGCGACCGCTCGCAAGGACGCTCCAGTCTCCCGCAGCCGGTGGATCGCTGCGACGGTGGTGTCGATGAGTTTCGACTTGCGTTTGGGGCCCTTGTGTTCCGGCAGCAGCCCGGCCACACCCGCATCGGCGTACTGAGCGGCCCAGCGCCGCACCGCGAGCGGTGTCACCGCGAACGCCTCGGCGACTTGCCGCTGGGTGACGGCCTTGATGCGCACCAGCGACACCGCCGCCAACCGGCGCCCCGCGGCATCGCCGGCGTCCCAGGCATAGGCCAGGTTGCCATGCACGAAGACCCGACCGCCGTCGTCGTCCTCGACGATCGCCGCCGCCTCACCGATCAAGCGGGCGCTCCCAGGCGCCAGCGCAAGCGGCGGCTGCGCGGTCATCACGGGCATCCTCCACCAACTCCGGTGCGGCACAACAGCGATACCTAATTATTTCGTGCGATCATTGCAGCCGCGCCTCGACACGCCGAGAAATCCGCAGGTCAAAGCCTAAAACTACCGAACCGACCCAAACACCATGTCGGGAGTCCTGATCACAGGTCCGTTCGACATACTCCCGCCGGCCTCGAAACAGCGCCGAGGTGCCGAGGTGTAGAGCTCCGACGCTGGTGCTGGCGTTGTGGCCTTGCCCTTCACGCAGCCGACGAGGCCAATCCTTGTCATCAGAACCATTGTCGCTGGCTGCGCTCGTCGGGCGAACAAGACGAACAGCCCGGCAACCGGATGGTCTGCTCCAGTTAAAGCCACGGAGATCGGGAGGTTTGGCTCCTGTTGGTTCGTGACCATGATCATCTACAGAAAGATGGAGACCCGGGTTCGAGTCCCGGCTCCGGCATCCATGCCGGAAGTAGCTCAATAGGAAGAGCCCACTTTTTTATTGCCTTATGTCAACTCACTCCCACTGTACCGGTGTCCACAGCCCCAAACTTCTCGCTGCGGTTTCCAAATCTCCACTGGACAATTTGAGTGGACCATAGAAAAAGTTCGCATATCCGATTAGCGACCGTCGCCAGGAGCGCGAATTCCTTATCTTGGTGGTGACCTGCTGGTAGTCGTGTACACAGATTTTGGCCCACGATTGTCTATGAATTGCGGATGTAAGGGCGCTGTTGATCTCACGGCCCATCCGCTTGATGACGGCAAGAGCTGAGAATATGTGCTCTGCGAATAGTTGCACTTCACCGTTCTGGACAACGCTGTTGGGGGCTTGATTACCCAGCTTGCGCCACAGCTGAATGGCCGCGTTACTAATGTTTGATATGTGAGCAACTAAGTCTTGCTGGGCCCGCCCTCCAGCATGCACAACGGAATTCCTCATCAATCGCAGAAGATGAAATATCTCTACCCAGTCAGCGGGAGGTTGATAACCAAGAGCGCCAAATAACGTTGCATGCATATTCCATGCCTTAACTCCTCGTCTATTCGGTGCCGCGACAGCGATGCCCTCACTCCGGACAAAGGCGATTGTCGACATCACAAAATCTTCATGTATAGCGAGCACGTAGGTTATCGCCATAGATGCCAAGTGTGAGTCTGCCGAACTAAGGTAGGTCCGAGCGATGTCCGTACGCAAATTGAATCGCCTGATATGTTCTACAGCCGGGAAAATTTCGCCGAGAGTACGTGATGAACCCGCGGTTAGTGCGAGCGTATTGTTTGCCAGGCGCCGAACCCGCGAGTAGCGCCATGATGGCCGTGTTAGCCGTATTTCGCACTGTCTCATAATCCCGATATTGGGGATATTTTAATTCGCTCAATCTGCGCACTCCTAAGATGACTGTCGCACAGCCCTGAGTTGGGCCAAATTAGTGCACATCGTGGCTGGTTGATCTGGCGAGCGCTTCGGCGAGGTCGCCGGGTAGCGGGTCGGCGGCGGTTGGCCGGCAGCTAGCGAAGCGCAGTCAGTTTTTGGGCATGCAAAGCGACGGATCTAGACCTTCCCGCCGTTATTGCCTGGGGAGCTTCGGGCTGCCGCCATGTCTACGGCCATGCTAACCCGCTGTGAGGCAGCGCATCAGGCTCTACCATGCACCTGGTTATCGGGCGAATGGAATAGGGCAATGGTGGAGCGCAATAACCGCCTCTCCCAACGGTACGGGTGGGGAGATGACAAGGCCGACGGTCGGTTCCGCAACCAGCTCCACGGGCCGACCGCTCCTGTACCGCTCAGCCAGCGACAGCAGGGGATGAGAAGGGGAGCCAACGGCGGAGCGCAGGTCTTGCTCCAGCTTCGCCGCTCGGCAAGGAGACTCTTCGCTTCTCTTCCAACCTCTCGCGACATGCCACCAGCGCATGCTGTAGCGCCCAGTGCTTCTTGGCGGAACCCAGCGTGACGTAGGGGTTGTGATGCTCGCGGTAGTACTCCAGGATTTCCTGGTCGCTAGCGTCGAATTTCATCAACATGGTCGAGGTCTTCCCGCCTTCTAGCGCTCGGCTGGGTGGAGCGGCAGGCCGAGAGCGGCACGGACAGTACTGCGAATCCTTTCTCCAGGTTGGCCTCTCGGCGACGAGCCTGTTCACCCATTCTCATCTCACGTTTGAGATGTGAAGATGGTTGCACAGGGCGCCCGGCCAGGAGATCCGCGGTGGCGTCGCCCGGTACGAGTGCAAAACGTTGCATCGCGTGTGGTTTTCGGCCATTTCGGCGTGTTTTTGCACCGACCAAGCATAGGTTTGAATCGGGATAGAACCGGGGCGGGAGAGTAACGATGGACCGGCGCGTGCAGGGTGACACAGATACAAAATGGGCGTCTCTTCTGATGCGCGCCAGACCTACGACTGCGGATATTTTTCGTGCGAGGATCTTCGAGGAGCCGCTGCTCCCGATGGGCGCGGAGCCTACAGCGGAGGAAAACGGCGATTTCGCGGCTGCACTGGCTAGCTACGCCAACTGCGACGATCCCGACGATTTCTCGGCGCTTACGACATTCCTTGAGGCCCATCCGGGCTCCCCGTGGGCTGGGGGACTACTGACCAACCTCGGACTCGTTTACTACAGACGAGGTCTTTACTCAAGGGCGCTGCAGGCGTGGACTAGGGCCTGCGCGGTCGCGATGACGGTCACCGACCCGGCGCAGAAGCCGTTGGCGGACCGGGCGATAGGTGAGTTGGCCTACATGCTGGCCAAGGTCGGCCGGGTCAGTGAACTGGACGCCTTGCTCAGGGCTGTCGGCGCCCGCGGCTTTTGCGGTCCAGCTACGGAGAAAATCGCGGCGGCCCGAGGCGGACTGGCCGAGATGAGAACTCGCCCCGAGGTGTCGTTCCGCTGCGGCCCGCTGGCCCTTCACCGCGTCATGCTGGCCGTGCACCCCGAGGATCCGCGCAGTGGGCTGATCCACGCATCCGAGTCCACCGACCACGGCTTCTCGCTGCATCAGTTAGAAGAGCTTTCGCAGCGTCTCGGCCTGCATTACCAGATGGCGTTCCGTGAGTCCGGCGGTCCCGATTTTGTTGTGCCGGCGGTCGTGCACCTCAAGGTGGACCATTTCGCGGCTGTCATACGGCGGCAGGGCGACCGTTACCTGCTCGAGGATCCCACCTTCAGAAACGATGCGTGGGTCACCCGCGCCGCGCTCGATGATGAAGCCAGCGGATACTTCCTAGTCCCGCCGGGAGAGCTGCCGGAAGGCTGGCGGCCTGTGGAAGCCGCAGAGGCAGCGCGGGTGTGGGGCAAGGGTAATGTGAGCGACCCGCCAGCACCTCCGGGCCCGTGTGACCTCAACACGCTGTGCCGTGGCGACGGCGGTGGAGGCTCCGGCGGCCCTATGGGCGCAGGTTTGGCGGTGCCGAGCATCTATTTCGCGGACGTCAGCCTGAGCCTGATCGATACTCCGGTCGGATACACCCCACCTGTAGGTCCCGCCGTCCCGTTTACGGTCCGCTACAGGCAGCGCGATAACCAGTTTTCGTCGACCTTCAATCACTCGAACTTCGGGCAGAAATGGACGTTCGACTGGCTCGCCTACATCATCGACGACTCAGCGACTCCCCAAGCCGATGTCACCTATTACATGCGCGGCGGAGGCAACCGGACGTTCACCGGGTTCGACCCGGCTACCCAGGGCTTCACCCACCAGCTGCTGGATCAGACACTGCTCACTCGCACCTCGGCGAGCACCTACGAGATGCTCTTTCCGGACGGGGCACTTCTTGTGTTCGGTCAGTCCGACGGCGGTGTCACGAGTCGGCGGATCTTTCTCACCAAGGTGATCGACCCGGCCGGCAACGCGGTCACCTTGACTTACGACACCCAGTTGCGGCTCACCGCGATCACCGACGCCATCGGGCAGAAGACCACTTTGGGGTATAGGAACGCCGCCGACCCGTTCAAGATCACGACGGTGACCGATCCGTTCGGCCGCTCCGCGACGTTCGGCTACAACAGCGCCAACCAGCTGATCTCGATCACCGACACAGTCGGGCTGGTCTCCTCGTTTTCCTACGATCCCACGACCCCCGATCTGATCAGCACCCTGACCACGCCTTACGGTGTCACCAAATTCACCAATGCCGAAAGCGGTACCACCCGCTCGATGGAGATCCTCTACCCCGACGGCAACCGGGAACGCGCCGAATTCAACCAATCCCAATCGGTAACAGGTGTCGCATCCTCGGACTCGCCGCAGAGCGTGCCGACGGGGATGGCGACCACCAACGACTTCCTGGACTACCGCAATACGTTTTATTGGGACAGGAAGCGCTGCGCCGACGCCTATGGCGACTACACCAAAGCCCAGCTGTACCACTGGCTGCACAGCACCGACATGAATTCCCCGGCGGGCATTCTGGAGAGCGCCAAGGCACCGTTGGAGCGACGCGTCTGGTACGACTACGCAGGCCAGACCGGCCGGCAGGCATCGATCCAAGTCAGGACAACCAGCAAACCCGCCCACGTGGGGCGGGTACTCGACGACGGCTCCACCCAGCTGTACTACTACGAGTACAACGATTTCGGCAACGTCACCACGGCGGTCGA
>DATJQT010000090.1:0-2158 GCA_035505475.1 Vulcanimicrobiaceae bacterium
TGCGCCTTCTTCAGGGCCACCAGGCGGTCCCGTTCGGCTTGCGTCATCAGGAGTTGTCCTTCTTGCACCTCCCCAGCGTGGGCGGCGTCAATAGGACATTTCTACTTTGCGCAAATAGGACATTATCATTTTGCGGCGACATCTGACGCCGACGCCTTGCATTCGAGACCGGCGTGGTATAGACTCGCTCCCCGGTCGGAAACATCTGTATCGCGCCGGCCGGAGGACACCTATGAACCTGTCGCATCGGAGCTGGATGTCGGTGTGCGCCGACTCTGCAATCTCCCTGGCCGTCGTCGTTTTGCTCGCACTGCCCACCAGCGCTCAGCAGACGCCGGCGTTCGATCCCTTTGAAGCAACCATTCCGCAAATCGAAGCGGCTCTCTCGGCCGGAACCATCACCTGCGCACAGCTTGTTCAGTGGTATCTGAATCGCATGGACGCCCTGGATATCGCCGGCCCCACGCTGAACGCAGTGCGCGTGCGGAATCCCAAGGCGCTCCAGATCGCCGCATCTTACGATCAAATGCCCAAGGCCATGCGGCCGGGCCCCCTGTTCTGCCTTCCGATGGTCGTCAAGGACAATATCGATACGGTAGACATGCCCACGACAGCGGGCTCGGTGGCTCTGCAGGGCACGTTTCCGCTCGACGACGATTTCCTGGTGAAGAAACTCAAGGCCGCCGGCGCGATCATCATCGCCAAAGGCAACCTCACCGAGTTCGCCAATTATCTGACCAACGGCATGCCCGCGGGATATAGCTCGCTCGGCGGCTACGTCCTGAATCCCTACGATCCGCGCCCCATCCCGGCGCCGTTGCCGAATAGCGATGGCAGGCAGGCTCTTTCACCCAGCGGGTCGAGTTCCGGGCCCGCCGTCGTTTCCTCCGCGAACCTCGCCGCCGCGGCCATCGGCACGGAAACGTCGGGCTCGATTCTGAGCCCGTCGAACGCCAACTCCGACGTCGGCATCAAGCCCACTGTCGGCCTGATCAGCCGGCAGGGCGTGGTGCCGATTGCTGCCAGCCAGGACACGGCCGGCCCGATCACGCGCACCGTGACCGACGCCGCCATCCTTCTCGGGGTGTTGACCGGCGTCGATGCCAGAGATCCCGCCACCATCTCGAGCATAGGCCTTGCCCTTTCCGACTACACTCCGTACCTGAAAGCCGACGGGCTCAACGGCGCGCGCATCGGCGTGCCGCAGGAATATTGGGCTACCCTTTCCGCGGAACAGAACGCGATCGGCCAGGCGGCGCTTCAGGTAATGCGCAACCAGGGAGCCACCGTAGTGAACGTCAGTATCGCTTCGTTCGCCCAGCTCAACGCATTTTCGTCGTCGGTTCTGCAATACGAGTTCAAACGCGACCTGGACACCTACCTGGCGAGCCGCGGGCCGGCGTCGCCCATCAAGACCCTGGCCGACGTGATCGCCTACAACAACGCGCACGCCGACGCTGCTCTCAAGTACGGCCAGGTGCTGGCGCTCGCTTCTCAAGCCACCGACCTGTACGCGGCCGAGCCTCAGTACATCGCCGATCGCGCCATGGATCTGCAACTGGCCAAGGTTCAAGGTATCGACGCGGCGATCGACGGCAACAACCTGACCGCGCTCGTATTCCCGGGCAGCAGCAGCGCCGGGATCGCTGCCAAGGCTGGATATCCCACGGTGATCGTGCCCGCCGGTTACCTTTCCACGAGTTCCCCATACGGCATCGGCTTCACCGGGAAAGCGTACACCGAGGCTACGCTGATTTCGCTCGCATACGCCTATGAGCAGGCGACGAAGGTGCGCCAGCCCCCGGGCTCCGCGCTGCGTCTGCTGCCGGTCTCGTCCCAGTTGCAGCCGATGCAGGTGGTGAACTACGCGAGCGGCGCCACCGGTGCCGTTGCACCGGGAGAAATGGTGGCCATCACCGGCACCGGGATCGGCCCGGCACAGACTGCCAATCTCTCCATCACCGCCAACAATCACATCGACACGTCCGCCGGAGCGACCCGTGTGCTTTTCGACGGCATCCCCGCGCCGGTCGTCAGCGCGCAATCCACGCAGGTCGTAGCGATCGTTCCGTATGGAGTCTCCGGAAAGGCCAATTCGAAAATCACGGTCGAATACAACGGACAGGTTTCGGCTCCTCTCACGGTGCCGGTCACGGAT
>DATJQT010000091.1:0-5202 GCA_035505475.1 Vulcanimicrobiaceae bacterium
CCGCCATTCTGTTCGACCTTCGATTGGGCAATGCGCATGTACGGCCCGATGCCGCAATGGGCTATCACGCCTGCTGTGCGGCCACCGATGCAGACATCGAAGAGGGATCGGTCGGCGCCGGGACGGGTGCCACGATCGGAAAGCTCTTCGGCATTGCGCAAGGAATGAAATCTGGGATCGGCACCGCGATCCTCGAACTGGATGGAGGGATCCGCGTCGCATCGCTGGTTGCGGTAAACGCCTTTGGAAACGTCTGCGACCCGAAGACGGGTGCCCTCCTTGCCGGTGCACGCCACTCGCCCGATAGCGCCGAGCTGGTGGACGTCGCAGCCGTCATGCGCCGGGGCGCCTCACCGGTCGGCTACCGCGGCGAGAACACCACCCTGGCAGTTATCGCCACCAACGCGCGGCTGACCAAGGTGCAGGCTGCAAAGGTGTCGCAGTTGGCCCAGCAAGGCATGGTACGGGCGATTTCTCCTGTCCACACCACACTCGATGGCGACCTGGTCATCACCTTGGCGAAGGGCGAGCGGGAGTGCGATGTCAATGCCGTCGGCCTTGCCGCTGCCGATGCCATCGCGGCTGCGATTATCCGCGCCGTCAAGAGCGCACGGACACTTGGGGGCATCCCCGCCTGGCGGGATTTGTTCCGCTGTTGAGAAGAATTTCGAAATGCGGAGGGCAGAAGAAAACGCATGAATTTACGATGAATGAGAGACAAGCGGCATGAAAGGGGAGCTACACTTTTTTGGAGTCGTCGTTCTTCTTCGGCGTGATGTCAATCGCATCCTTCCCGGCAACGGCGTCTTTGAAACCTCGGACGGCCTTCCCCAACCCGGACCCCAGCTCCCCGAGCCGGTTGCTTCCGAACAGCAAGAGCACAATCACCAGCAGAATGAGCAGCTCTGGAAGTCCCACACCGAACATGCACGTCTCCCTTCAATATCGTTAGCTCAGCCGCAGAGTAGGATGGCTGCCGGAAGCGGTGGTGTCAATGAGAAACAGAGCCGTGAGCCATCAGTCGAGAACCGAGAGAGCCCCCCTGCTCCCTTTCGCCCACTCGCCCCTGCACCTTCTCGCCTCTGCGCTTGTTCGCCCTTGCCCCCTTACGCTCCCTCTCCCCCGCGCCCTTTCGCCTTTGCGATCAGTTATACTGCACGCGCACATCGCCCTCGCGGCGGGTGATGCGGAGACTGTCGAGGTGCTCAAGGAACGGAATGGCGTATTTCCGCGAGACGCCGAATAGCTCCTTCATCGCGGCGACGTCAATGCTGGGATGATTTTTGAAGTGCTCCAGGATCCGGCCGCGCATGGCCTCGTGGCTGTCCCGGTGCAAAAACAGGCCTTCGCCGATCTTTACCAGCGCACCGTCGTCCACGAGCCGGCGAAAAACGGCCTGCGCCGCTTTCGTATCCACTTTGAGCTCTGTCAAGACGGCGTCAACAGCCGGGGGCTGGAAGGCCGCGGATCGGAATGCCGATTCGATTTTTGCTTTGAGTACCTCATCGCCCACGCTGAGCGTCGGGTGGTGGGCGGCCAAACGGACTTTGTCCCGCTCGACTGCGGTCTTCCCTGCGGCGGCCAATCGGGCAAGAATCCAAGCAAAGGTGGCGGCGGGGAGATCCACGGGGAGCTTGCTCCGTAACTCTTCCTTCGCCAGGCCGTCTTTCAGCGGCTCGCGTTGATGGAAGTCCGCGAGACGAGCCGTGACATCCTGTTCGAGAGACTGCACCCGCTCAATATGAAGCCAGCCCGCATTCTCTTTGGTTCCGGTGCGGATGATGCGGCCTGCCTGTTCCAGTTCCTTGAGCGCCTCGCCGGTGGTCGCCAGGTCCAGATCACAGCGTGCCCGCAGCTCCTCGAGCGTCATCGGCACACAGCCGGACCCGAGCAGATGTTGCTCGATGCGCTCTGACGGCCGCCCACGTTCCAGCACCCGAAGGTGCTCGATGAGATTGGCGCGCGTCCGCCGTCCCTTGGGCGGGTTTGGATCGAGGATGCTGCCGCCGCCGATGGTGACGGCCGGCGAGTAGCTTCGAATCACGTAGCGGTCGCCCGGCAACGCCGCGCCGGGCGTTTCCAGGCGCCAGTGCACGTAGCACGTTTGGCCCGGCGGCAACTCTTCCTTATCGAGCAAGACCGCCCGCGCCAACAACTCGCTCGTGCCGAGGTGAAACCGCACGCGACTGCGATTCTTCAGCGGCCGCGGCGCGTCGGCGAGCAACGCCAATGTCGCCTCGAAGCTCACAGAAGGCCGCAGCGTGTCGGGGCGGCAGATCACGTCGCCCCGCTCGATGTCCGCGACCTCGACTTCAGGAATGTTGACCGCCGTACGCTGACCGGCTTCTGCCCGCTCTGTAGTTTCCCCGTGCACCTGCAGCCGTCGGACCCGCGACCGCAGGCCCTTGGGTAAAATCGCGACTTCTTCCCCGACCGACAGCGCGCCCGACCATAATGTGCCGGTGACGACCGTGCCGAACCCGCGAATCGTGAAGACGCGATCTATGGGCAGCCGGAGGACACCCTGCGAGCGCCGCGGGTCCGCCGCGTGCGCCTGCCCTTGAATGGCCTGCAGCAGTTCGGGCAACCCCTGGCCGGTCGTCGCCGAACAGGCTACCACCGGACAGCCGGCGAGGAAGGTGCCCTTCAGGAATTCCTCGACATCGGCCTGCACCAGCTCCAGCCAGTCCGACTCGACCAGGTCGGCCTTGGTGAGCGCGACCAGTCCCCGCCGCACCTGGAGCAACTCGCAGATGTGCAGGTGCTCGCGCGTTTGCGGCATCACACCCTCGTCGGCGGCAATGACCAGGATGACAAGATCAATGCCCCCGACGCCCGCCAGCATCGTCTTGACGAAGCGTTCGTGGCCAGGCACATCCACGATCCCCGCCCGTGTGCCGTCCGGAAGATCGAGGAAGGCGAAACCTAGCTCGATCGAGATCCCCCGCTCTTTTTCTTCCTTGAGGCGGTCCGTATCCGTCCCGGTCAGCGCTTTGACCAGGGTGGTCTTGCCGTGATCGATGTGCCCCGCCGTCCCAATGATCAGATGCCGCATGGTCTGCCTCTGTCAGGCACTATAGCGCGCCACGCGAGAATGGCCAATTCTCCTGGCCATTGAACCATAGGTCGCCATGGTAGATGCTTGGCTATTTTGCCAGGAATCCGGTCGAAAGCCAGGGAATGGCAGCAACGATGACGAGCGCAAACATGACGGCCGCGAGATACGGCATGACCCGGCCCATCGCCTCATCGGGCGAGACTTTGCCAATCGCGCACGCGGCGTAGAAGCCCACGCCGAAAGGCGGCGCAAACAGCCCGACGCCCATGGCGAGGATGACCACCATTGCGTAGTGGACGTCGTGAACGCCCATGAACCGTGAGACAGGAAACAGCAGCGGACCGAACAAGACGACGGCCGGAATCCCTTCTAGGAAACTTCCCAGAATGACGAAGACCAAGACCGAGGCAGCCAGGAACCCCGCGCGGCTACCGGGGACGCCGGCCATGAGCTTCACCAAGGTCTGCGAAAACCCCGACTGGGTCAAAGCCCACGCCATCGCTGTGGCGGTCGCAATGATCAGGAGGATCGAGCCGGAAAGCGACGCCGTCTCCACCAGCATCGGATAGACCCGCCGCCAGTCAAATCGGCGATACACGAAAAGCCCGACCAGGATGGCGTACGCAATGCCGACGGTGGACACCTCGGTCGCCGTCGCCACACCTTCAATGACCGCGCCCAAGACGAGGAACGGAAGCACGAGCGCCGGGATGGCGACGAAGAACTTTCTCATAATCGTTGCAAGCGGTGGGCGCGCCGCGCCTTGCATCCGGTCGTGGCCAGACCGGAGGAACACGATCGCCGCCATCGAGAGGGCTGCGACCGCCGCAGGCACCAAGCCCCCTGTAAACAGGGCGGCGATGGACACTCCCGTCACGGATCCGATGATGATTACCACCAGGCTGGGCGGAATCGTTTCACCCATCGCCCCAGACGCTGACAGCATACCGACCAGCTCGCCGGGCTGCCACCCACGCCGCCTCATCTCCGGGAACAGCACCGGGGCCACGGCGGCCATATCGGCCGCCTTGGCCCCGGAGATGCCCGAGACAAAGTACATGGCGACGAGCAAGACGTACCCTAGCCCGCCCCGCACGTGGCCGATCAAGCTGGCGATGAAGTCGATTAGCGCCTGCGTGATTCCGGCCATATCAATCAGCAGGCCGAGCAGCACGAACAGCGGAACCGCCAGCAGGACCAGGGTGGACATTCCCTCGGTCATCCGGCCGACGACAACCTGCAGCGGCATCTGCGTCGTCAACGCGAGATAGGAAAGCGTGGCGACCCCGAACCCGAACGCGATCGGCACACTGGACGACACGAATACTCCGACGCAAACGACAAAGAACAGGATCAGGTTCAGATTCCCGAGCTGGGCCAGAACAGGCCGGAGAACGATCGCTGTCAGGCCCACTGCCCCGACCACGAGGATGGTAATCAACCCCATCCGAAATGCGGCAGTCCTGACCAGGCGCACCAGTGCGATGATCAGCATGATGATCATGCCAGCCAAGAGCGCCGCCACGCTATATGCGGCTGAAATGTCGAGCGCAGGCATGGTGATCGCGGCCTCGGACTCGACGTACGCCACCGAAGGCCTGAGCATCTGCAGGATGAACACGGCGATCACAACCAGGACCGCCGTGTCAATCCATGCGCGAGTGAGCGGGGACGCCCGCCGGATAAATGCGGTCAGCCGCATGTGCTCATTGCGCCGCAGGGCAATGGCCGCGCCCAGCATGTTCAGCCAGAGAAAGAGCGTGGTCGCGAGCTCATCCACCCAGAAGAGGGGTCGCCCAAACGCATAGCGCGCCACCACGCCAGTCAGCAACAACGCGAACTCGACCACCACCAAGATGGCCGCCGGGATCTCCGTCACCCATTTGAGGATGACATCGGCACGATCCGTCCAATGCGCCGTCCGGGAACGTTCAGACGCCACTGCGGTGTTGTCGCGAACGATGTCAGCCATGACCGCTATCTTATCTAGCTGAGCTGGCCCGCGTATTGCTCGAGCACCTTCCAGCCATTCTCGCCGAACTTTTGCCGCCACTCCTTGTAATAGCCAGCGTTGCGCAGTTGGTCGCGGAAGGGGGGCGTATCTGGCGTGTTCAGCACCATCCCGTGGCCGACCAGCTTCTTCG
>DATJQT010000092.1:0-1431 GCA_035505475.1 Vulcanimicrobiaceae bacterium
TGGGAAGCTTACGGGCACGAGTTGGAGGCTAACCTCCGCGATCTGCACGCACGGCTGCACGCAGGGCGCTACCGGGCGAAGCCATCGCGGCGCGCGTACATCCCGAAGGCGGACGGGCGGCAGCGACCGCTCGGCATCGCCACGTTGGAGGACAAGATCGTCCAGCGGGCCGTCGTCGAGGTGCTTAACGCCGTTTACGAGGTGGACTTTCGGGGCTTCTCCTACGGGTTTCGGCCAGGGCGCAATCCGCATCATGCGTTGGATGCGCTGAGCGTCGGAATCGGGCAGAAGAAGGTGAACTGGGTGCTCGACGCGGACATCCGCGATTTCTTCACCAATCTTGATCATGGTTGGCTGGGGAAGTTTCTCGAGCACCGGATCGCGGATCGGCGGGTCTTGCGGCTGATCGAGAAGTGGTTGGCCGCAGGGGTTATCGAGGCCGGGGAGTGGTCGGAGACACTGCAGGGAGCACCGCAGGGGGCATCGGTGTCACCGTTGCTCGCCAACGTCTACCTGCACTATGTCTTCGACCTGTGGGCCGACTGGTGGAGGCGCCGGTACGCGCGCGGTGATGTGATCATCGTGAGGTTCGCCGACGACTTCATTGTCGGGTTCGAGCACAAAGATGATGCGCAGCGGTTCTTGGCTGAGCTTCGTGAGCGGTTTGCGAGGTTTTCGCTGGAGCTGCACCCGGACAAGACACGGCTGATCGAGTTCGGCCGCTATGCGGCCGAACGTCGACGGGCGCGAGATCTGGGTAAACCCGAGACGTTTGATTTCCTCGGCTTCACGCATATCTGCGCGAGGATGCGGGACGGGCGTTTCTGGGTGCGGCGGATCACGATCTCGAAGCGGATGCGGGCGAAGTTACGAGAGGTCAAAGACCAGCTCAAATGGCGCCGGTATCAGCCCATCCCGGAGCAGGGACGGTGGTTGGGCAGCGTGGTACGAGGCCATTGCGCCTACTACGCGGTCCCCGGGAACCGCGCGGCGGTAGCCGCTTTCCGTACCCAGCTGACCAGGCACTGGCATGCGGCGCTGGAGCGCCGCAGCCAGCGCACACGGATCAACTGGAGTCGGATGGCCCGTCTTGCAACTCGATGGCTGCCCCCCGCCCGTGTAATGCATCCCTTTCCTGATGTGCGCCTTCGCGTTCGGACCCAAGGCAAGAGCCCAGTGCGTTAGCAGCGCACGCTGGGATCTGTGCGGGGGGCCGCCCGCAAAGGCGGTCCCTACCGCGACAAGATCCTGAAGGTGCAGCCGTGATGGACTCCCCGGCGTATGGGGCTCGGAACGTTCGGATAGTGGCGGCGGGAACTGGAGAGGCCCTCCCCGGCCCGGCAGACTGCGCGGTTTTGCCGGAGCGTGGCGACCTATAACCGGTGAGGAGCCGGGAAGTGGAAGCCAGCCGGGTGGGCGTCGGAGGTGGCC
>DATJQT010000093.1:0-24543 GCA_035505475.1 Vulcanimicrobiaceae bacterium
CCGACCAGCTGGTAGACCAATCCTGCGATCGCGCCTTTGTACGGCACCCGGCCCTCGATGCCTTCGGGCACCAGTTTGTCCGTGTCGGCATCGGGGTCTTGGAAATACCGTTCGCGGGCGCCACGGGACTGCATCGCGCCCATCGAGCCCATGCCCCGATAGACCTTGTAGGTCCGCCCCTGATAGAGCACCATTTCGCCGGGACTCTCTTCGGTCCCGGCAAACAGGCCGCCCAGCATGACCGAATGGGCGCCCGCGGCAATGGCCTTGGTGATGTCCCCGGAGTGCTTGATTCCGCCGTCCGAGATTAGCGGCACGTTGTGCCGATTCGCCGTGGCCACACAGGTGCGGATGGCCGTAATCTGCGGCACCCCGACACCCGCCACGACGCGCGTGGTGCAGATCGAGCCGGGGCCGATGCCCACCTTGATCGCATCCGCGCCGGCCTGGATCAGGTCTTCCGCGGCCTCGGCGGTGACGATGTTCCCGGCGATCACCTCGGTCCCCGGGTACCGCCGCTTGATGTTCCGCACCATCTGAAGCACGCTCTCGGAATGACCGTGCGCGGTGTCCACGACCAGGACATCGGCGCCGGCCTTGATCAGCATCGGCACCCGGTCAATGGCATCGGGGCCGACGCCCACGGCCGCCCCGACCCGCAGCCGCCCGAGCACATCCTTGCAGGCGTGCGGAAACTTGATACGCTTCTCGATGTCCTTGATCGTGATCAGGCCACGCAACACAAACTCCTGATCCACGACGGGCAGCTTCTCGATGCGATGCCGGTGCAGGATCTCCTTTGCCTCTTCCAGACTGGTCCCGACCGGGGCCGTGATGAGCTTGTCTTTGGTCATCACGTCGCCGACCTTGAGATCGAGCTTGGTTTCGAAGCGCAGATCGCGGTTGGTGAGGATACCGACCAGCTTGCCGTTCTTGGTCACCGGCACGCCCGAGATCCGGTACTTCTCCATCACCTCGAGCACTTCATAGAGACGCTGATCCGGTGACATGGTGATCGGATCCACCACCATGCCGTATTCCGATTTCTTGACCTTGTCGATCTCCAGTACTTGGCGATCGGGATCCATGGAGCGGTGGATCACCCCGATCCCGCCCTCGCGTGCCAGCGCGATCGCCAGGCGCGCCTCCGTCACCGTGTCCATCGCCGCACTGACGATCGGAATGTTGATGCGGACGTTGCGCGTGAGCCGCGTGGACACGTCCACATCCTTGGGCAGGATGTCTGACCGCCGCGGAAACAGCGACACGTCGTCGAACGTCAGCGCCTCTTCAATCCGGCCCTCGATGGGGTCCATCCGCCTCTCCCTCGCGTTCTGCGCGTCATACGCCTAGATCTGCATGGCCGCTTTGACGTCGCCCAGCGTCGTGCTGGCGACCGCCTGGGCCCGTTTCGTGCCGTCGTCCAAGATAGCGTGGACAGTGTCCGGATCCTGGGCCAGCGCCGCCCGGCGTTCGGCAATGGGCCCGAGCACCGGCAATGCGTGCTTCAGCAGAATCTGCTTACAATCCAAACAGCCGATCCCGGCCGTGGTGCAGCCCGGGACGACCACCGCCTGGCGCTCGGCCTCGGGCGTAAACACCCGGTGCAGGTCGTACACCGGACAGACCTCGGGGTTGCCCGGATCCTTGCGCCGCACGCGGGCCGGGTCGGTCGTCATCGGTTTGATCTTCGCGATGACGGTCTCCGGGTCGTCGGCAAGGTAGATCGAGTTGCCGTAGCTCTTGCTCATCTTGCGACCATCCGTGCCGGGAATCTTGGGGAATTCGGTCAAGAGCGCTTCCGGCTCGACCAGGACCGGACGGTACAGGAAGTTGAACCGCCGAGCGACTTCACGCGTCAACTCGACGTGCGGCACCTGATCCACGCCCACGGGTACGAAATGCGCCTTATAGATAAGAATGTCCGCTGCCTGCAGCAACGGATAGCCGAGGAAGCCATACGTGCCGAGATCCCTGTCGCTGATCTGATCCCGCTGCTCTTTATAGGTCGGCACGCGCTCCAGCCAGGCCAGTGGCGTGAACATGGAGAAGAGCAGATGCAACTCGGCATGCTCGGGCACGCGCGACTGGACGAAGAACGTGGCCCGCTCGGGATCGAGACCGGCGGCCAGCCAGTCCAGCACCACCTCAACCGTGTACTCTTTGATCTTCGAGGGATCGGCGTAGTCGGTGGTCAGCGCGTGCCAATCGG
This sequence comes from Vulcanimicrobiaceae bacterium, assembly GCA_035505475.1. Taxonomy (GTDB): domain Bacteria; phylum Methylomirabilota; class Methylomirabilia; order Methylomirabilales; family 2-02-FULL-66-22; genus 2-02-FULL-66-22. The sequence goes on from DATJQT010000093.1 coordinate 2,213, forward strand.
CGATGAAAAAGAAGCACTCGTAGGTTTCCTGCAGCTTCCGCCAGTTATCGAGTGCGCCGAACAAGTGGCCAAGGTGCAACCGCCCCGTCGGCCGCATACCGCTCAACACCCGCTTCCGTGTCATGCCCTCTCCGCAATCTTTCCGATGTCGACCAGCCGAATCCTTAGCCCCACAGATGGAGTAGGCCGAGGGTCAACAAATGCACGACCGGCCCAAACACCGGATTGACAATGCCACTGTAAAACAGAAAAAAAATGATTAAGAATCCGTACGGCTCGAGCCGGCTGAACGCTAACGCTTGGCGTAGGGGTAACAGGCCGGACACAACCCGACTTCCGTCGAGCGGTGGAATTGGAATCAAATTGAACACAGCCAAGATTACATTGATGTAGACCGACCCGCGCAACATTGCATACAGCGGGGCAGCGAGCCAAATTGTATTCTTCGGCCATGCATTCCACGGGATGGCCTGAAAGAGAAAAGCCGTTGCGGCGGCCAGCAGCAGATTACTGATCGGGCCAGCCAAGGCGATCAGGATCGAATCCCGCCGAGGATTCCGCAAGTAGCGATAATCCACAGGTACCGGCTTGGCCCAACCGAAATTAATCAGGACTATTGCAATGGTGCCAAATACATCGAGATGCGCTAACGGATTGAGAGTGAGCCGGCCATGAAGGCGGGCGGTCGGATCGCCCAGCCGATTAGCAACCCAGCCATGCGCGAACTCGTGAATTGTGAGAGCCAGGAGAAAGACTGGAATTGTGACTGCTAGCTTTTGGACCCACGCGGCGACATCGAACATAGTCTTCCTTATCTATTCGAGGCGAATAAAGAACGCTACCCGATCCCTCCGGGTTTGTCAATCGGAGAAGTCCGCGGAAATAGGCAGAATTACAAGGATTTCGTGAATCCAGTTGGCGCGGAGCATATGTAGAGTTTCGGCCCAACGAGGAGAAGCGGCGCTTGGAGTCGCGTCGAAAAACGCCGTTATTCGACCGCGTGTGTGATGAAGTGTAGCAAGTCGTCTGGCATCACGCGGGCCCGTCCGTCGGCTCCGGTCACGAGGTGAACACTCTCCCCTTCGGCGAGCCGAATGCCGCCCCGGAGGACGACGTAGGTAAACACCACCCTTCGCCGCCCGGCCTCCTTCACCGCCGAGTGCACTTCCACCAGCTCGTCATAGCGCGCCGGGCTGCGATAGCGGACATGCAGCTCGGCGACGCTCATCATCACACCCCGCTTTTCCCAGTCCGCATAGCTCTGCCCCATTTGACGGAGGAGGTCGGAGCGCCCCAGTTCCATCCACACCGGGTACACGGCGTGATGGACGATGCCCATGGCATCGGTTTCGGCGTAGCGGACGCGAATTTGCGTGACCGATTTCATCCGGCCTCCGTCCGGTCAGTACCACACACCGACCGCTTGGTTCGGGTAGCGCTTGCGGACGAGTTCCCTGACGAGGAAGTCGGCGACGTCTTGGACAGAAATGCGTCTCCACCCACCCGGGAACCCCTCGGCGCTCACCCGGTACTCCCCCGTGCGTGCCCCGGTTCGGACGGCAGGAACCGCTGCCAACGTCCATTCCAGCTTTGATCCGCGGACGAGCTCGGCCGCGCGGTCATGATCTTGGAGAGCCGCCCGCGTCGGCGACAGCCGGAAGACTTGCTGCGTGAGGCCGCCCCACCAATTCAGCGCCCGGAGGGCCGTGCAGGCAGTCACGCCAAGGTAGCGTTTGACGCCGTACCGCCCCATCGCCGCCAGAATGATCCGGGCGGCGCCTGTCACGTGCCCCGCTTTCGTCGTGGAGATGTCGCTCCCGATGGCATTCACGATGGCGTCCACCTCTGACATCATCGGAATGACCAAGCTATCCGAACGCGCGATGTCCCCTTCAACGCGGGTGAGGTGCAGGTGGTGGACGTCGAATGTCGCCTTGGGCGGCAAGAGCACCGTGACCTGGTGCCCGGCTCCCAACGCGTACTCTACGGCCACCTTTCCAATGCGCTCCGTGGCGCCGAACATGAGTACGTGCATGCTGTCGCACCCTCGCGGCTCGGCTTGCTGCCGCCTTCTCCTATTTCTTCTTGGGCGATCGCGCCGGCGCGGACGGCGGCAGCGCCTGTGCAAAGCGCTGTTGGACGAAGCGGAGTTCGTCATCACGGCTTTGCACCTGTCCATCCAGCTTGGCGTAGAGCAACGAATTCAAAATATCCCGATAAATCGGTCCAGGGCGAATCCCCAGCGCCTGCAAATCATCCCCTCGTAAGAACGGCCGCACCCGCGTGCGGCTGCCGACGAAATCGCCGATGGCCTTGCGGGGCTCCGGACGGGTGATCACCGCCATGAGGGCAAGCACCACCTCGAGCGGCACGTCGCTGAGCAGCCGATAGCTGCGGCTGGGCGTCAGGTCGCGCGCGCGCGCAAAGGTGCGGGCCAACGCCCGCAGGCGCGTCAGGCCGCGCCCGATGGTCTCGACCACCTTGGACGACGGCGCCAGGCGACGGAGGATCGCCCGGGCGTCCGGGCCGGCCCGCTCTTCGAACCAGACCAACAGGTATACCTGCCAGCCCACGGGTTGCACCGGCAGGTAGAGCAAGCGGTACCAGGTGAGGACTTCCGCCGCGCGCGCGAACCGCGCGGCCGTCGTTTTGCCGAGCACCAGGCGCGGGTGAATCGCGGCCAGCACGCCCAGCTCAGCCAGTCGGCGCAGGATCGGCCAAGGATCGCTCTCTTGCAGCACCAAGGTGAGCTCGGTGAAAATCCGGCCGCCGGCCAGCTTATCGAGCAGGCCCATCCGGACCGCGTTGGTGATGAGCTGCTCGGCATGGCGGCTGAGATGCAACCCGAAACGGCTCTCGAACCGAGCCGCGCGAAGAATACGGGTCGGGTCCTCGACAAAACTCAGGTTGTGAATGAGCCGTAACGTGCGGTCGCGCAGGTCCTGCTGCCCGCCGAAGAAATCGAGCAGGTCGCCGTAGCGGCCGCTATTCAGGCAGACGGCGAGCGCATTGACGGTGAAATCTCGGCGGTAGAGGTCCATCTTGATGGACCCGTGCTCGACCGTGGGCAGGGCTGCCGGCGCCTCGTAGTATTCCGTCCGCGCAGTCGCCACATCCACTGGAAATCCATCCGGCAAGCGCAGCAGCGCCGTCCCGAACTTGCGATGACCGGTCACCTTGCCGCCCACCCGCGCGCCGAACTGCTCGGCGAACGCGATGCCGTCGCCTTCCACGACCAGGTCCACGTCCAGGTTCTCGTGCTGCAGCAACAGATCCCGGACGAAGCCGCCGACCACATATACACGGGTCCCCGCCGCGTCCGCGACGGCGCCGGCTTCGTGGAGCAAGGCTTGGATCCGACCGGGCAAGGTGCCCAGTAGATTGGCGACGCTGCCCATGGCGGGCCGCGGCGTTTCACGGTCCGCGCTGTCGAAGGTGGCCCGCGTGAGCAGTTCCTGAGCGTTCGCGCGCAGGACATCGGCCCGGGTCACCGCCCCGTGCAGGCGGCGACTGCTCAGCACCGGCAGGAATCCCAAGCTGCGCTCGACCATCAAGCGCTGGACTTCGGGCAGCGGGGTGTCGAGGTTGACGGCCGCGAATTCGCGGCTCATGTAATCCGGGACCGGCGCGTCACCGAGGCCGTGGTAGATCGCCTTGTCCACATTCTCGCGGGTGAGCAGGCCGACCATGTCGCCGCCTCGGATGACGGGCAGGTAGGCCAGTGAAAAGCGGTTCATGATCCCGGCCGCGTCCTGGATGGTGGCGCGTTCCGCAATCGTCTTGACCGGCGCGGTGAGGACGTCGCGCGCTCGGGTCAAGGGGCGAACGATGTCGTGCAGGAGCTCGAGCAGCCGGTCCTTGGCCTGATACAGCGTCAGATCTTTGATCGCGGCCGACGCCGCCGTTGCATGCCCGCCGCCGCCAAACGCCTCGACCACCCGGCCCACATCGACGGCCTCGAGGCGGCTGCGCGCCACCAGGTGAATGCGGTTGTCCATCCGGACGAGTGCGAACAGGACGTTGATGTTTTCCATATCGCGCAGCTTGTGGACCAGCATGGCCAGATCCCCCACGTACCGGTCCAGCGAGGCCGTGCTGACCACCACGCGGATGCCGTTGATGCTATGCGTCTCGGCCGCATGGATCAATGCGTTGAGCAGGCCAACCTGCTCGGCCGTCAATTCGCGACGAATGAAGTCGGTGGCCAGGCTGAGGTTCGCGCCGCTGGCGAGGCAGTGCGCCGCGGCCTGGAAATCGGCCTCGGACGTATTGGTGAAGGTCAGGAAGCCGGTCTCTTCATAGATGCCGAGAGCCAGCAGCGTCGCTTCCGGCGGCGTGAGCGTTATGCTGTGCTCTTTGAGGAGGCCGATTAGAATTGTCGTGGTCGCCCCGACGTCGCGAACGACTTCGAGCGAGCCGGCGATGTCCTTGGGATGGGCCGGGTGGTGATCATAGATATGCACGTCCAGCCCGCGCCCGAGCAGCGCGGCCAGAGGCCCGATCCGCGCCGCCCGCTTCACGTCCACCAAGATCAAGCGCGTGATGGCGTCGAGCGGAAAGCCTCGCAGGCGCTCGGCGCGCAGCGGGAAACACGTCTCGCGCAAGAACTCGCGGACGTTTCGCTCTTGGGAGCCGGGGAAGAGAAGCCGGGCGCGCGGATAGAGCTTGCCGGCCGCCACCATCGATGCGAGGGCGTCAAAATCCGCATGGATGTGGGTGCTGATGAGGTCCATCTCAGCGCGTCGTAGCGGGTTAGCCGCGGCGACTGCGGCCGCCGCGATCGAGGACATCGGCCACCAGGCCACCCGCCAGCAGGATGATCGCCGTGTAGTAGATCCAGAGCACCAACCCGATCAAGCCCCCAAGGATACCGTAAAACAGATTGTACCGGGCATAGTGCACCAGGTACCAGCTGAACGCCCGACGGGCCTCGTCCCACAGCACGGTTGCGCTCAGCGCCCCGGCGATGGCCCAGGGCCAGCGGATCGCCCGGACAGGTGCCACACGGTAAATGGTCGCCAGGAGCGCCACCACCAATGCCAAGGTCACGTAGCGCGGAAATCCGTGCGCGGAGAGGAAGCCCGGCAACTCCACCCGCGTGCCCGTGATTATCTGGATGTCCTGCCACGCTGCGAGGATCCAGCTTCCCAGCAACGCCGACACCAGCAGCAGACCGGCCGTGGCCATCATCACCAGCGCCACGAACTTTCGGCGGAGGAACGACCGGGTCTCCTGTTCTCCGCAGAGGATGGTCAGCGACCCGGCGATCGCCTCGAAGGTCCCAATGCCGACCCAGAGGAGGAATCCGAGGCCGAGCGCGCCGGTGACATGCCGGCTGTGGATCAGCGGCCGAAGAAAATCCTCCAGCTCGGGCCCCGACGCGCGGGGAATCATGCGGTGCAGGACGATCATGATCTCGTCCACCCCGCGATCCGTCGAGCCGACCAAGAAACCCACCGCTGAACTGCCGAGCAAGAGCAGCGGAATGATCCCCACCAGCCAATAGAACGAGATCCCCGCCGCCATCAGCATGAATTGATGGTGCTGCAGCCGCCGAACGATCTCGCCTACCACTCGCCGTGGCCAGAGCAGGACCTGGAGCATCATTCTCTCCCATGCCGGAACGCTGAGCTGCTAGGATACCAGGTTCGTTTCCCTGCGCAAGCGCGGGCTCCGCTAACGCACCTTGCTCCGATCGGTAAGGCTGTGATACGCTCCCTCTAACCGGAGGCGACATGGCACAGGTAGCGCTCATTTTTTCGTTGGTCCTGGCAGCGGGCGTGGGGATGTTCGCCGTGCAGAACGCCGGCCCCGTGTTGGTGCGCTTCGGGTTCTGGTCGATCGAGCTGTCGCTCGTCGTCGTGATCCTGGTGGCGCTGGCGGCCGGGGCAATCCTGGCCTCCTTGATCGGCCTACCCGGCTGGCTGCGGGATCGGCGCCGCCTGAGGGTGCAGGCGCGGGAGCTCGCGGCCTTGCGGGCCGGCGACCCCCCGCCCCCCCCGCCCGTTCCCACCCCGGACAGCCGTCCGTCCGCCTAGCGGACCTGACGCGCACTGCGCCCGGTCCACTCCGCTCCGACATCGATTGGCGAAGGAGGGACCATGTCCTATCTACCCTTCGTGCTGTGCCTGTGCCTCAGTCTTCCGGCGGCGGCGTCCGCCGCTTCCACTCCCACCCAGCTGCCGGCGGCCTGGCAGCGCGCGCTGTCGGCGGTGGTTTCCATCCGAACCCACGCTCCCGCCAACAGCCCTTCGGCGCTCACCCTTGGCCCGCTGCGCCGCGGCAGCGGGGTCATCATCGACACCACCGGCTACATTGTCACCGTCGGCTACATTCTGGTGGACGCGGATTTCATCGAGGTGGGCCTCTCCGACGGTCGCACCCTGCCTGCCCGACTGGTCGGCCTCGATCTCGAACAGGGCTTCGGCCTCATCCGGCTCGATGGGGGCGGGCCGTGGCCGGCCGCCCCGCTGGGCGATTCCGCCCGGGTGGCGATCGGAGATGCCACGGGCACACTCGGGATGGGCGACGACGACAGCTTGACCGTCACACTGGGGAGCATCGGCGACATCCGGAGTTTTTCCGGCTACTGGGAGTATGCGCTGGATCGCGCGTTCATCGTCCGACCGCCCAATCCCGCATTCGGAGGCAGTCCGGTGGTCAATGCGGCCGGCGAGGTGATCGGCATCGCCTCGCTCCAGCTCGGGCGGCCGCCCGCCGAGAACCTGGCGATCCCCCTCGCCGGCTTTCTGCAAGTGAAAGACGAACTGATTGCCGCCGGACGGGTAACCAGCCGTAAGGTCCGCCCGTGGCTGGGCCTGTACACCGTGCAGACCGACCGGGGGGTCGTGGTGATCGGTGCGTCTCCGGTGGGGCCCGCTGCGGAGGCCGACTTTCAGCGGGGCGACGTTATCCTCAGGGTCAATGGGGACAAAATTGACGGCCAGGAAGATTTCTATCGGAAGCTTTGGCGGGCCGATGTGACGCAGGAGGTTCGTTTGGTGGTCCTACGCGACACGACGTTCGTGGTGATCACCGTGCAGCCGATCGACCGCTACGACTTGCTCGCACCGCGGGGAAAATAGCCTATTTCGCCCCCGCGGGGACGGATGACTTCGGGAAATTGCGAACGATGTGTAGGACATCGCGGACGTACGCGCATTCGCAGCGCGCGGGACAGGGGCTCAGCTTCGTTTGGTTGAGACAGTAACCCGGGCATTCCTCCGTCCCGCGCTTTTGCTCCGCAAAGATCGGCCCGTCGTAGAGATCCGTAAACAAGCCCGCCTTGATGGCCAGCGTGGTCCCGCACGACTCGTGGTTGAAGAGGAATAGCCCAAGTCGGAGATCTTCGAAGTGCGCCATGTACCCCACATTCTGGATCTGGGCGTCTTCGAGAAACGCGGCACGACTCTCCCATACCATCGGACAGCACGTGCAGCGCTTGAAGGGGACCGGCAAGACGAGTTCGCTCATCGCTTACCCATAGATTCCAAGGAAGGTTCGAGACGGGCTGCAATATCGTGCACTGATTCAGCACAACGCGGATGGGCGTGGGGCAGGCGGCAACTAGGCCGGCTTGACAAGTTCCCCCTGGTCGAGACGTTCGACCTCGGGGAAAATCTGCTGCCGCGCCCGCACCAAGTCCTCTTCGCGATCGATGCCGAGCCACGGCAGATCGCCGACCTCGATCGTGCCGATCGGGACCTCCGCCGCAAGCTCGCGGATCGCTTCCTCGTAGTCTGCACCGTCCGACCCGGTCGCGACCATTTCTTCGAGGACGTCTTGCAGCACGTCAGCGGCAACCGCCGACAGCCGCAGGATACCGACGGCCTCGCCGCGCACCCGCGGGTCGCGTCCGATCCTGCGCGTCACCTCAACCACCCAGCCGTCCTCGCAGACCACTTTGGTTTCTTCGCCGGTATCCTGGAACTTCTCGTCCACCGCGAGCGCGTTGGCATCGGGGCTGGCCAAGACGCGGGCCAGCAATTCGCGCGGGTAGAGCACATCGCCTTCGACGATGAGGACTTCGTCTTCCAGTTCGTATCGGGCGTGCCACAACGAGAGCAGGCTGCCCGAAGCGTATTGCGTGTTGCGAATGATGCGAACGGCGAGTGCTGCGGGCGCCTGCGCCGCCAGCGCGGCAACGTCTTCCCCGCGGTGGCCCACCACGACGACCGCCTCGGAGATCCCGAGCGCCGCCAGCGCGTCGAGGCAGCGCGCGAGCAGCGGACGATCGCCGACGGGCAGCAGGCACTTGGGAAGCGTCTCGGTGTGCGGCAACAGGCGCTGCCCTATTCCGGCTGCGAGGATGATGGCCCGCACGATGGCTCCCCTGGCGCTGCGAGAGGACGTTCGAACGGATGCTATGCGAGAGCGACAAAGAGTGTCAAGCGGAAAGCCGGCCGGCGCGCGCTTCCGCCGCCGCACCCGCTATGCTAGAGTACCCGACACCGACATCTTTCCGTGAGGGCGCGAATGGCCTATACAGACCTGCGGGAATTCATGGCCGCGCTGGAGAAGGCGGGCGAGTTGCGCCGGATCCGAGCCGAGGTCGACCCGACCCTCGAGATCACGGAGATCACCGATCGGGTCAGCAAGGCCGGCGGGCCGGCGCTTCTTTTCGAGCGGGTCAAGGGCGCCGGGATGCCTGTGCTGATCAACGCATTCGGGAGCGCTGCGCGTATGCGGCTCGCCCTCGATGTGCCCTCCCTCGAAACCCTGGCGAAGCACCTGCAGGATCTGCTCGACTTCCGTCCGCCGGAGGGGCTGATGGCCAAGCTCCGACTCTTGCCCACGCTCCACGAATTGACGAGCGTGTTCCCCAAGCGTGTGTCCAGCGGCCCCTGTAAGGAAGTGATCGAGCGCGCCGTGCCGTCGTTGGCAGATCTCCCCATCCTGCGCTGCTGGCCAGGCGACGGGGGCCGCTACATCACCTTCCCTCTCGTGTTCACCACAGATCCCGAGACCGGCGTACGCAATTGCGGGACATATCGGATGCAGGTGTACGACGAGCGCACGACGGGGATGCACTGGCACATCCACAAGGGTGGCGCCGCGCACCACCGCAAGTCGCGCCGGGCCGGCCAGCGGATCGAAGTCGGCATCGCCATCGGGGCGGACCCTGCCGTCTGCTTTGCCGGCACGCTGCCCTTGCCCGAAGGGCTCGACGAGATGATGGTCGCCGGATTCATTCGCAAGCAGCCCGTGGAGATGGTCCGCTGCGAGACCGTGGATGTCGAGGTGCCGGCCCATGCCGAGATCGTCCTTGAAGGCTACGTGGACCCTGAAGAGCTGCGCACCGAGGGCCCGTTCGGCGATCATACCGGCTTTTATTCGCTCGAAGATCGGTATCCGGTCTTTCACCTGACCTGCGTCACGCACCGGCGAAACCCGATCTACCTCACCACCGTCGTGGGCCGGCCGCCGATGGAAGACTGCTATATGGCCGCTGCGATCGAAACCTTGTTCCTCCCGATCATGAAGAAGCAGTTGCCCGAGATCGTGGATTTCCACATGCCGTTCGCGGGCATCTTCCACAATCTTGCGCTGGTCAGCATCGACAAGCAGTACCCCGGCCATGCCCGAAAGATCATGCACGCGCTCTGGGGTCTGGGGCAGGCGATGGTCACCAAAGTGATCGTTGTGCTAGACCAAGACGTCAACCTTCGCGATTACAACGAAGTCGCTTGGAAGGCGCTGAACCACATCGACCCGGAGCGCGACACAGAATTCGTCATGGGGCCGATCGAAACGCTCGACCACGCCAGCCGCCTGCCCAAGTACGGCTCGAAGATGGGCGTGGATGCCACGCGCAAATGGCCGGAGGAAGGCTTCACCCGTCCCTGGCCAGACCCCATCGTGATGGACGAGGCGACCCGGCAGCTGGTCACTCGCCGGTGGCGCGACTACGGACTCGACTGATGCGCCTCGATGTCCGGCTGGGTGAGATCACGGGGGCGGCGGTCGCCGCCCAACGGGCCGAGGCATTGGGATTCGACGGTGCCTGGACATCGGAAACCGGGCACGACCCCTTCCTTCCCCTCGCGGTGGCCGCCCCGCACACGCGCGCCCTTTCGTTGGGCACCAGCATCGCGGTGGCGTTCCCGCGCAACCCGCTGATCACGGCCCACCTCGCCTGGGATCTGCAACACATGACCGGGGGACGATTCATTCTCGGCCTCGGCACGCAGGTCAAGGGGCATATGCAGCGGCGCTTCGGAGTGCCCTGGGATGCGCCGGGTCCGCGGCTGCGCGACTACATCGCCGCGCTGCGAGCGATCTGGACGGCGTGGCGGGACGACGCGCCGCTCGAGTACCGGGGCGCCTTCTATACCCACACGTTCATGCCGACGTTCTTCCGGCCGGCGCCGCTGCCCGCCGCTGCTGTGCAGATTCCCGTGACCGTGGCGGGCGTGCAGGAGCACATGTGCCGGCTCGCGGGTGAAGTCGCGGACGGCTTGCATGTCCACCCGCTGCACTCGGTCGCCTACCTGCGAAGCGTGGTGCAGCCCGCGGTCGCCGCTGGCCTCTATTTGGCGGGCCGGCCGGCCGGTGCCTGTCCGCTGATTGTCTCGGTGTTGATCGCGACGGGACACGGACAAACCGATCTCGACGCCGCCATCGCGGCGGTGCGCCGACAGGTTGCGTTTTACGCCTCGACACCCAACTACCGCATCATCCTCGCCTGCCACGGCTGGGAAGGAATCGGCGCGGATCTGACGCGGCGATCGGCCCGCGGCGATCGGGACGGCATGGCCGCCCTGGTCACCGACTCGATGCTGGAGGCTTTCGCCGTGGTGGGCACGCCCAGCGAGGTGACGCGCACGCTGCGCGAGCGCTATGCAGGCGTTGTGGACCGCATCGCCGTGTATGCGCCGTTCGAGCCCGAAGCAGATCTCACGCCGCACCGCGCTCTACTGGAGGCATTTCGCCTTAATCGGTAAAACCAAAAAAAACCGCTGGCCTGTCGCGTATCCGACAGGTCAGCGGACATCTTCGGGCAGGGATCTATTGCAGCAATTCGCGGTTGACGGGCCACTTGGGTCGTTCGCCGCGCAGCACGCGCACGATCTCCTCTGCCGAATCGCGCGCCATGCGCATCATGGCTTCTTCGGTCACCCCCGCGATGTGCGGCGTGAGAATCAGATTCGGCGCGCCGTTGAGCGGGTGCGTCGCCTTGAGGGGTTCGTCCACGACCACGTCCAATGCGGCCCCGCCCAGCCGCTCGGACTTCAGCGCGTCGCCAACCGCGGCTTCATCCACGATCCCGCCCCGCGCCGTGTTCACCAGGACGGCCGTCGGCTTGAGCAGCCGGAGCGTAGCCGCATCGATCAGGTTGCGGGTTTCTTTCGTCAACGGGACGTGGATGGAAAGAAAATCGGATTGGCGCAGCAAAGGCTCCAGGCTGGTGCAGTGCTCGATCCCCTCGGGCCAGGGGTCCTTATACGGATCGAACCCGAGCACCCGCATCCCGAAGCCGTGCGCGGTCATCCGCGCCAGCCGCAGACCTGCGCTGCCCAACCCGATGATCCCCATGACCTTGCCCGACAGCTCGATGCCTTGATAGACCTTCTGCCCTCGCACGCTCCCCCGGGCCAGGTCGCGGTCGGACTCGCCGATTCGGCGGGCGACGGCCAGCAGCAGCGCCAGCGCATGTTCCGCAACGGACGTGGAGTTCGCCAGCGGCGTGTTGGTCACCAGGACCTTGCAGGCCGTCGCCGTCGGAATGTCGATGTTGTCATAGCCGACACCGTGTTTCCCGATTACTTTCAGTGTGGCGGCCGCCCGGATCACGTCCGGCGACAGCTTCGCCACCCGGACAAGAATCCCGTGCACACCGCGTACGGCGTCGAGTAACGGCTGCTGCTCTTCACCGGGCCAGGTGACGACCTCGGCGGCGTCTTGCAGTGTTTCCCGCCCGATCCGATGAACCCGTTCCGTGACCAACACTGTTGGTTTCATGGTGCCTTTCGTCCTCCATCCTGAGGGGTTGCCACTGGTGCAACGCCATGTTTACCCGACCGTCTAGCCCGAAGGTCACCCGTTCGCGCTCGAGCAAACGCCGCTGACGCCCCGGATCCGTCGGGCAGCAGTTCGGGCTCAGCGACCCGCCCTGCTGGATCACCCGATGCCACGGGACCCGCGAGCCGTGGGGATTGCCGTGCATGGCCCAGCCGACCACGCGTGCCGATCGCGGCGCACCCAGCAGGCGTGCGATCTGACCGTAGCTCGCGACCTTCCCGCGGGGGATGCGTCGCACGAGGGCGTAGACCAGCGCGAAGAAGGATGCGGGTTTTTGCCGAACGGAGACCACGCTCTACTTTGCCAGGATATTGGCCAGCTCCACCAAGCGCAGGTCAATCGGCTTCTGTCGGCCCGCCACGTCCGCGAGCGGCGTGGTGGTCACGTCGCCCTTGTTGAGCCCGACCAGGAGGCCTGATTCCCCCTTGGCGAGGGCCTCGGTCGCGCCGTTGGCGAGGCGGGTGGCCAAGATGCGGTCGAAGGCGCCAGGCGCGCCACCCCGCTGCACGTGGCCGAGATTGGTGACCCGCAGATCGAACCCGAGCCGCTGCTGGTGGCGGTGGAAGTACTCGCTCATCGCCTGCGCGTTGTACTTGGCCCCCTCGGCCACCACGATGAGGCCGTGCTGCTTGCCCCGGCGATAGGCGTCGCGCAGCGTCTCCGCCAGTTGGTCGGGATCCGTCTCCACTTCCGGCAGCACCACGGCCTCGGCTCCCCCGGCCAGGGCGGCCATCAGGGCCAAATACCCGCAGCGGCGGCCCATCACCTCGACCAGGAAGGCGCGACCGTGGGAACTCGCGGTGGTCTTCAGCCGGTCGATGGCTTCGAGAGCGATGTTGAGGGCCGTATCCACCCCGATGGTCATCTCGGAGCCGACCAGGTCGTTATCGATGGTGGAGGCCACCCCCATCACCGGCAAGCCCATTTGCGAGAGGGCGTAGGCCCCGGTCTGGGAGCCGTTCCCCCCGATCACCACGAGAGCTTCGATACCTTTCATGTTGAGTTCCCGGAGGGCGCGCTCCCGGCCCGCCTCGGTTTCGAACTCGGCGCTGCGCGCGCTCCCCAGCATGGTGCCGCCCCGCTGGAGAATGCCCCCCACGTCCCGGGCGGACAGCGCCTGCATCTCGCCGCTGATGAGCCCGGCGTAGCCGTGGCACACCCCGTACACCTCCCAGTCGCGGGCGAGGCCGGTGCGCACGACCGCCCGGATGGCCGCGTTCATCCCGGGGGCATCGCCCCCGCTGGTCAACACTGCGATACGTTTCATGGAAACCTCCAGGTTCAGCGAGAAACGGCACGAGACTGTCTGGCGGCGGAGTCTATCAGCGGCTTGCGCGAGAGGCAACTGCATTGGATCGAAAGGAAACACAGGCGAGGGGCAGGGAGTGCCAGACCGAGCGAAACAGGGATTTGGCACACCTCGGCGCTCACCGACTTGGCAGCAATGCAGATCGCCTCTTCCGGTGTTTGCCATTTCTTTTCCGGCAATCGGTCGTGCACGGGCTCGTCGATCCGCGTGGTGTGTCGCGCATTTCGCAGCGTAACCGCGCGCGCAATACCCAGGACAATTCGCTGGCTGGCATCACTCTCCAGCGGCCTGCAGGAGAAGCCTCTCGATGGCGTCTCGTTTTGCCACCTGGAGTAACGGACCCATCCGGCAGCTCCGTGGGGCGGGTTCGAACAAAGGTAGTAGCATCCGGTGCGGTGTTGATGATATGTTTGCATTCCGATCGGGGTAGTGCGAGAGCGTGCGGTATCGGGGTGGCCCATTTGACTACCCTTTCGGTCCGGGACAACAAAGAACTGGACGCCGTTGTCACTGTTGCGTAAAAGGAGAAAGTTTCCGGACCGCTTCTGAGGGCGGGACGGATCGGCGAGTTGCTGGATTTCGACATGGTTATCCGCATCCCTGAAAACGGTGCGGATGTCCCGCGCCTGCTTTGGGACATCGTGGTAAACTCGCGACGCTCATTCTAGAATTTTCAGAGGGGCAGAGCCTATGGGCACCAGAGCGACCTTCCTCGTCACCGCTTGGCTCGCGCTCAACATCGTCCTTTGGCCACCACTGGCGACCGCCCAACAGACTCCCCCCGCAACACCAACCGGACCCAGCGCCCCCCCGGGCACCGTGCCGAGCACGGCTGGTCCGGCGGACACGAATCCCCTCACCGACTCCAGCGGCGCCGTCGCGGCTCCCGAATCCCCACCCCAATACTTGCTGCCTCCACAGGTACGCCCCTATCTCCCGTTCGAGAGTCCTGTGCCGCTTCCGCTCGGAACGCTCGAGCCTGCGCGGAGCCTCTACCTCGGTCCCGTGCCCTCATCCACTGCAGAGGCTCCGCCTGATTTTCGCCTGCAGACCTTCGTAACGGTGAGCGAGGAATTCACGAATAACGCCCATCAGACCAAGAACAACCAGCTCTCGGAGTGGATAACGACGATTGCCCCGGGAATCGCTTTGGACTGGAACCGCCCGAACACCAACCTCAATTTTGCCTACGTGCCGCGCTTCTATTTCCCGAGCAACCATCAGCAGGATAGCAATCAAACGGACAACAACCTGACCCTCCGGGCGGCCCTGCGGCCGTTCGACCGGGTGCAATTCCGACTGTCCGAGGATTTCGCTCAAAACAGCAACTACAATTCCCAGCAGAACATCGGGAGTCTCGCGACCCAAGGGAACACCACTACCAACACGGTCAATGTGGCCGGCGACTACTCCCTGCCTTGGATGCAGGCCTCGCTGGGCTACACGAATTCGTATTCGACGCAATCGGTCAATTCACAAGACAACACTAACACCAACACCGGGCAGTTGTCGGTCAACTTCACCAATCCTACCTGGTCCTCGATCCGGGGGACCTATGCGGTCGTTCGAGGAGATTACCCAAACCTCAGCCCGCTCTCTTATTGGGAGCAAGACTGGACCACTGGTGCGACCTACGTGCTGTCCCCGCGCATCAATCTCACCGCAGATGGGACAGCAGTGTGGCATCAGACCGATAACCTCGCAACGCAAGATTTTGTCCAGGGCGGCGGCCGGGTAGGCGCCACCATTTTCTTGACGGGCGGTGCTACCGGTGGTGAAGCGCCATTCGCTCCACCGCCGGCATACGGAAGCGGCCTCGCAGCTCCCGTCGTAACCCCCAGCGGCACCTTCCTGACGCTGCAAGCCGGCGGGCAGTATAATGCGCCGAAACAAGGAAATTCGACAGCAATCCCCTCTTTCCTGCTTGCCTACAACCAACGCTTCTCCTATTTCAACGTGACAGCCAGCTTCGATTCGGGGTTCCAGAACAATTATTCCGGAACGTCCCCGACTGGAGTCAGCCGAACGCGCTCCGCGGGCCTGCTGGTCAGTGGAACCATGTTCCGGCTGCTCACCCCGTCTGCGGGGGTACGCTGGTATTGGCAGCAATACGAGAGCAACACGAGTTACGGTCCCGCGGGCACGAAAGTCGGAACCTTCGAAGTCGATGCGAATCTGACGTATCAGGCCCTCCGCACCCTCGCCGTCGTGCTGGGCTACGTGTACACCGACCGGACCTCCACATTCTCCTCCAATCAGTTCATGGAAAACCGCGTCCAGCTCTCCGTTTCGTTCAACTACGACCGCTGGTAGATTTTCGCGTAGCCCCCACCGAATCGGCGCGCCGCCTGCGCCCCGGCCGTGCGCACTTCGCAACCACCGTCATTTCTGCGGTCGTTCATCGCACGCCTCGCGCAACTACTCGGCAGGACCGTGGGAAATACGCGGTAGCGCCTGGAATGTCAGAGCGGTTGCTGAATGGCCACGACCCCTTGGTCACGTTCCACACGCTGCTCGATCAGCGAGTACGAGCGCCTGTTCTTGTCGAATCCGGCCAGCGGGAATGGAAACATCGCCGGCCCGTAACCGGTCAAGCATCGCCGCCTTTTCGGCGCCGGTCACGATCCAGAGGATCCGCCGCGCACGATTCAGTATGGGATAGGTCAGCGTCATCCGGCGCCGCTCTTGATACACGCCGGTGATGGCGACATCGCGATCCGCGACGGTGAGCACCGGGTCGCCCGGAACCAGCGACGCCGTGTGCCCGTCGGAGCCTAGCCCGAGGTGCGCCAGATCGAGGAGGGGTGGCGCCCCCGCGATCTGCACGAGGGTATGGGCGTAGCTCTCGGCTGCCCGTTCGAGGTCCGGTTCGTTCACGGGCATCGCATAGATCTGGTCCGGAGGCAGCGGTGAGTTCAGCAGGCTCTCGCGCACGTGGGTGAGGTTCCGATCGGGGTCTCCCGCCGGCGCAACCCGTTCATCCACTTGCACCACATGTACCTGCCCCCACGACAGCTGCTCCGTGCTGAGCACCCGTAGCATCTGCCACGGTGTGCGCCCGCCGCTCACGGCCAGCACAAAGCGGCCGCGCTTCTCCACCGCATCCCGCGCGGCAGCGGCGATAATCCCGGCCGCTTTTCTGGCAACTGCGTTGGCATCCGGCAGCATTTCGAGGTGCATCGAGGCCTCCTCTATTGCCCCCGTTTCAGACGCCGATATCGCCGGATCAGTGCATTGGTCGAGTTGTCGTGAAGCAGCGCAGGCTCGTCCGTGCTCTCCAGCTCTGGGACGATCCGCTGGGCCAGCACCTTGCCCAACTCCACGCCCCATTGGTCGAAGGAGTTGACGTCCCAGATGACACCCTGGGTGAAAACTGCGTGCTCGTACAGGGCGACCAATTTGCCGAGAATCTCCGGCGTGAGCTGATCGGCGAGGATCGTGTTCGACGGCCGGTTCCCCTCGAACACGCGGTGCGGAACGAGCCAGTCCGGGGTTCCCTCGGCACGCACCTCGTCGGGGGTCTTGCCGAAGGCCAGTGCCTCGCTCTGCGCAAATACGTTAGCCAGGAGCAAGTCGTGATGTCGGCCGAGCGGATGCAGCGGGCGGCAGAAGGCAATGAAATCGCAAGGGATGAGCCGCGTGCCTTGATGAATCAGCTGATAGAACGAGTGCTGCCCGTTGGTGCCCGGCTCACCCCAGTAGATCGGGCTCGTCGGGTAGCGGACCTCTTTGCCGTCAAGCGTGACGTGCTTGCCGTTACTCTCCATCGTCAACTGCTGGAGATAGGCCGGAAAGCGCTTCAGGTACTGGTCATACGGCAGAATTGCCACGGTCTGCGCGTCGAAGAAATCGGTGTACCAGATCGTCAACAGCGCCAGCAGCACCGGTAAATTCTGAGAGAAAGGCGCGGTACGGAAATGCTCGTCCATGATATGGAAACCCGCAAGCATCTCGCGAAAATGTTCCGGGCCGATCGCCAGCATCGTCGAAAGACCGATCGCCGAATCCATCGAATACCGTCCGCCTACCCAGTCCCAGAACCCGAACATGTTCGCCGGGTCGATCCCGAATGCGGTCACTTGTTGAGCATTGGTCGAGACCGCCACGAAGTGTTTGGCGATCGCCTGCGGGTTTCCTCCGAGCCCGTTGAGCACCCACGCCCGCGCGCTGTGCGCGTTGGTCATGGTCTCGAGCGTGGTGAAGGTCTTTGACGACACGATGAACAGCGTCTCTGGCGGGTCGACGTCGCGCACCGCCTCGGTGAAATCGGTGCCGTCCACGTTGGACACGAACCGGAAATCGATGCTGCGGTCGGTATAGTGTTTCAGCGCCTCGTAGGCCATCACCGGGCCGAGGTCGGATCCCCCGATCCCGATGTTGATCACGTGTTTCATGCGTTTGCCGGTGTGGCCCTGCCACGCGCCGCTCCGCACGCGCTCTGCAAACGCCGTCATCTTGTCGAGCACGGCATGGACCTGTGGGACGACATTCTCCCCATCGACTGTGATCGAGGCGCCTTGCGGGGCTCGCAAGGCCACGTGCAAGACCGCGCGCTGTTCCGTCACATTGATCTTGTCGCCTCGGAACATGGCCTCGATCCGACCCTGCAACGCAGACTCTTCGGCAAGCTGGACGAGAAGCCGGATCGTGTCATCGGTGATCCGATTTTTCGAGTAATCCAAGTACAGGCCGACCGCCTCGGCGATCAGCCGAGTGCCGCGCTCCGGGTCGTTCGCAAATAGGGTCCGGAGCGGCGTGGACCCAATCGCTTTGGCGTGCGCAGCGAGAGCTTTCCAGGCTGGTCGTTTCAGGAGAGGCTTCCGGAGGGCTGGCATGTCACACTCCTTTTGAAATAACTCGTCTAGTGGGATGCGTCAACGGACGAGGCTAGGTACCATTTTAGAATGGGGCTCACAAGCGTCATTTGGAGCCCATCCGGCGACACTCCCTCTGGCCGGGGACGACCTCGTGCGCTGGCTCGCTGCTCGATTTTGCTATTTGAAAGACTGCGCTAGGCTCAAGAGATTTTGCGGAACGACGGTGATCACGCCGCGCCGGGGGCTGTCCATGTCGGCAATGAGGAAAAAGGAAATCGCGATAATCACCGGAAGGAGGAAGTGCAAGAGAAAAGGCCGGACGCCCTTTTCTTCAGTTGGCACAGCCTTATAGCCAATCAGCAGGTTAGACGAGATAGCGATTGCGACCATCAGTGTCCATGCTGCAGTCGGGATGCGATTCCACCAGGCTGCCTGCGTGTATCCCTGCGAGTTCAAGACATCGTTCATGCCCGCAACGGCCAAGGCCGACACCGGCGACGGCTGCGCCACGGCAGGAGCTTGCACCGCGGTCCAGAGGTCGTTCTGAAGCCGCGCCGTGGTGGCGACCACCTCCTGCAGTTGGCGCCCGTCGCGCGTGGTGTAGAACACGATCCGCTGATCCAGATATCGCCTCAGAAGGTCTCGCACGCGCGCCGCGTCGGTGGCGGGCAAGAGGCTGGCGCGGACATATTCTGTCCCAATCGCGTTCGCCTCTGCCTCTTCGAAGTTCTTGCGTTGATCGTACCGGCTGACGGCCATCGAAAAGCTGAAGCCGATGATCAGGCCGAGCAGGGTCAGCGCCAGCGTGAGGATCATATCCAGATATTCCTGCTCTCCCTTTTCCAGGGCAGATCGGCGTCTGCGCAGATAAACGCCGGTGGTTCCCGACACCCACAAGCCGACGAAAGCCGTCACAGCGACAAAGAGCGGATAATCGCGAAGCGGATAATCCATGTGTCGGTCCTTTCGGGTGGAACCGCACGAGCACGGGCTGATTTAATCCACGGGGTGTGCAGCGGGTTCAACAGCATGCCCGCGCTGCCAGGGCCAACGCCCGCTCACCTCGAGTTCGAGCGCAAAGCTCAGCAGGGTGCGGATCGCCACGATAACCGCCAGCACCCCCAAATTCTGCAGCGTCGGCTCGATCGCCACGGTACCGATGATGTCCGCAATGACCAGGAGTTCGAGCCCGAGCAGGATCGCCCTGCCGAGATCGGCCCGTAACGCGTGGTACGCGACCTGAAACGTCGTGCGATGCACCATACGGCCCGCGAAGACGCCAACGGCCAAGACGGCACCAAGCAAGAGCACGGCGACCCCCGCGATCTCGACAACCCGCGCGGCCCCAGCGACAAAGTGCTCGTAGTCCATCCTGTTGCCTCCCTGGAATGGAAGAGCAATCGTGTGACGGGCAGTGTGGGTCAATGTATCCAAACGTGTGGTAAAGATCAAGTCGAGGGAAACGCGCGGCGCACTGGAGGTGGTCGCAGGGTTGCGCTCGGAAGATAAGCGGGGGCTTGAGGCCTCTGGAGTGTATGGCAACAGGCGTGCTAGCCCCGGTGCGATTGGGTCAGGTCGACTGCGGAAATGCAGATATAGCGGGCGAGACGTCTTGGTGAGGCAGAAGAGCTGCCGAGATTATTCGACCAGAACGAGACCATAATAATGCTGCGGATCCGTCTCGTCGCGGACCACCTCTATCGGAAAACCATTGGCGCGGGCGGTAGCAAACACGTCAATGCCGCATGCCTCCATGGAGGGTCGAGCCTCATCGGGGTGGACGCACGCCTCCATATTGCATTCGCGGCAAAAGCGGCACGGCCCGGACCCGAACGCCAGCGCCTTGTAATAACCCGCCAGAAAGATTTCCCGTTCCAAGGGGACAACGATCTTGGTCGGACGGATCTTCCCTCGGGAGTGCACGAGAAGCGCCCGTTTATAGCACGCGATCACCCGTGCCGTTTCCTCTGGCGCGGGACTGTGCGGCGGACAGCAGAGGCTCGAATTCCAGCCGCCGCACCCGAACTGGCATTTCAATCGAACCCAGGGTGCCGTCACGACAGAGTCCGCGCGGATGAGTTTCGCTTCCTCCGCACCGAGTTCCTGCGCCCATTCAATAAATTGTCCGAATGGCGACTTGCCGGCCATGATGTCCTCGCGGTGGGGAATCAATTCCAAAGAACCCGAACTAAGCCTCTTTGCCTTTCCGGGCCTCGCGGATATTCTTCATGATCCGTTCGATGTCTTCGACCCGTTCCGAAATCTTCTCGGCAATCGGGTGGACGGGCGCGTCCGGTTCCGAAAGGCGCAGCAGTTCCTCACTGAACACCGAAATGGACATGAGCGGCCGCTCCATCTCGTACGTGGCTGTTTGGGCCGCCTCGGCAACCGCGGCTTGTCGCTCCTTCGCGATCAGCGTGGCCTGCAGTCGGTGGACCTCTTCCAGGCTCTCTTGCAGGGCGTGATTCTTGAGTTCCAGCTCTCGTGCGTTTTCTTGCAATGCCTGTTGGGATAGGTGCAATTCTCGGTTCTCGCGAACTGCGATAGAAACTGCCGTAGAGATGAGCAGAAATCCAATCAGACGGGCGAGGGCCGACCAATAGGGGTACACCAGCGAGGCGCTGCCGAAGTCCGCACGAATGTCCGCCCCGAGGGAAATGAATGCCGCGATGACCGAGAAGGCTATCGCGACAGGCAGGGTGTCAAGAAACGCGATCGGAATCAAGGCAATCAAGTAGAAAGGCGTCTTGGCGACCTGAGGCCACAAATGCGATTGAAACCCGCCGACCAAGAGCAGGAACAACAGCGCGCCGCCCCTGCGAAGATTTGGGGAGAGACGCAGTGCCTTCTGAACCGTTTCGAAATGGACGATCGCGGCATCAATGAAGGACATATTCCCCTCCCTCAGCATGAGAAGTTTGGATTACGGTAAGGCATGGCGTGTTCCCGTGTCAAGGACGCCCTCATGTTGCGGTGCGTAGTTCCTTGCTATCCGCAATATGGGTCGTGTGTGTTAGGATGCGCAACCGGGCTGAGTGCCTGAAACGGCGGTCGGAAGAAGGGGCTGAATATGACAGGCTCGTACCTGCAGGCGATTCGCACCCAAGGACACGCGGCAAACCCGTTTTTCCAGTTGATGGGGATTACCATTCAACTCCTCGAAACGGGTCAGGCCGCATTGGCGATGCCCATCCGGTCCGACATGCTGAATGGCGAGGGATGGCTGCAGGGCGGACTCTTCGTTGCGCTTGGAGACGAGGCAATGGCGCTCGCCCTCTACACCGTTCTGGGGGAATCGGAGCACGCCGCCACCGTCACCGAAAGCACCAGTTTTCTGAAAGGAATGCAATCAGGGACTGCAGTGGCGACCGGGCGCGTGGCGCACAAGGGACATCGCATCGCGTTCATGGAAGCAGAGGTGCGGAACGGTGTACCGACGGGCGAGGTGCTAGCCCGCACGTCCGCGACGTTCCTGATTCGGTAACCGCACATCCGTGTCGTAATTGCTTGGTCGAAAACCATGGTTCAGATCTCAGGACAATGAGCGTGCGGACACACCGCTTCTTGATATTAATCGGGCTGCTGTTACTCAGCCTCCCTGCCGCCGCACAGCCACAAGCACCGTCGCTGGACGATCGCGTGTCCGCATTCCTCGAACAGCACCGGGGCCAATGGAACGCGCTCAACGTGCCGTTCGAGGATGGGCAGATCCTGCACAATCTCGTCGTTGCGGGCCGGTTTCGGAACATTCTGGAGATCGGAACATCCACGGGGCATTCGACGATCTGGCTGGCCTGGGCCGCCGCGAAGACCGGGGGAAAGGTCATCACCATCGAAATCGATCCCGGACGACGTGCCCTCGCACTCGAAAACTTCCGCCAGGCCGGCGTGGACGCGTTCATAGAGTCGCACCTGGCCAACGCGCATGCGCTCGTGAAACAACTGCCCGGGCCGTTCGACTTCGTCTTCAATGACGCCGACAAGGAATGGTACCTGAACTACTTCACCGCGCTCGACCCGAAGCTGGCCGTCGGCGGTTGCTTCACGGCGCACAATACCCTCCGCATATATGCCAAACAGGTTCAGGAGTTCTTGGACGTGGTGCGGGCCAAGCGGAACTACCAGACCCGCATCGAACGAGGCGGCGGCGAAGGCATCTCGATCAGTTGCAAGCGCACGCCCTA
>DATJQT010000094.1:0-1504 GCA_035505475.1 Vulcanimicrobiaceae bacterium
CGGGATAGGCGCCTCAACGGCGAAGGTGGCAATGACCCGGGCGCGGTGAAGTGCGCCCGCCGTGCTGCGGCGGGGTGGGGCCTGGGCATCCCGCCAGAGGTCGAGCGCGATGCGCGCCTGGATGTGGGCCTGGGTGCGCACACGGTAGATGGTTTTTTGCATCTTGCGATGGCGGCGATTGGCGCGCTCGACCGCATTGGACGTGGCGGGCAAGGCCCGATCATCCAGAAACGTGAGGGCTTTCTCCAGGTTGTCGGAGAACAGGGGTTGCAGCGTCTGGCCGACCGGCTGGAAGCGTCGGACGCGCGCCCGCAGGTGGGCGAGCTTGGCCAGGGCGGTCTCGGTGCGGCAACGCCGATCAAAGAGCCGGTAGACTTCATCCATGATCGCGCGCAAGGTCCGCAGGTGCGGCAGGCCCCGCGTCAGGGTGTGGAGTAACCTCCGCTCGGCCTCGGTCAGCTGGTGCTTCACAAACAGATAGCGATGGGTGAACAGGTCGGCGATCTTCTGCTGCAGGCGCACGCTTTGCCGAGCTCGGCGCCGAGCCGCGCGATCCTTGGAGGACGGTCGGCCTCGTTTGAGCTTGGGCTTCTTGGCCGTCAGGTCTTTGCGCACCTTGGCCACGGCGTGGAGCACCGCCCGGGTGATCTGCTGGAGCACGTGGAACTCACAAATCTGATGGGGCACGTCACCCAAGACGGTCGCAATGGCCACGGGGTACAAATCCGAACCATCGGTGGTGATCCCCGCCACCTGTAGCCCGCGGGCTTGCAGGGCGGCCAGGAAGCGGCGGAAAAAGGCGGCGACGAGGTCCTGCGTGGGCGTCTGGCCGCGTTCCAGCACCTGGTAGAACACCCGTTTGAAGCTGTGGTTGTCGACGATGGACAACACACAGAACGGGCCGTCATACACTTCATCGACGGCGAGGTAACCGGAGAAGTCGGCCAGCGCCCAGTCCAGATAGTCTTGCTCGACGCGGCCGGTCGCCTTTTTCCCCCCCGGCTTCGACCCAATTCTGGATCGTCGCCCACGGCACAAACACGCGGAAATCGCGCCACAGCCGCCAACTGGCCGGCTCATAGGGCAGGCCATCTTCCACGACCGTGCGCACGGCCAAACTAATGACCCGATGGGTATAGTGGCTCAGCGGCGGGGCCAGGTCGGTGGTGTCCGCATTGAAATACTTGCGGCAGCGGCTGCAGCAGTGCTGCGAATAGGTAATCTCCAGGTCGCGCGGGCGGCCCGCCTCCAAATCGCCCACGTCGTGCAGGTGGCGGGTGTAGACGCGGTCCCGATACGCCAAGTAGCCGCACCGAGGGCACGCCTGACGCGGGAAGTTCCGGTCGATCCGGATGAGCTTGGGCTTAGGCAAATCTTCAGGGCGCGAAATGCCTTCGGTGGGATCCGGCAAGTATTCCCCGGGCCCCAGCCGCCGCGTGGGTTTCGCCACTGGCCCTTCCGACGGTGTGGCGGGTTTGGCTTTGGATCGGCCTTGGGCTTTCGC
>DATJQT010000095.1:0-5997 GCA_035505475.1 Vulcanimicrobiaceae bacterium
GCCGATGCCAAGCTGACGCCGTGGCCGAAAGAGCTGCCCGAGTGGGATTCCCTCAGTTGGGACGATAAGAAGCTCTTCATCAAGCAAGCCGACGTCTACGGGGCGTACCTCGCGTACACCGACCACGAGATCGGCCGGGTCATCCAGGCCGTCGAAGACCTCGGCGAGCTGAACAACACCTTGATCATCTACATCGCCGGCGACAACGGTGCGAGCGCGGAGGGCATGCTCAACGGCACACCGAACGAGTTCACCACCTTCAATGGCATTGCCGTGCCGGTCAAGGATCAGTTTCTCTGGTACGAATTCTGGGGCTCCGAGCGGACGTTCCCGCACTATGCGGCCGCCTGGGCGTGGGCGCTCGATACGCCGTTCAAGTGGGTCAAGCAGGTGGCGTCGCACTTCGGTGGGACGTCCCAGGGCCTGGCCATGTCGTGGCCTGGGCACATCACGGATGTGGGCGGCATCCGCCGCCAGTTCCATCACGTGATCGACATCGTGCCCACGATCCTCGAAGCAACCGGCATCCCGGCACCCGATACGGTCGATGGCATCAAGCAGCGCCCCATCGAAGGCGTGAGCATGGTGTACACGTGGGACAAGGCGAACGCCAACGCGCCCACCCGGCACACCACGCAGTACTTCGAGATGCTTGGCAATCGCGCCATCTATCAGGACGGTTGGGTAGCAGCTACGACCCCGGTAACGATCCCGTGGGAGCTGAACACCGCCCCGCCTCCGGACGTGATCACCGGGTACAAGTGGGAGCTCTACAACATCAATGAGGATCTTACCGAGTCGAACGACCTCGCCGCGAAGATGCCGGAGAAGCTCAAGGAGATGCAGGACGTCTTCTACGCCGAAGCGAAGAAGCATGACGTGCTGCCGCTCGACAACTCGACCCTTGCGCGCTTTACCACGCCGCGGCCGAGCGCGACGGCAGGCCGAACGGTCTTCACGTATTCGGGCGAATTGATCGGCGTGCCGGCCAGCGCCGCCCCGAGCATCCTGGAGAAGTCCTATACGATCACCGCCGAGGTCGAGATCCCGGAGGGCGGAGCGGAAGGCATGATCGTCACCGAGGGCGGGCGCTTCGGCGGCTACGGCCTGTTCCTGAGCAAGGGCGAGGCAGGAATCGGCCGCGGCAAGGTCGTGTTCCTCTACAACCTGCTCGATCTGAAGCGGACGGTCTGGGAGGGGCCGGAGCTCGGCGCCGGCAAGCACACCATCGTGTTCGACTTCAAGTTCGACGGCCCCGGTCTCGGCAAGGGCGGTACTGGCGTGCTGTCCGTGGATGGCAAGGAAGTGGCCAGAAATTCCATGGAGCACACCACTCCCATCATGTTCCCGGAGGATGAAGACTTCGACGTCGGGCAGGATACCCGCACGCCGGTCGCGCTCCTCGAGTACCGCTACGATTGTCCATTCAAGTTCACGGGCAAGATCGACAAGCTGACCTTCAACCTCGGCCCGCCGCAGTACACGGAAGAAGAGCGCAAGCGACTTCCCGCGATCAACGACGCGGTCGCCCGCGCCAAAGACTAGGTTGCCGATGCGATGAAGAGAGTGTTGATTCTTGCCGCTTTGGGCGAAGCCGCGACTGGCATGGCGTTGCTGATTGTTCCGTCGCTCGTTGGCCGGTTGCTGTTCGGTGAGGAGGTTGCCGGCGTCGCCATACCGGTGGCGCGCGTGACCGGCATCGCCCTCATCGGGCTGGGGGTCGCCTGCTGGCCGGGCTCACAGCGAGTCGGCATGTTGATCTACAGCGCGGTGGTCACGCTGTATCTCGCCTACGTCGGCTTCGCGGTCGGTTTGGCCGGCATACTGCTGTGGCCAGCGGTCGTCCTGCACGCGACCCTGACGGCACTATTGACTCGGGAATCCACAAGCAACGCGGAGACGGCCGAAGAATCTGGGCAACGGACTGGATAGAGCTGCCTGCCCATCGGTTCCACAACTTTGCGAACTATTCCTCGGGCTGGACCTTGATCTTGCCGGCCCGGGCGGCGGCCTTTAGCGCCGCATGATCGCGCTCCGTCTGGTCCGCGTAAGCCACGGCAAAGCTGCTCATCGCTTCGTCGAATTTGTCCGTCTTGCCCAGGTAGCCGCTGATTGCCAGTGCTGAACCACTGGACTTGGCGTGGGACCGCGCCAAACCCCACCCGCAGGCCCGGGCGAAGAAGGTCAACGCGGTGGCGTCCATGGTCTCCACCAACGGCTTGATCTTTGCGTCGCGCAGTTGCCGCACATAGCCTTGTACGCCGAGCGGAGTGGTAGCCCAACCCAGGAAGATGTCCGGGGACGATTGCATCCGCTTCTGCCCCAGGACGACCCTCTGGCCAGGGTGAGCATACGCGCTTCTGCCCGCATACGGCTCGAGCACGGATTGGCCCGCTTGCTTGGCTTGCAGGAATAGCGGGTCATTGTTGGCCGACATCAGCAAGAGGACGATGCAATAGGTCCCCACGCTGCCGATCCCCACGACCTTGATTGCCACGTCCACCAGGTGATATTGGTCGAGCAGGTCGCGCCGTTCATCGGGCAGCGTATCCCGATAGCATTTTAGGAACGCTTCCCCCCGCGCATGGAGTTCATCGGCACTCTGCTCGGGGGGATGAAAGATCAGAGGCGGAGCGTCCTGGATCCGGACGTGGCCGCTTACCATCCCCGCGAGTTGCGGGTAGACCAGTTCCGAACCGCGCGCTTCCTTTGCCTCGGCCTCTCGCTTCCCAAGGCGCGCCGCCACCGCCTTGGCGAACCGGCCGGTCGCCAGACCGATCAGGTCCTCGAGGTCGATGCCGGCATACCAGATCGCCATCGGGCTCATCTCGGAATATTCGCGCAGGCGCGTGCGATAGCTGCGGACACACGCGACCGCCGCTTCGCGGCCATCGGATTCCTTCAGCCCCTGGCATCGGGCGGCGAGGACGAAGGATGCAACCAGTCGCTTGATGTCCCACTCCCACGGTGCCGGCAGCGTCTCATCGAAATCGTTGATACCGAACGCGATCTTGCGCTCGGGCGTCGCGAAGCCGCCGAAATTCAGCAGATGGCAATCGCCACAGGCCTGTACACGGAGTCCGGTAGTCGGTGTCTTGGCCAAGTCGGCCGCCATCACCGCCGCGGCGCCGCGGTAGAACGTGAAAGGTGACTGCAGCATCCGCGCGTGGCGGATCGGGATCAACTGTTCGATCCGGCCCTTATTCGAGGCGCGCACAATCGCGAGCGGATCCACCTTTTGTTTGTCGCGCTTCCACGACCCATGGATCTGGCGCGGAACCCTTTCGCGCAGAGCCTTGCCGGCAGCCAACAACGCGGCCGAGGGAAGCGCAGGGCCGTTCAAATTGGTTGGGGCAGCGGCGCCGGGCACCCGCGTAGGCGTGCCAGCAGCCTCTTGGCTTGGTGCCACGGTTGTAGCCGCGGCTCTCCCCAACAAGGGATCGGAGTCTGACTCGCGCCCGGACGTCTCATTCTTGGAGTTCATGGACGACTTCCTTCGACCAGCCGGAGCAACTTCGCCTCGCTCATGAACTCAGCGAAAGGCGCGCGTACTTGACCCACTATCGCCGCTGCCTTCTACTCTATCTCCACACATCCCCCGTGCCAAGCGGAACCCTAGCTCTCGACGCACGGCCTCCCATCGGTGCCGGCATCTTCGCCCGCTTGGTAGCGGAAAATTCGGCAGACTTGATCCCCTTGCCCAGCGAGCGGGATGCCGCGATGACGCGGGGCGTCGACTCGCGACGGTCGTCGCGGTGAGACGCGGCCGAGGCGGGCGACTTCGGCGGTGACGGTCTTCCACACGTCGGCGACGACCGCCTCGAACTCCGGTAGCGTGCTCCGTCCCGTCATGACCAGGTCCCTTCTGGTCAACCGGGTCGAGGGGGATAGGCAGATGGAGACATGATGGGAACGTGTCGGAAATTTGCCCGTTCGATTCTCCTAGCCGTGGGCGCCAGCGTTGGCGCGTCGCACGCCAGCGCGACAGTTCCGCCCCAGGCCCAAACCCGACCCCTGCGGGTCGCCACCGCCCGGAAGGCACCTTTTGTGCTCGAACAGGGCGACCAGTTGACCGGTTTCAGTATCGACCTGTGGGACACACTGGCGCGTCGGCTCCACGCGGACTTTTCGTGGGTCGAGCTCAAATCGAGTAGCGAGCTGCTGCAAGCGGTCCAGCGTGGGGATGCGGATGTCGCCATTGGCGCGATCACGATGACGCCTGAACGCGAGCAGGTGGTCGACTTCTCACATCCGTACTTTGACTCGGGGTTGCAGATCATGGCCCGTGCTCAGAGCGACAGTTCATTGTTGAACACGATCCAGAGGCACCTGTCGCCGGCCATTGGGCAGTTCCTTGGCGCGGCGATCATCACCATGTTCCTGCTCGCGAATGTGCTCTGGCTCGTCGAGCGGCGTAACAACCTCCACTTTCAAAGGGGCTATGTGCTGGGAATTCTAGAAGGGCTGTGGGGCGTGATCCTGATCATTGCGACGGGGGAGCATGGCGATCGCGATGCGCCCAATTGGGTCAAGCGGATTACGGTGGCTTCTATGTGGCTACTAGGCGTCGTATTGGTCGCCCAGTTCACGGCGACGGTGACTTCCTCGCTGACTGTCCAGCGCCTCCGGTCGAGCCTCCAGGGCCCCGGCGACTTGCCGGGCAAGGTGATTGGCTCCGTCCCGGGGACTACCGCCGCCGCCTACCTTTCCCAGCTTGGCCTTCCATATGTGGAAGTGACGAGTGTCGATCAAGGATTCAACCTGCTGATGCAAGGTCAGGTGCAAGCCATCGTCTTTGATGCTCCGACGCTCCAGTACTGGGCAGCCAGGCGCGGAAATGGCGTACTCCAGGTGGTGGGACCCATCTTTAGACCCGAAAAGTACGGCATCGCTGTGGCGCAGGGGAGCCCCCTTCGCAAGCAAATCAACGAGGCGTTGCTCACCCTGTACGAGGATGGAAAGTACGAGGAGATCTATAACAAGTGGTTCTCACAAAGCAGGTAGACGAGCTCTTCTGTGCCGAGGCGAAGAAGCGGAACATTGCAGTCGACCTGCCCGGATGGGAGGACGGAGAACAAGAAGCTCGCGCCCGGCAGAACCGCCGCTGCTCCCCGAGAGTGAGCGCGGAGATGCCCCGGTGGGGATTCTGGGCATGAATTCCTCGCGATGAGTGATCGCTCGCGCGGCGGGGCGCCATGGCCGAGTAGTGGGCCTCCGAAGGGCCGCATCCATCTCCAAAAAAAGCAATGCGAAGCTCTGCGCTGCGCGAGATGCTCAGGAACCCCATCTACCGCGGCGACCTGGTCTGGAACCGCAGCGAGTGGGTGAAGGATCACGAGACAGGCTGGCGCCGCCGGTTCGAGCGGCCCGAGGCAGAGTGGGTGCGCCAGCACGACGAGAGCTGGCGGATCGTACCCGAATCCCTCTGGCAACAGGCGCAAGAGGTCGCGGCCGCGCGCGCCAAGGGCTTCGAGCGCGGCGACGGCGGCAGGATTACGAGCCACCGAACCCGAGCGGCGCGGCCGCGACACCCGCTGTCCGGGCTGCTCGAATGTGGGGCGTGTAGCGGGAGCTTCTTTGCGCTCAGGGCGAACGAGATCTACGGCTGCGGGTGGAACCGCGACCGTGGGTCCGAAGTCTGCGCGACCACACTTCGGGTGCCGCGCAGCGCGCTCGAGGATCGAATCTTCGCCGAGGCGCGCGAGCGGATCTCGCGCGAGACGATCGAGCTCGCGGTCGCCCGCGCCCTCGAGGTGGTGCGAGTCGCGCTGGCCGAGCACGACCCCGTCGAGGATCGCGCGCGCCTGGCGCAGATCGAGGTGCAGACCGAGCGCCTCGTCGACCTGGTGATGCGGACGGGCGGCGTCGAGGCTGCCGAGCGCAAGATCGAGGAGCTGCGGGCCGAGAAGGCGGCGATCCTGACCCGGCTGGAGCGAGCGCCCGCGGTGCCGTCGGAGGCCGCCCTTCGCGCGATCGCGTGGGAGCAGGCCCGGCAGT
>DATJQT010000096.1:0-8435 GCA_035505475.1 Vulcanimicrobiaceae bacterium
TCACGCCGCCAGTTCCAAGCCCCCCGCTTGGCCTTGGATAAGCTCGCTCTGGCATCGAAACACCAAAACGCCTGAGGCACACAGGAGAGTGAACCAGTGCAGCGGTTGAAGGGCCGGAAGATGATCCTAGCGTTTGGGAGCCTGGTGATCGTCTCGGCCTGAGCTGTGCGGGAGCTGCTCGGCGAGCGCCGGCGGAGACGGCAGGGGCGGTGAGACCCAGGAATCGTTGTCGAGAGAATTTCGAAGCTCGCCGTGCGCCACTGCTCTTGGCACGATGAACGAGTACCGTTACTTTGGCCTGTGCGCGCCCGTCAACGAGGTGTATCGTTAACCGCCAGTGTGGCCAGAACTCGGAAGAAAAGCAGCTCGGACGAATCGTCGTTGTTCAGGATGCCCAGCGGATTGTGAGTCCCTTTTGACGGGCCGCACAGTCCCGAAGATACAGGTTTATGAGCTGTTGGTACGGCACACCCGTTTTCATCGCCATGGCTTTGAAATACGCGATGGTCTCCCGGTCAAGGCGAATGGTGACCGGTTGCTTGAGCAGTTTCGGGTACGGATTTCTTCGCGCTTTCATTTTTGAGAAATCGTAGTGCGCCCTCATTGCGCTATTTCCTGTAGGCCTCTGCCTCACGGTTATCCGCCTTGCGAGCCGAAACGATACGGATCATCATTTCGTGCTCGCGATAGCAGTGACACACGATCACAAGCCTTGCGCGAACGCTGAACCCCACCAAAATGAATCGATCCTCGTCGTCCGAGTGATCCGGATCGTAGTAGACCTTCGCTTTCTCATCCAAAAAAGCCGTTTTGGCTTCTTCAAAGGATACCCCATATTTCCGCTGATTGGTGCGATTCTTGCGTTCATCCCAGACAAACCGCAGCGCATTCATTTATGTACATTGTACGTAAAATCTAATCTCGCGTCAATGCGGGACGGGGGGACATGAGCAATTGGAAGGACGTGAGATTCGAGCCCGTCATTGTGAAAACCATCCCGAGGGCTGTCGCTCCCGAAAACTCCAAATCAGCATTCCGGTTGATGTGTTCGTCGATCTGCCTCACGCTGTCTGCCTTGGGTAATCGATTCGGGTCTCGTCGAGTCGCCTGTTTTGCATTTTCGGGACCGACAGTCAACGGGCGCGCAATGCTGGGCCAGGCGGCCGGGGCCGCGATCACGCAGACGGGAACGTCGTACTCCACGAAGTGTACCTGCACGGCACCGGCGACGAGCGGCAATTGGGTCGCGACCGTCAGGATGCGCAAGAGGGTGTGCGCCTGATCCGCCCGGATGTCCGACAAGAAGGTGCGGTAGAGGTCCGGCGTCAGTTCCACCCAACAATCGTCCTCGGACACAAGCGCCGCGCCGTCCGGATCAAAGCCCACGAGCGAGTGCATATGAAAGGTGGCCATCGCTGGCACTCCTGAGGCGTGGGTGAACACGGGTGAACACACTGGAGGTCAAGAACGAAATCCGACCAGCGGCTGAGGTTCGGAGAGAACAACGTCGGTCGTGCGGTTTTGGGGTGGAGAGCAGGCAGATCATCCAGAAGGTCACTTGATACGAACAGTTCCAATAATCAGGAAACACAGCCGCTTGCAGTGCGATGCCGTCAGCGCATCGCCCAACTCATGCCCGGCGTTTGCCGGTGATTTCCGTGACGTCGAGCCGCAGAATGGTGGTGCGCTCAATCATCTCCTCGGTGAAGCGCGCCGCCGCATGCGCCGCATAGTGCTGCATGATCGCTGCGAGCGCCTCACCCTTTTCCGCGCGGTTCGTGATGAAGGATATTTGGCCCGTCCCGATGACACTCCGGAACCGCATGCTGCAGCCACAACTGGTGCCGGTCTCGGAGAGGAGGAGTTCGTGGTCGATGTCCGCCCCAAAGCATACCCGGTTATTCTTTTTGAGCATCTCGACCTTCTTCCCCGCGTGGGCGGCGTGAAAGTACAGCACGAGACTCGGATCGCGCTTCAGCCCGAAATTCATCGTCACCAGGTACGGCACATTATTCTCTGCCAGCGCGAGGTGACACGCATCGGCTTTCTCCAGGATAGCCCGGATCTCGGCCGGATCGGTGATTTCTCGATCTGTTCTTCGCACGGTTCCTCTCCTGCAGGCGTCGGCCGCCAGCCCGCGCGCTGCTGCACGATCGCGGTGGATCGTGGTCCACGATGGAAGGGGGTCGAGAGATCCAGGCGGATCGGCGGCGCTGCATGCGACTTCACCAAGAACGGAGGCGCGTCCCTGCAGTATGTCTCCATGTCCGCCGACAATCTGCCTGCCAGGCCTCTCAGGGATGCGGGCCGTTGATCTTTGAGGCTCGGTGAATGTACGGCAGAGTTCGTAATAACGCAACCGGCGGCAATCCCCCAGCCCTGAGCGTTGCGAGCGTAGAACCGCCGAGCTCCAGATTCCAATCCAGGAGGACTACCTGTCTCTTGAACGGGTCTGGTCCGATGCGGCTCCTTCCAACTTTTCCGGAACGGTATGTCGTGTCAGGTCAGGAACGTGTCCTTCCGGAAACGTAAAGTAGGCGACTCGGCGACTCCCCGAAGCCATTATCTACAGCAGTCAGCTTGATGCAAATCGCCGAGACACCCAAATGGGTTGATGGCGACGAGTTTTCGGGAGATACAGCCGGTCTACGACTACGCCGGCCGGGTGACGCTGACGCGGGGCGAGCCGACATACACATCCCTTGACAAA
Source organism: Vulcanimicrobiaceae bacterium (assembly GCA_035505475.1). Lineage (GTDB taxonomy): Bacteria > Methylomirabilota > Methylomirabilia > Methylomirabilales > 2-02-FULL-66-22 > 2-02-FULL-66-22. The sequence goes on from DATJQT010000096.1 coordinate 2,711, forward strand.
TAGGACCGCAGTGGGCAATCATACTTCCCGCAATGAAAACGTTATCACAATCACGGGGACGGGTGACCCTCCGCGCGGTGGCGAGCCGGGCCCGCGTGTCCGTTGTCACGGCCTCGCGCGCGTTGAACAATCATCCGTTGGTGGCCGCGGCCACGCACAAACGCGTTCTGCGGGCCAGCGCCGCCCTCGGGTATGTCCCGAACCTCCTGGCGCGCGGCCTGGTGACGGACCGGACGAGAACCGTGGGGGTGATTCTCCTGGAGCTGGCCAATCCCTTCTTCGCGGAGCTGGTCAGCGGCATCCAGGCGATGGCGGCCAAGCGGGAGTACCTGGTGGTCATCGGCGAGTCCGGCCGGAGTGCCGAGGAAGAGCGCCGCTGCCTGGCGCAGTTTCAGCAATTTCGCATCGGGGGTCTCCTCATCACCCCGGTGGAGAGCCGGCTGGACCACCTCCTCGCCGCGCGCGGCGCCGGGACCCCGACAGTGGTCATGGGCCGCCGCTGGCCGGCCGGCGACTTTGTCTCCGCGGACGATGTGGAGGGCGGCCGCCTCGCGGCACGGCACATCCTGACGCGGGAGCACCGGCGAGTCGCCATCGTCCGGCGGGGAGATCCGCACCACCGGCCCGGCCACGACATCTTCACGGGGTTCCGTGTCGTGCTGAGCAAGGCCGGGGTGGCGCTGCGGGACGACTGGGATATACGGGTCGCGGACGGGCAGGTGACGGATGGGATACGGGCAGCCGATGCCTTGTTGACGCAGAGACAGCGCCCGACCGCCGTCTTCGCGACCTCCGACCGCCTCGCCGTGGGGCTGGTGCATGGGTTCCACGCACGGGGAGTGCGGGTGCCGGAGGATGTGGGCGTTGTCGGGTATGACAATATTCCCTGGGGAGAGTACTGCCGCGTGCCGCTGACGACGGTCGCGGTGCCCAAGCGCGGCGTCGGCGAGGTCGCTGCCGGCCTGCTCTTCGACCGTCACGATACCGATGACGTAGAAAGGCCGCGGCAGATCCTGCTGCCGCCGGACCTCGTCATCCGGGCGTCGCTGCCCTGACGCAACGCTGAGGGAGACAGCGACAAGGCCGCGAAGCGCGGGCCGTGGTCGGCCCGCCAGCGCCTCCTCTCCATACGGAGCGGGGCGCGGGGTTTTCACAAAGGAGGCAGGGCGATGGCAAGGCGCGGAGGAGGCATGGGACCCTGGTTCCAGCGGATGCTGTGGGGCGCAGCCCTTGCGCTCGGATGCGTGGCGGTCGCGTCGGCGGAGACGACGCTCACGCTGTGGAGCCACGAGGCGGACGAAGCGGCCAAGGTCGCCTGGGCCGAGACGGCCGCCAAGAAGTTCGAGCAGGCGAATCCCGGCGTGACGGTGAAGATGACCTGGTACCAGAAGGAGGCGCTGAACGCGGCGCTGAAGGCGGCCCTGCGGGCGGGCCAGGGGCCCGACATCCTCTACACCGAGCCGGACCAGACCGAGTATATCGAGAACGGGTTCCTGCTGCCCCTGAACGACCTGATCAACTGGAACAACGTCGAGCCGTGGGCGCGGGAGGCCTGGACCGTCGACGGCAAGGTGTACGGCCTGGCCAAGGAGGCCTACACGATCGAGCTGTACTACAACAAGGACTGGCTCAAGAAGCTCGGCGTGACGCTGCCCCCGACCGGGCAGTTCACGCAGGCACAGTTCCTGGACGTGGTCAAGAAGGCCGCTGCCGCCGGGATGACGCCGATTGCACAGGGAGTCGGTGATCGGCCGTTCCCCGGCGCGTACCTGACGCACGAGGCCCTCCTGAAGAAGCTCGGCAAGGCCGACTATGGCAAGCTCCTCGCCGGCAAGCTCTCCTGGAAGGACCCCCGGGTCGTCGAGGTCTTCACCTGGGTGAAACAGCTGGTGGATGCGGGCGCGTATCCCAAGAGCTTCGCCACCCTCAAGCTGGGCGAGTCCCATTATTACTTCCACACCAAGCCGGGCGCCCTGATGTTCCCGATGGGCGCGTTCTACACCGGCCGCGCGTTCGTCCCGCCGGACAAGGGCGGCCAGCCAGAGAACTTCCCGCTGGGCGTGATGCAGTTCGCCGCCATGGATGGGGGCGCCTGCAATAACTGCAAGTCGCTCCTCGCCGGGGGGAGCTTCTCCATCAATGCGAACAGTAAGAACCCAAAGCTGGCTGGGGCTCTGTTGAACACGATGGCCACGCCGGAGATGGGGACGCTCTGGCTGACGACCGTGCTGCTCCAGACCGGCATCAAGAGCGATCCGAGCAAGGTGAGCGGGAAGTACGCGGGCTACTTCCGCGAGCTGTCGGAGCGGAACAAGAACGCCGAGTACTTCATGGGCTCGCCCCGCAACCTGCTGAAGGGGCAGTGCGCGGAAACCTACGTGCAGGTGGTGAACACCGCCTTCCCCGGTGGCCTCTTGCCCGTCGACAAGGCGCTCGAGATGGTCAACCAGGCCTGCTACAAGGGCTGACCCTCAAAGTTACGGACCGGGGAAGGTGCCTCCCCGGTCCGCTGTGATAAGGCGACGTGATGCCCGAGACCCCCGCTGTGCCCCGCACCCTCTCTGCACCCACCGCGGTCGCCGTCGCCGAGCCTCGCGTCGGTCGCCAGATCCGCGGCGGACCGCCCCAGGCACCCTGGGGCGCCATCATGGTGTATCTCACCCCAGCGCTCCTGGTGTACGCGGCCTTCACGATCTACCCGGTGGCCCTCACCTTCTACAACAGCTTCCATGTGATCAAGCCGCGGGGCGTGGAGCAGTATGTCGGGTGGGCGAACTTCGTCACCCTGTTCACGCAGGACCCTACCTTCTGGAAGGCCGTCAGGAACACGATGGTCTGGGCGACGGTGGCGCCGACCGCCGATGTCGGCACCGGCCTCGTGCTCGCGCTCTGTCTCTACGCGAAGGTGCCGTTCGCCCGCTTCTTCCGGGTGGCGTGGTTCACGCCGGTGCTGATCTCCTACGTCGTGGTGGGGATCCTGTGGATGTGGATCTACAACTACGACTGGGGCATCGCCAACCTCCTGCTGCGGAGCGTCGGCCTGGGCGCCTGGGTGCACTCCTGGATCGGCGACCCGCGTACGGCGCTGGGGGCGCTCATCTTCGCGCACGCCTGGAAATGGGCCGGCTTCAACATGGTGGTCTGCCTGGCAGCGCTGTTCGCCCTGCCCGCCGAGGTGCTCGAAGCCGCGGAACTCGACAACTGTGGCTGGCTCCGGAAGCTCGTCTACATCATCATCCCGATGCTCCGGGCGACCCTCCTCAACCTCCTCATCCTGGCGTTTGTCGGCAAGATGAAGGTGTTCGACCTGGTCTGGATCATGACGCGCGGCGGGCCGCTCTGGTCGACCGAGACAGTGTCGACCTACGTGTACAAGCGGGCCTTCGAGTGGAACACCTTCGATCTCGGGTATCCGTCCGCCGTCGCGGCCGTGTGGTTCGTCGTCGTGCTGGCGTTCGTGATCGGTCTCACCTGGCTCTTCCGGCAGCGCGAGCGCCTGGAGTACTGAGCCGATGCCGGTTCCCCGGACCTGGACGCACGCCCTGCTGCTGATCGGGCTCACGCTGTACACGGTCTTTTCCGCGGGGCCGTTCGCCTGGGTGAGCGTCATGTCGCTCCGGACCACGCCGGAGATCAGCGCCAACCCGTACGGCCTGCCCGAGCACGTGCACTGGGATAAGTTTCTGACCGCCTGGACGACCTCCCATTACGGCACCTACTTCTGGAACAGCACGCTGGTCGTGGTGTCGGCCGTGGCGATTCTGACCATGCTCGGGGCCATGGCAGCGCACGGCTTCGCGCGCTACCGCTTCCGCGGCAACCGACTCCTCTATTTCCTCATCTTCAGCGCGATCATCTTCCCGCCGCAGGTGACCATCATCTCGTTGTTCCAGGTGCTGGTGAAGTACGGCCTGTTCAACACACGCGCGGGGCTGACCTTGGTGTACGTGTCCATCCAGCTGCCCTTGACGATGTACATCCTGGAGAGCTTCTTCGCGCAGATCCCGCAGGAGCTGTACGAGGCGGCGAAGATCGACGGCTGCTCGGACTACAACATCTTCTGGCGGCTCACGCTCCCGATCGGGGTGCCGGCCATCGCCACGACCATCATCCTCAACTTCATCAGCCTCTGGAACGAGTTCCTGTACGCCGTCGTCCTGATCACGGACGAGGAGATGCGGACGTTGCCGCTGGGCATCCAGAAGTTCATGGGCGACCAGATGCAAGACATCGGGATGATCGCGACCGGCCTGATGATCGCCATCGTCCCGGTGATCGTGGTCTACGCGTTGTTTTCCGAGCGCCTGATCCGGGGGATGACCGCGGGCGCCGTGAAGGCCTGAACGGCTGACCGCGTCACTGGAACACGAGGATTCGCATGCCCCGCGCGGATTGTCACGCCCACATCATCGACCCGACCCATTTCCCGTACACCGTCGGGCCAGGGTACAAGCCGCGCCCTGATGAGGTGGGTGACCGACAGGCATTCGGGGACACCTTGGCTGCGCACGGGGTCACGCACGCGCTCCTCGTCCAGCCGAGCTGTTACGGCACGGACAACGCCGCCATGCTGGACGCCATGCGGGCGAGCAGGGGCCGCATCAAGGGGATCGCGGTGCTCCGGCCCGACCTCGCCGATGCGGAGCTCACGAGGCTTGCCACCGCCGGTGTGGTGGGCATCCGGCTGAACCTGATGCGCACGGACCCGGACGCCTTGACGCGCCCCGCAACCCATACATTCCTCAAGCGGGTCAAAGCGCTGGGCTGGGTCGTGCAGGTGTACGCGACGGGCGACGCGTGGGCTGACATCGAGACCCCGCTGCGCCGGTGCGGCGTCCGGGTGGTGATCGATCATTTCGGCGATCCCGACCTGACGCGCGGAATCGACCAGCCAGGCTTCCAGACCGTGCTCCGGCTCGGGCGGGACACGGACGCCGTCGTGAAGCTGTCGGCTGCGTACCGGCCCTCCCGGCACCCCTTCCCGCACGAGGACGTCGAGCCGTTCGTGGCCGCCGCCGTGGCCGCCTTCGGCGTGGACCGCTGCGTCTGGGGGTCGGACTGGCCGTTCATCAACACGCAGCAGCACGTGGAGTATGGGCCGTCACTGACTCTACTGGACCGATGGCTGTCCAGTCCGGCCGACCGTGAGCGCGTCCTGTGGGCCACGCCGGCCCGCGTGTTTGGGTTTGTCGTCGCCTGAGGTCCGTGAGGAGGAGTGACACGCATGCATGCACAGCTGAATGCCCTGGGACATCCCATGACGGCGCTCGACACGCCGGCGCTGCTCGTGGACCTGGACAAGCTGGAGCAGAACATCGCCACGATGAAGCGGGTCATTCTGGACGAGGCGGGGATTGGGTGGCGCCCGCACACCAAAGCCATCAAGGTCCCCGCCCTCGCGCACAAGCTCCTCCAGACAGGCGCGCATGGCGTCACGTGCGCCAAGCTCAGCGAGGCGGAAGTCATGGCCCAGGCGGGCGTGCGCGACATCTTGATCGCGAACCAGGTGGTCGGGGCCGCCAAAGTGGCGCGCGTGGCCAGCCTGGCGCGGCAGGCGGATCCGATCGTGGCCGTGGATTGCGAGGCGCACGTCAAGGCGCTCGACGGTGCCGCGCAGGCGTGCGGGGCGCGGATCCGTGTCGTCATCGAGGTCAACATCGCCATGAACCGGGCCGGCGTCGAGCCGGGGGCACCCGTGCTGGACCTCGCCCGGCACGTGGCCGCC
>DATJQT010000097.1:0-6890 GCA_035505475.1 Vulcanimicrobiaceae bacterium
CGCCGTGGTGGCCAGCCGGTGCGGCTCGCCGTCAAGGCCCCCGATATGCCGGGTGAGGTTGCCCGGGTTGTCGTGGATCGGTGGCCACGGTGCCGGCTCGGGCTGTTCGCATTGCCATTGCGCGAGGATCGCGGCCACCGTATCGGTGTGCTCGGCGCCGAGCGTGCGCGCCGCCTCGCGTGCGAGCGCCTGCCATGCCGGCAACGTCCATAGCTCGGCCACGTGTCACCCCTTCCCGCGCTTCGATGATCCGGCCTTGATCGGCTCGGCCACCGGCTCGACGGTTGCCGGACCGTCACGGTGCAGCACGATCGTCCGGGCGCGCATGGCGGCATCATGCGCCACGTGCGCCTCAGCGGTGCGGGCGACCATCGCCAGCACGTGCGCCACGGTTGCCTCGGCCATCGCGTGCCCCTTTCTACGGTCCGGCCGGTGCCGGAACGGTGGCGCCAGCGGGCGGATTCGCCAGCGGCGCCTTGTTGTGCACCGAGAGTGCCACCCATGCGTCATAGGGGCTGTACCCCATATCGGCCAGCATGGCGAGCGCGGTCGGTTGGTCGATGATGCCATACCCGAACGCGGATTCGACTTGCGCCGGGGTCAATTCGCGCATGTTCGCAGCGCGCTCATGCCCCCAAAGCTTGACTAGCTCGCCGGCCTGCGTGTTCTCAACCCCCACGCCGGCCAGTGCGGCGAGCGCCTGCGCCTCGGAAATCTTGTGGCCGACATACAGGGTGTGCACCCGCGACACGGCCGCGGTGATATAGCGCTCGGCCACCCGCAAATCCTCGACTTGCAGAATGTAGTCGGCCTGTTCCGGCGTGAAACCGAGCTTGTCAAGGAAGGTCGCAGCCTCGGCGCGCGGAATGATCCGATCCCGGTACAGGCCCAACACGGTTGACTCGGCAAGCTCCTTGGCCCTGGCCGTCTTGCCGTGCGAGCTTGACGCGAGATAGGCCGCGGCAAGCTCGGGGGTCAACCCCTGTTTCTCCAGCAGCGCCGTGGCCTGCGCGTCCGACAGTGCCCCCTCTTTGTGCATGGCCGTCACGGTGCGCGGGGGCGGGAGGTAGGCCGCGGCCTCGCGCATCGGGCCGAGCCATTTGTTGCGCCACGGGCCTTCGAGGAACCCCTGTTCGAAGCTCACCACGCCGGGGCCTGACCCGCCCCACCCGATAATCCCGCGATTGGCGAGGTCGGCTAGCTGGGTGGGGGTCGGCGCCTGCCCTTGCGTGTCAAAGAGGATGTCGAAATAGGCCGGGTCACCGCCCAATTGCGCGTATCGGTCGCGCGCCTCGGCCTCGCTGATTTGCCCCTCTAGGTAAGCGTCGAGCATGGCCTGTGGTGACGGCTGCACCACGGCCAATTCACGGACCAACGGCCCCCATTCATCGCGCAGCCGGCCTTGGCGGATGCCGCGATCGTAGGTGCCTTGGTCAATGAGCTTGCGCCGTAGCGCGATGGCCAGCGATCCCGGGTCCGGCGCGTTGCCGGCAAGCGCGTTGAGCACGGCCAGCCGGTCGGCGTTGACTCCCGACATTGCCGCCTCGGCCTCTGGCCCACCCGGCACGTCAACATTGCGCAACACGGCATCGGCCACGTCGGCGGGCGAGAGCGGCACCACGGGGGCGAGGCTGTTGGCGAGGTTCGTCTCAGCCTGTACGGCCGGGGTGAGCGCGCCCGTGACCAAGGTTCCCGCGACGGACCAAAGGAATAGCTGTTCGATGGTGGTGCCGAGTGCCGCCATGAGCGCATCGCCCCCTAAATGCCGACCGGGGCGAGGATCGTTTGCACGATGCCCTCAACCCCCTTGGCGTAGCCGTTGACCGTGCCTGCGGTGCCCACAGGATCGGCGTATGCCTCGGCCACGAGCGCCAGCATGGCCGCGAGTGCTGCCCCGTCCGCAATGTCATTCAGGATGTCGAGCGACGGGCCGAGGCCCGAGCATACCGGGTTGACGCACTCGCGGATAAGCGTTTCGATGGCCTCAACCGCGGTGACCGTGGCCACGATCGTTGACACGGCCGGCAGGGCATCGACAACCTTCCCGATATCGGAAACCTCCTGTTCGATCGGGCGCAACCGGGCATTCACCCAATCCTGAACCCCGGTCACCGCGGTATCGATGGCGTGGCGCAACGCGAGGTCAAGCTGGTGCAGGTCGGCATTCACCCCGTCGATGGCGTGGCCAAGCTCGACATGCGCCGTGTCGATGGCCTGCGCGATGGTCCGGTCAACGTCCGCAATGAGGGTGCGCACCCATGCCCGGAGCGCGGTCACCGCGTCATCCGTGATGGCCTGCGCAATGCTCGGGATACTGAGTGCGACCGCGGCGATCCGGTGCGCCAGCGTGTCGAGCGTGTCGAGGATGCCGGCTACGGCGCTCTGCAATTTGTAGATTAGCTGCGCCGTATGGGCAATCGACGATACAAGCTGGCCGACTGTAAGCTCAGCGACCTTGACCGACCATTGCCACGTGGTATTGAGCCACGCAACGGGCGCCGACACGAGCGCCACGAGCGGCGCAAGCGCGTTCTTGATCCAATTCTGTGCCCAATCCTCGAACGCGCCGACCCCATCCTCTAGCGCCTTGGCGATGGCCTGGCCGATGCCCGGGATTTGCCCCAATAGCCACGCGAGCGGCTTTACCAGCATGAGCGCGGCGAAATAGGCCACGATCAAGAGCACCACGCACGCGACTACATCAAGCGCAACTCCCCCGATCACCACGACAACCGGCATGGCTCACCCCTGCATCGCCGCGATGGCATCCGCCGTGGCCGCACGCGCGTTGACCGCGGCGCGCACGTTGGCCTCGGTGTATTCCGTGTCCGGCAGGAACACGGACGCCACCACGCCGGCCGCGGTGCGGAAGGTGACCCGCACCCCGGTTACATAGGTTCCCTCGGAACCGATATCGCTAGTCTGTGTCTGTTGGGTGATCACCCACGCCGCGCCGTCAGGCACGCCGGCCATGGCATCCTCCAATCCCGCACCGCATCCGCACGGCACGTCACGAGAGCTTCTGCGCGAGCTTCACGAGTCGAGCATAGAGGCTCGGCATGGTCACGTTATTCCACACTTTGAGCCGGTCCCACGCCGCATCGAGCTTCTGTTTATCGGTCGGGTTGGCCACGGTCACCCTCCAAGGTGGAGCACGGCGGCAAGCGCGATGCCGGTGGTGATCACAAACGCGATGACCACCACGCCGGCTTCTAGGCGCGCAAGCCGTGACCCGGTTTCGGCCCGCATGTCGGATACGGCTTTCATGAGGTCGATGGCCCAATCGGGTACTTCGCGGTCATCCCGCCTGCGGCGCGGAGAGTCATCCAACGGCCTGCCCTCCCGAATCGGCATGGCTCGCGTTGGGGTCGATGATCGTTGCCACGGCCACGAGGAATGCGGCCACCGGAGGCAGGAACGGCGCAGCCGGGAAATAGGCCGTCAACAGGCCACCCACGAGCGCGAGCACGGCCACGATTCCGGCCCGGGCGCCTGCCTCGGGAATACCGAGCTTGACCAAAGCGGCTGCGATCATCGGCGGTGCCTCGCTTGCAATCGTCCGTGCTGCGCCATTCTACGCGGTCACGGTCAGGGGTGACGGCCCGGGCGCAGCGCTGCGCGTGCTCAGGGGCTCCAAGGCAAACAGGAAATAGACAGTATGCGGGAGCACGCCTGAATTGTAGGCCGTGCACTCCCACACCCCGGTCTGGAGCGCGTTCTCGACCGGCCACTCCAGTACTTCATCATCGGCCACAACCCATTGCAAGCCATCGGCCGGGATCACCGCCTGACGGTTGGACGTGAGCCGAAACCCGAGATTGCCACGCGGACCTGGAGGCACCCGCACTCGAATACTCGTCACGATCCGGGCCGGCATGGCGAGCGCCTGCACGTTCGGCGCGGCGATCGTCGCACCGGCCGGCACGATCACGGCATAGCTTCGATACTCGGTGGCCATGGCTCGACCGTCATTCCTCGGTGAAGATGAAACCCACGCCGATCGCAAGCGTAGCCGCAGCGCTCGCTCGAATCGTAACCGCCAGACCCTCGGCCGTACCGGCCCGCATGGTCGGGTCGTCAAGCTCGGTGCCGTCAACCGTCACGAGCGGCCACAGCACGATATCGGTAAAGGCCGGTGGCGGGCTGATGACTGACGCGGCGCCCGTGATTCCGATCGACGCGCCGTAGGACGATATCGGACTCGCGGCCTCGGTGCCCTGTGTAGTGGGCAGGGCAAGCACGGTGGCCTCAGCCACGTTGGCGCGGTTGACGGGCGCGGGGGTAATCACCGGATTTCCTGTGGCCGGAGTCACGGCACTAGTAAGGGCGATCAAATCCGCAGCTATGGACACGGCTGCGGATGCCGACCCGATCCGCACGATGGCCGATTTGAGGCGCAGGGTTTTCGTCGCCCCGACACCGTGATATATGGTGGCATACTGAAACGATCCCGCCCCCGCGAACACGTGCGACAGGTAGCCGGTCGCGCCCGGTTTGATCGGCGCCCCATAGGTGACCTGCCGCTTCGCGGTGATCGATACCGGCACCGCGCTTTGGTCGGACGCAATCACCACCGGGATTGACCCGCCCATGGCCTTTTGCCCGGCTAGCTGATTCACCCCGTCAGACAGGGCAACCCAACCCGGCTGCCACATATTCGATGCGGGCGGATGGTCCGTGCTTGCGAACACGTACACGCCGCACGCGCCCGCGATGCCAGTGCACGCGAACGTGAGGTCCCACGATGTGTCCTGCGCCGTAGACACCGCGATCATCGATGGGGCGGGATACTGAGGGCCACCCGAATAGGCCCACTCGGCCACCGCGGCATTGAATCCGCTGCTATGGCCCACCGCGGCGAGGGTGGTGACTTGACCGAAATGGATGATCGGCACCACGTACAGCGACTGCTCGCTCGGGTTGATCGATACCGTCGCGGTTGCCGTGCCCGCACCGCCCAGGGTCAACGCGGTCAGGAACCGCATTGACCCTGTGGAGATGCGGGAGAAATCCGGCCAGTCAAGCACCATGACCGTGCGACCGGTCTAAACTAGCTGGATGAATAGCTCGGGGAATTCCTCGAGATTCACGTCACCGCCCTTGGCGGTGACGTCAAGGATGCCGATTGCGACGGCCGACCATTGGTCGGCAACGTCGATGGCGTCCGTGACCGTGCTCAGCGACCATCCGGCCATGAGGTCGAATTCCGGCAGGCTCGACAGGATTCCGTTGCCCTGCGCGACCGCGGCCGGGCTTGGCAGCCAGAGATAGCGCCGGGTCAGGCCCGCGGCCTGTGTCCCGAACGGGGGCACGTCAACGAATACCCCGTTGCCGTCATTGAGCGTCAGGCGCGCGATGCGCGTTGCCACGGCGGCACTAGTTACCAGTGTCGCCAGCACAGACCGCAGCCGGTAGATATGCCCGGCCGGAACAGTCACCGACCAATCCGCCCCTGCGGCCGGGGATACCGGCCGCAGGGTCTGACGGGAACGGCGCCACGGGGTTTCACCGCTGATTTCGCCGCCCATGACGGGCTAGCTCAGGTTGTGCGCAAGCTCGGCCAGCATGAGGGTCACGAACCCCGCTGCGCCCGTTGCCGCGCTCGACACGATGGACACGAACGTCGAGCCGGCGTTCGCGCTGTTGATGACGGGGATGCAGGGCAGTTGTGCTTCCTCGCTGAGCCGGACGAAGAATTCCGCGCCCTGCGGATTGTTGGTGCCGCCCGGCACGCCGCACCGGAGGTTGCCGGTGTCGGGACCCTTGACCGCGACCATGGCCACGGCCTGCGAGAATGACAGGCCCAGCACGGCATAGTCCGTGTTGGCGTGAAGCAGGTTCTCGGTCGTGGTGATCACGAGGTCATACCACTGACCGGCGGTGTTGGCGCCCGAGCCGATGGCGATGCGGACGGGCTTGATGTTCTTGGTGATCCCGTCAATGTCGCCCGGGGCGTACAGCCGTGCGGGCGCGCCCGGAAGCTGGCTGTAGTAGATAAGCGCCGCGCCGCACGCCTTGCCGGTGGACGCTGCGGTGCTGAATTCGAAGGTGAGGGTGTCCTGCGCCTGGAGCTTCTGCTGCATCCCGCGGGGAAGCAGGAGCGTGGGCGCCGCGGTGCCCGGGTCAAACTGGATGCCGTCCACGTTGTCATGGAGGAGCGGCGAGCGGATGCGCCACGTCAGGGGCGAGGTCACGTCATCGTACCCCGCGGCCATGAGCGCGGCGAATTGGGTGGGCGGGAAATTGCGGATCGCTGCGGGGTCGCCCGTGGCCATCGTGCCGGCGGCAAGCGTGCTGCCCACCGTGCCCTGATAGCTGGCGATCGTGTCGAGTGCGGGCATGTTGCGTGCTCCTGTGTGATCGGAACGGGTCAGGCGGGACAGCTACGCCAGCCGGCGCGTGCTCTCCCGCCCGTCATGCCAAGAGGCCGCGCCTAGCCGCGCCGCTGAAACTTGGCCATGCCCTGTGTGAAGCTGACCATGCGCGCGATGTTCGCGTCAAGGTTGCCCCGGGGCGGCAGTCCGGCCTTGACCGAATCGATATGGGGCAGGAGTTGCCCCATGAAGGACGCGAATTTGGGCACGGCTGCCGAGGCCCCGGCACCCACGCGCGGCGCGCCCTTCTGGATCATGGCCGTCTGCCAGTCACCGAGCGAAACCTGCGAGGTCCGGCTCGCCCACTTATCAGCGGCATTGGCCGTGTTCTGCTGCCAAACGGCCTTCTGGCGCGCTGCGGCCTGCCCCGGGGCGACGGTGACCGCATTCACCCCGTCCGTGATCCGCTGCGAGCTTGCGCCGAGCCGAGAGGCCCAATTGGCCGCGATGGCCTGCGGGTCCTTGCCTGCCATGGTCGAGATACCTCCTGACGGCGCCTAGCGCGCCGTGGCCGCT
>DATJQT010000098.1:0-19532 GCA_035505475.1 Vulcanimicrobiaceae bacterium
CATTGCCTACGCCCATCACGAACGGGTGGATGGCAGCGGCTACCCGCGCGGCCTGCAGGACGATGACATCCCGCTCCCCTCCAAGATGATGGCCATCTGCGACATCTACGACTCCCTCACCGCCTCGGATCGGCCGTACAAGCGCGCCGTCGCGCCGGAGCTGGCGCTGGATGTGCTGCAGAGCGAAGCAAACGCCGGCCGCTTGGACCCCGAACTCGTCCGCATCTTTTGTGAGAGCAAGATCTGGGCCCTCAGCCTCTCCCTCCGCCCACAGCGCTGATCGAGGCCGCGCCCCAGGCACTGCGCGAGCGGCGTCGCCCGGTCACCCGCGCCAGTGCCGGTTCACCGCTGTAAGCCGGGAACCTGGATGATCCGTTGCTCGGGAAGCTTGAGGCAGGTGAGCTTGCCGCCGAAGAAGCAGCCAGTATCGATGCCGATCCGGTCCTTCTCGAGCAGCACCTTCCGCATCGGGGTGTGGCCGAAAACGATGGGCTTCGGGTACGTGCCCAGATAATTGAAGAATTCCTGGCGGATCCAGATCAGGTCTTCCAGCCGTTGCCGTTCCATCGGAATCTGCGGGCGAATACCCGCGTGAACGACGATGAATTCCGGATCTTCGTGAAAGGTCTTGAGCCGGCGAAAGAAGTCCAGGTGCGCGGCCGGGATTTTTTCGCGCCCGCCGTAGCTCTTCATCGTCGCATCTCCACCGTTCATCATGTAGATCTCTTCCCCGCCGCCCTCCAGGTATTCCATCAGCATGTATTCGTGATTGCCCAACAGGAAAATGGCGCGATAGGGGAGGCGCAGGAGAAAATCGACGACAGCCTTGGAGTCGGGGCCGCGATCGATGTAATCGCCGACGAAAATCAGACGGTCCTTGGCACCAGGGGCGATTTTCTTGAGCAGTTGCTCCAACGGCTTGAGGCAGCCGTGAATGTCGCCGATGACGAAGGTCGCCGGCTTGGGCGCAGGCCGCTTCAGCCAACTTCGCATCGGGCGGAGCGCCATCCTCAGCGCTCCCGAAGGCCGGCAGGCCTAGCGGGATCCGCTGCGTGACCCCGGACGGCCACCCAAAAGATCGCGAGCTTCGTCAAGCCGCAGGTAATCCGATCATCCTGCGCCATAGCCAGCGCTTCGGCGAACGGAAACGTGCAGCGCGTGAGGGCTTCGTCCGCATCTGGCGGCAGTGGATCGTCGGTCAGATCTTCGGCGAGGAACACATGGATGATTTCATCAAGGTAGGCATTGTTGGGCCAGAATCCGCCCAGCCGTTGGAGGCGGCGGGCCCGCAGTCCGGCTTCTTCGCGGAGCTCACGCTGGGCGGCATCCTCCGGGGATTCACCCGGATGAATGCTGCCGCCCGGAATTTCCCAGCAGAAGGCGCGCGTGACATGCCGGTACTGCCGTACCAGCACAATCTCGCCATCATGGGTGAGGGGAACAATGGCAGCGGTCCGTCCAAGTTGGAGGACGGGATACGGAGCTTCTAGACCGCTCGGCAGCCGCAGCCAGTCTTCGCGAACCACGACGTGTCCACGCCGGTACAGCTCGCGACTGCCCTCCCAGACCCAGGCGGTGGGCTCTGGCACGAACCCTCCTGCCACCTCACTACGATTTAGCGTTCCCGCTCCAACGGATCGGACCGCCGCGACACCGGATCGGTGAACAAGAAGGACGGATCGTCGATCCGGAGCGGATCCTGGACGTAAAACGCCTGACCGTATTTCGCGCCGATCTGCGCGCCGAGGTACGCCGCAAACGTTTCCAGCCGGGTCGGGAAAAACTTTGGCCGGTCGGAGCGGTCGAACTGCGACTTGTGGTTGGCCAGGGCCCGAATCGCTTGCGGGAACTCCTCGTCCACCGGCACGATGAATGTCGGACGCATGAACGGCGGCAGAAAATAGTACATCATGCGTCTCACCGCGTGCGCCGGGCCTTCCGCCGGGAATTTCTCGAGGTGGGCAAAATTGGTGCCGTGGGTGACAACGTAGCCGCAGGCGATGTGATCGCCGTGCCCCCGGCCGCGACCCGGCTCCAGCCCGTAGTACGGGGCCAGCACGACTTGGGGCCGATACTTGCGCACCAGCGAAGCGACGCGCACGCGATTTTCGTAGGAATCTTCCAGGCGCGTGTCGCCGAGGTCAAGCACCTCATACACGTCGAGCTTGAGGTCGCGCGCGGCGGCGGCGGCTTCCTTGCGCCGGATCTCGGGCGTGCCGGCGCCCATGTCCCCCTCAGTGAGGAGGATCATGCCCGTCCGGTAGCCTTGGTTCTTCATTTTGAGCAGGAACGCGCCGGTGCCGATCTCTGCGTCGTCGGGATGGGGGCCGAAAGTTAGGAAATGCAGTGGCTCGACCATACTCTCCTCTTCTCTGGGACTGCCCGCCCAGAAGGCAGGGACAGCGTGGAGCTGGCGTTGAAATCCAAACGAAGGCAAAGATTATGAGGAGAGACTGCAAAAGTCAACTTTTGCGCGGCTCATCCGACGCCAGCCGCCGGAGCGTTTCCGTGAGTACGTCGATGCCGCAGAGAATGTCGTCAATCTCGGCGTGTTCGTCAGGATTGTGACTGACGCCCGCCCGGCACGGGACGAAGAGCATCCCGGCAGGGCAGATCCGCGCCATGTTCATCGCATCGTGTCCGGCGCCGCTGGGCATGCGCCGGAACGGCACCCGAACGGCTTGGCAGGACGCCTCGATGGCCCCAATGACGTGCGGGTCCATCTGGATCGGCCGGTCCGCGCCGAGCAGATCCACGTCGAGTCCGACGCCATCATCAGCGGCGATCTGGCGCGCGCGCCCTTGCACGGCATCGCCCGCTTCCCGGAGATGGCTTTCGTCAATCCCGCGCACGTCCACCCACAGCTCGACGCAGCCGGGCACGACATTGAGCGCGCCCGGGTGGACCTGCAGCGCACCCACCGTGCCGACGATTCGCCGGTCCGCGCGATTCCGGGCTTCCTCTTGTACGGCGAGGACGATGCGCGCCGCGGTAATCAGGGCGTCCCGCCGCGCGTTCATTGGCGTCGTCCCGGAGTGCGCGGCGACGCCTCTGACGGTCAGCTTGAGACGGATCGGCGCGGCGATCGCCTCGACCACGCCGACCCGCAGCCCCGCGGTTTCCAGGACCGGCCCCTGCTCGATGTGCATCTCGACGAAGGCGGCGAGATCTGTAGCGCCCCGAACCGCGCTCTCAATGGCCTCCAGGCGTAGCCCGTGCGCGGCCATCGCCTCGGCCAGCGTGATTCCCGCAACATCCTTCAAGCCGCTCCATTTCTGGACGGTGGTGAGGCCCGCCATGACCTTGCTTCCCATCGTGCCGATCGAGAACCGACTCGACTCCTCGCCCCGGAATACGATCAGCTCCAATGGGTGCGGGAACGGCCCCAGGGCGGCCAGGCGTCGGATCGCCGCCAGTCCGGCAACGACCCCGACCACGCCGTCGAAGTTGCCCCCTTCCGGGACCGTATCCAGATGCGACCCCGTGGCGACGGCCGGCGCGCCGAGGATGGTGCCCTCGCGTCGCCCGATGATGTTCCCGAACGCGTCCGTCCGGACGGCGAGGCCGGATTCCCGCATCTCCGCGGCCAGGTATTCGCAGGCCGCCCACTCGGCTTCACCGAACACGAGCCGGCTGTGTCCGCGCGGACCGCGGCCGAACGCTCCGATCTTCTCGAATGCCCTGTGCACCCAGGCTGCATCCATGCCGATCCTCCCTCGGGGTTTCTCTTTGTTTCTGCTATACTTGACTGGCTACTTCCAAGGAGCTGCGGTGCCCCGCACCACGTCCGACATCAACCGCATCGTCCGTCTGCTCAAAGTGGCACTGCGCCGCTGGAAGCCGACTGCCGTCGGGGCTGTTGCGCAGGAATCGCGCGATCCTTTCCTGGTCCTGGTGTCCTGCCTGATCAGCCTCCGCACCAAGGACGAGGTGACGGCCGCCGCGTCGGCACGGCTCTTCCGGCTCGGACGCACGCCAGACACGTTGGGGCGCGTGCCGGCCGCCACGATTGCCAAGACCATCTTCCCGGCCGGGTTCTACCGAACCAAAGCGCGCGTGATCCGCGAGATCTGCCGCACCCTCATCGCCGAGCACAACGGCCTGGTCCCCGATACGCTCGAGGGACTCCTTGCCCTGAAGGGCGTCGGCCGCAAGACGGCGAATCTCGTGCTCACGATCGGCTTCGGAAAACCAGGCATCTGCGTGGACACGCACGTCCACCGGATCAGCAACCGCCTGGGATTCGTGAAGACCAAGACCCCCGACGAGACCGAATTTGCACTGCGCAAAGTGTTGCCGCGCCGCCACTGGATTCCGTTCAATGATCTGCTGGTCACCTATGGCCAGCATCTGTGCACGCCGATTTCCCCGCTCTGCTCGACCTGTACGCTGACAGCACTCTGCCCCCGGATCGGCGTGGGACAGCACCGTTAGAATTGGCGACTGAGTCCGGCACGAGACTATCGAGCAAGACTCTCCGCGTCAATTGTGAGGCTACCGCGGCCTGCTAACGAAAACCGGCCGAGGCAACTGTTTCGGCCGGCTCGGAAAATCCCGATCCGAAACTCTGCTTCTACTTCGGCTCCACGGTTACGACTTTGAGCAGCTTGGGCTTCCCGCCCTCGATCTGGACGACGGTCGCCGTGTGCAGGCTGTCGCCATTGGCGGTGAAGCTGTACGTGCCCAGCACGCCGACATAGCCTTTGGTGGCCAGGATGGCTTCGCGGATCTTAGCCCGATCCTCTCCACCCTTCTTGATCGCGTTGGCGAGGATCTGCAGGGCATCATAATCGAAGGCGGCAAACGTGTTCATATCCTCGCCGTATTCTCTCTTATAATCCGCCGCATACGTCCGCAGCGCCTCGCCGGGCACGTTGTCCATCATCGCGATCAACCCTTCCGCGGCTTCCTTGGACAGGTTCAGCGTGTTCTCCTGCGCGCTGGTCGGCGAGCCGAGGAATTTGAAGGGGGAGCCAATCTGGCGGTACTGCCGCTGGATGACCGCGATGGCCGGCCCCGCCGTGGCATAGACGACCATCACCTCGGTACCGGCGCTTTTGAGCGCCAGAAGTTGTGCCGTAAAATCCCGGTCCGATCCCGCGTATTTTTCCCGCTTCACGACCTGGAGGCCACTCTCTTTGGCGTACTTCTCGACCAGGTCGGCTCCGCCACTCCCGAAGGCGTCGGCGTCATGCAGGATGCCGACCTTGGTGAGCTTCATGTCTTCCTTGATGTACTTGACCATGCCCTGCGCGACGATCGAATCGTCCGGCCGGACGCGAAATAGCCAGGGGTTCCCTTGCCGCGTGACGGCGACCGCGCTCCCGCCCACCAGGGTGGGAATGCCCGCCTGCTTGATGACCTCGGACACGGCCAGGATTTGCGTACTTGTCGTCGGACCGAGGAGCGCCAGGACCTTGTCTTGCTCGATGCTCTTGTTCACCGCCGCCAGCGCGCCCGGATTGGTGGACTGATCGTCGACGACAAGCACTTTGATCTGCTTGCCAAGCACCCCGCCCGCCGTATTGATCTGCTTCTCGGCAAGCCGGACCGCCTTCGTCCAGAGTGCGCCGTTGGCGGCATTCGCCCCCGTCACCGGGGTGTTCATCCCGATCAAAATCTCATTACTCGCCGCCTGTGCTGGACCCGCACAAAGCGCCAGCGCAAGCCCAATGCACACGATCCACTGACATCCCCCCTGTCCCATTCCCCTCTCCTTGTGTCCCGAAGGTCCACTGCTGGCCGACAAACAGACAGCCCGGCCGACGACGGCCGGGCTGACGGATTACGGGTCGCTAGGCGGACGGGCGCGATGCGCGTCGCCGGTCGGTGATCGCCTTCGTGTGTCCGCCCAGGTAGTGCGCCTTCATGTCTTCGTTCGCGAGCAGCTTGACCGCGGTGTCGGTTAGCTTCATGCGGCCTGTCTCGAGGACATAGCCGCGATCCGCGATCAGGAGGGCCATCCGTGCATTCTGCTCGACCAGGAATATAGTTGTCCCCGCCTCGCGGATCTGCTTGATGACCCGAAAGACTTCCTGGACCAGCACCGGCGCCAAACCCAGCGAGGGCTCGTCCAGGAGCAGCAGCTTCGCGTGGGACATCAGGCCGCGGCCGATGGCCAGCATCTGCTGCTGTCCGCCGGAGAGCTGCCACCCAAGGCGGTCCTTGAATTCCTTCAAAATCGGAAACAGATGGAACACCCGCTCCAGGTCCTGATCCAGCTCGGCCTTGGTCGGATTCTTGCGCGGCGTGGCGCCCAGCATCAGGTTGTCCATGACGCTGAGGCCCGGGAAGATCCGACGGCCCTCGGGGACGCAGGCAATCCCGATGTCCGCGATGTCCTCGGCTTCCATGCCCGTGATGTCCTGCCCAAGGAATTCGATCGTCCCCTTGGCTGGCTTGAGCATCCCGGTAATGGTCTTGATGGTCGTGCTCTTCCCGGCGCCGTTTGCGCCCAGGAGGGCCACAATCTCGCCCTGCTTGACGTCGAGCGAGACGCCCTTGAGGGCCTGGATGGCCCCGTACCACGTTTCGATTCCCGTAACCTTAAGCATTGCCCACCTCCGTGCCCAGGTAGGCGTCGATCACTTCCTGGTTCTTTTGAATGGCTTCCGCGTTGCCCTCGGCAATCTTCTTCCCGAAGTTGAGCACTGTGATGTGGTCGGAGACGTTCATCACCAGGCTCATGTCGTGCTCGACCAAGAGGATGGTGATGCCATGGTCGCGGACCTGGAAGAGAAGGTCCAAGAGGGCCTCCGTCTCCGTGGCGTTGAGGCCGGCGGCCGGCTCATCGAGGAGGAGCAGTTTGGGCTCGGACACCAGCGCCCGCGCCAGCTCGAGCACGCGCTGCCGTCCATAGGGCAGGCTCTTCGCCTGGGCAAATTCCTGGCCCCGCAGCCCGACGAAGTCGAGCACCTTGAGCGCCTTCTCGCGCATGGCCGCTTCTTCGGCGCGCTGCGATCCTCCCTGGAGCACGCTGCCAAATAGGCCAGTCCTGGTCCGGCTATGCTGGCCGATCATCACGTTATCCAGGGCGGTCAATTCACCGAATAGCCGAATGTTCTGAAAGGTGCGAGCGACCCCGTGCGTCGTGATGACGTGCGGCTTGCGTCCCGTGATATTGCCGCCGTCCAGCAAGATGTCGCCCGCACTCGGCACGTACAAACCGCTGAGCATATTGATGATCGTCGTTTTTCCCGAGCCGTTGGGGCCGATCAGGGCTTGGATCTCGCCGCGGCGGACTGCCATATCTACCCCGTCCACTGCTTTGAGCCCGCCGAAGTGTTTGGCCAGCCCCCGGACAGTCAGGAGCGTCCCATCGCCGTGCGGGGCAGCCGCCACCGGTGGAAGCAAATTGGCTGCGGGCGTGCCGGCCTCGTGCGCCGCCTGGACCACGGCCCGCGAGCTGGCCTGCCACCAGGTCTGCAGCTTCTGGCTGATATTGAACGTGCGGACCAGGCCGGCGATGCCGCCCGGCATGAAGATCATGACGATCACGATCCCAGCGGCATACACCATCATGTAGTAGTCTTTGAGGAAGCGCAGGATCTCGGGCACGAGCGTGAGGAGCGTCGCCCCTACGATCGAGCCGATCGCCGATCCGTTGCCGCCCAGGACGGCCATCGCCAGAAACATGACCGACTGGTCGAACGAGAAGGTGTCGGGGCTGATGTAATGGGAACCGCTGTGCGCGAACAGCCAGCCGCCGACGCCCCCATAGCCCGCCGAGAGGGCAAAGGCCATGACTTTGTAATAGGTGGAGTCCACTCCAGTCGTCTCAGCCGCCATCTCGTTCCCCTGAATCGCGAAGAACGCCCGGCCCACGCGCGAGTCCTTGATCCGCATGGAAGCCCAGGTCATCAGGATCAGCATGATGGCGGCGACGAAGAAGAACTTGCTGGGATCCTTCAACTCCAGCGAGCCGATCCAGGGCGAAGGGATCTTCGGGATGCCGTCCGACCCACCGGTCAGCCAGATCGCGTTGATCAAGATAAGCTGGAGGATGATCCCGAACCCGATCGTCGCCATGGCGAGATAGTGCCCGGTGAGCTTCAGCGTCGGGATACCCAGCATGATCCCGAAGAGCGCGGCGACCAGGAAGGCAGCCGGCAGCCCCAGCCAGACCGGCAGGTGGTAATTCACGGTGAGGAGCGCCGAGGTGTAGGCGCCGACGCCCCAGAACGACGCCTGAGCCAGCGAGAGCTGGCCGGCGTAGCCCAACACGATATTGAGACCGAGACAGGCCACCGAGAAGCTGATCGCAAGATTGACGAGGTTTAGCCAGTAGCTGCTCTGCACGAGCATGGGGAACGCAATCACGACCAGCGCCAGCCCGATCCCAAGCAATGGCTTGACGTTTCGTGGAGTCATGCGCGCGCCCCCCTATGCCTTCTCGGCGATCTTCTCGCCGAAGAACCCTTGCGGGCGGAAGAGGAGCACCAGGATCAGAATGATAAAGGCAAAGGCATCCCGGTACGCACTGGACACGTAATACGCCGCGAAGACCTCGACCACTCCGAGGAAGATGCCGCCGAGGACCGCGCCTTGCACGTTCCCGAAGCCGCCGACGATCGTCGAACAGAACGCCTTCAGCCCCAGCATCCCGCCCATTTCTTTCGTCACGTAGAAAATGGGTCCGACCAGGATGCCCGCCGCCGCGCCCAGGATCGAGCTGTAGGCGAACGTGATCGCAATCATGGTGGCCACCCGGATGCCCAGCAGGCGCGCCATGTCCTTGTCCTGGGCGGTCGCCTGCATCTTCTTGCCCAGGGAGGTCTTTTCGAAGAAGAAATACTGGAAGACCAGCAGGCCCAGCGTGCACACGATGATGACGATGTACTGGGGATCCACGAACACACCCGACAGGTTCAGGACGTCCGGCGGCGTCGGCCGGTGCATCAGCTGCGGCTCGGCGCCGAAGACGATCTGGGCGCCGTTCTTCAGGAAGATGGACACGCCGATCGTGGCGATGATCACGGGAAGGAACGTCCGATTGCGGAGGGGATAATACGCGATGCGCTGGAAGACGATGCCGAACACCCCCATGAAGATGACCGTCACCAAATACGTCAAGGGGAACGGGAGGTGCAGCACATCCATCAGCCACACGGCCACGAATGCCGGGACCATGACGAATTCGCCCTGGGCGAAGTTCACGACGCCCACGGCGTTGAAGATGAGCACGAACCCCAGGGCAACCAGGGCGTAGATGGATCCCATCGCTAGCCCCGCCGTCACCATCTGGAGATTAGTCGCAAGATCCATAGAATCCCTCCGTGATACGGCCGGCCCCCCGAAGCAGCGTCCGGGGGGCCGGGGTCACTGCGTACCGCTGCCGGAGCTACTTCGCCCCGACGTTGACGATCTTCAGGAGCTTCGGAACGCCTTTCTCGATTTGGACCACGCTCACCTCGGACAGCCCGTCGCCGTTCGGGGTAAAGTTGAAGGTGCCCAGCACGCCCTTGTACCCCTGGGTCGCGAGAATGGCCTCGCGGATCTTGGCGCGGTCTTCACCGGCCTTCTTGATCGCGGCGACCAGGATGTTGAGGCCGTCATAGGTCCAGGCCGAGGTCGTGTCGTACACTTCGTTGTATTCTTTCTTGTAATCGTCCGCATACTTGCGGTTCACCTCGCTCTGCCCGGGCACGAAGTCCGCGACCGCGATAATCCCCTCGGCCGCCTCGCGCGACAGGTTGAGGGCGTCCTTCATCTGGCTGGACGGCGAGCCGATGTACTTGAACGGCGATCCGAGCTGCCGGTACTGCCGCTGGATGACGGCTACGTCCTCGGGGTTGGTACCGTACAGGACCATGATCTGGGCGCCGGCGTTCTTGAGGGACAGGAGCTGCGCCGTGAAGTCCTTCTCCTTCGTCGTGTACCGCTCGCGTCGGACGAGCGTAAGCCCGACGGCCTTGACGCCCTTCTCCACGAGGTCAGCCCCGCCCGTCCCGAACGCGTCGGAGTCGTGGAGGATGCCGACCTTGGTGAACTGCGTCTCTTCCTTGATGTACTTGACCATCGCGGCCGCTGCGATGGAATCGTCCGGACGGACGCGGAAGAGCCACGGATTGCCCTGTCTGGTCAGCGTCGCGTTGGTGCCGCCGATCATCATGGGCACGCCGTAGGTCTTGACGGCATCCGACATGGCAAGGATCTGGGTGCTCTTGACCGACCCGACCAGGGCCAACACCTTCTCCTGTTCGACGGCCTTCTGCAACGCCGTCAACGCCCCTGGGTTGGTGGACTGGTTATCCACCTTGATCAGGTTAATCTTCTTCCCGTTCACGCCGCCGGCCGCGTTGATCTGCTTGAGGGCCAGGTCAATGGCCTTGATCTGCAGCGCGCCTTCGGCCGCCGATGCGCCGGTGATCGGGGGGGTGAAGCCCAAACGGATCTCCTGCGCGCCGGCAGGTACGGTGGCGATGAGGATTACCGCAACCATCGCCGTCAGCATTCCACATACGAATCGCCGCACGGTGTTACCTCCTTCTGTGTTGCTCATCCGTTCCCGGATGAGGACGAATTGAACAGCCGCGGCCGCCCTCCTATTCGGCCGGCCAAAATCGATCAAGCATACTCTTCCCGGGGGTGGAGTCAACGGACTGAGCATCGGTAACTACCGATGATTGGAAACTTCGTACAAACCGCTTTTGAACCGTCTGAACGTATCGGAATTGCCAGGAGAAACTCTGAGAGGCTGCGTCTTCGTGCCTCGACAAACTCGGCATGAACGCGGTGGGTCGAACTGTTGCGATGTGGCATATCCGCTCGGCCTGAGCCGTGTCGAGGGCGCGCGGAATCTGGCAAGTGTGATCGTGTTCGAGGAAAATGTTTACGGGTGGTCTGGCCGGACTGCATTCCGTTTCGGCTCTTCGAGCGTCCGGCCATGCAGGAACGAGAAATGGCGGTACCGGGCAGGCAGGTGCGAGCCGACAGAGCCGAGGATGGCCACCAGCATCAAGAGCGGGACGCGAGATTCCCAAAACACGCCCGCCGCGAGGATCAAAACGAGCTTGACTTCAACCAGCACGCCCATGAGCTGGTACGCCCAGCGAAACGAACGATACATCTCCTGGAAGATCAGTCCGGCACCGGTGAGAATCGTGAGCCAGAGCCAGGCAATCAGCTGATCGGCTGACACGGCGAAGACGTGGCCGCCCAGCAAGATGCTCGCTGCGAGGAGATGAGCAGTCCGTAAACCAATATTGAGACCGCGCCCCCCCGGCAGGCGGCGTGGTTCGTCCGGAAACAGCAATGCGCCGAGCTTAGTCATTCGCTCCGGACCCCGGGGAAGTGCGGATCGGCCTTGATGCGGCGGATCGCTGCGAGGTGCTTCGCCTCGTGGGCACCCTCTACCGCGAGCCACTGAAACAGATGTAGCGGGCCCAGCTGGAAATGCGGTAACCGGACAGGTCCCACGGCCTTGCCGTCCACTCGGCGGGCGACCTCTTCGAAACGTTCGCGGCTTTCAACCAAATCACCCAAGAGTAGCTCCAACGGACGTTCCGGCGAGGGACGGACGGAATCGGGCGCCGCGGCGGGACGGGCGTACAGGTCGCGATCTATCGCAGCGTCGAATGGATCCCCGTCCACCGCTATCCAGATCTGACTTAGTCCGGCCGCCTGCTGAAACAATCGCGAAACCGTGCGGGTGATGCTGCGCTCCGACAGGCACAAATGATCGAGGATCTCGCCGATCGACCAGCGGTCGGCGGCAGGACGGAACCCGAGCTGGCCGTCGGTCATGCCGCACACCTCTGCCTCGAGCGCCGAGCGCGCAGCCGTCCGCTCTGTCCAGAGTTCTTGCAACAGCGGTGACGACCAGGAAGTGTCTGCGATCTCCATGCATTCTCCGTATGCAAGCGGCCCGGTCACATCCCTGGGCGAAACTTCGTCCAGAGCCTCGCCAGAATCCAATCCACAAAACCAGGCACTGCGGCATTCAGGATCACCAGCAGCCGCGTCGGCGGATACACCATCACCTCTGGCCGCGGGCGGCGCACACAGCGCACGATGACCTCGGCCACCTGCCCCGCCGAGTAGGTCGGCCCGGTGGGCCGGAACTGCATCGGCGACCGCGCCCCGGCTACGGCGAAGAACTCCGTCGTGGTGGAGACCGGACAGATGACGCTCACCCGAATGCCCGCGCGCCGAACCTCGAGCCGCAGAGATTCCGCCAGCGAAATCTGCGCGGCTTTCGTGGCGGCGTACATACCGCTCCCGAGAGTCGCGCGCTTGCCCGACACCGACGACACGATGATGATGTGTCCGCTGCCCTGCGCTCGCATGACGGGCACTGCCGCCTGAATCCCGTGCAGTGTCCCAAAGAGATTAATATCGAGCAGGCGATGCGCTTCGTCGATCGGCGTGCTGTCCACCGGACCAAAATACCCAATCCCGGCATTGAGGAGAGCGATGTCCAGGCGACCGTAGGTGCGTTGGGCTTCGGCGATCAGTCGCTGGACCGCTACCGGATCGGCGACATCGGTCGGAACCGCCTGCGCATCGCCACCGCTGCGGCGAATCGCGTCAGCAACGGCTTCCAACCGATCCACCCGCCGGGCGCCCAGGGTCACCCGGACGCCCTCGCGTGCCAGCGACTCAGCGGCAGCCTTGCCAATGCCGCTGGACGCCCCCGTGATCACCGCCACGCGATCGCGCAGAGAATCAGCCATGAGCCGTCAGCCATTCCGACAGCGATTTCCGACAGCGACAGTGATGGCGACTCTACCCTGTCGCTGTCCCTGTCGTCCTTGTTACGCGCCGAACTTCGTCAGGCGCTCGGCATGCCCCATCATCACCGGCAGCAATTCCGCCGATCTGATATGCCCAATGCCGCCGAATCGGCACTCGCGCTCGGTAAACCGCGGTGCGCCGTCGGGCCGGCACCACTTGGACGAGAGCAAGACGGGCACGGGATGCCAGCTATGTGCCTTGTATATTGCCGGCGTGGAATGGTCGCTGGTAATAACCAGCACGTCCGGGTTCAAACCGAGCAAGCGCGGGAGAGCGTGGTCCACCTCTTCGATGACGTGCACCTTGGCATCGAAGTTTCCATCCTCCCCGTAGCTGTCGGTCTTCTTGATATGCAGGAAGAAGAAATCGTAGTCGCGGTAATGCGTTTCCAGCGCGGCGAATTCGTCGGCAACGCTGTCTCCGGCCGACAGCGCTTCCATGCCCACCAGGCGGGCCAGTCCGCGATACATCGGATAGACGGCGATCACGCCGGCCTTGACCCCGTAGATGTCCGTGAGCTTCGGAATTTTGGGATACTTCGAGAAACCGCGGAGCAGGACCATGTTGGCGGGATGTTCGTTGGCGAGCAAGCGTCTCGCCTCTGACACGAACCCGTTCGCGATCAACGCGGCGCGGGCCGCATGCGGGGCTTCCGCCTCGACCGGCAGCGGCGGCTTGCCGACCTCTTGCGGATCGGTTTCGGACAACCCCTCTTCCAACCCATCTCCCCGGAAGAGCACGACGAAGCGATGCTCGCGGACCGGGCGCACGATCAGTTCGATGCCCGGTAGCTTGATTTTTTCCAGGAGCGTGCACAACCGCGCGCAGGTGTCGGTCGGGATCCGCCCTGCGCGCCGATCGGTGATCAGCCCCGCCTGATCCACGGCGCAGAAATTCCCGCGAGCGGCGAGGTCCCGCTCCGTCATGTGCATGTCGATGCCCACTGCTTCCAGCACACCTCGACCAATCCGGTACTGCAGAGGGTCGTAACCGAACAAGCCGAGGTGCCCCGGCCCGCTGCCAGGGGTAATGCCCGGCGCAATCGGATCGGCGAGACCAAGGGTCCCCTGGGCTGCGAGCCGATCCAGATTCGGCGTCCGGGCGGCATCCAGCTCCGTCTTCCCGTCTGCCCGGGGCAGTCCGCCTACCCCATCCATGACGAGGAGGACGACTTTCGTTCCAGCCGGCCGTGCGAGTGCCTTGAGGTCTGCAAGCGTGATCATCGCAATGTCTCCCAAGCGATCAGGTCAAGTATCGGGATCAGGGTTGTGGTCGGGCTCCGCCGGTGTGATGCTTCTCGGTGCGCGGTACCATGCGCGGCACCTGCCCCCGGCGTCACAGCATATTCATCGCCATGATGGTTGCGGGCTCGTCGGGATCGACGTAATAGGCGTGGAACTGCCCGCGGGCTTCGAACCCCATCTGCCGGTAAAATGTTTGGGCGTCCGTATTGGACGTCCTGACTCGGAGCCACAGGAGAGGAACCTGCGCGTTACGGCAATGCCGCACGATGCGATCCAGGAACGCGCGTCCGATCCCACGGCGGCGCCGTGCGGGAGCGACGGCGATATTGATGATGTCCATTTCGCCGCCGAGAGCGCTGACTTCTACCCCGGCATATCCGAGGATCTCGTGCGTGGTGGAATCCTCCGCGACCCACAGCGTCCCACGTGGCGGCCGCGCGTCGGCAAATGCGACCAGCAGGTCACGAAAGGTCTGGGCCGGCCACGCTTCGGAATTAAAACATTCGCCTTCGATAGCGGCGACGTGCGGCAGGTCGGGGACATCCATGATCCGGATGCGAAACCCTGGGCGGGTGCGCTTCATGGCGGCCATGTCGTCCAGCGCGCGATCGCGGCGCACGCACGAGCGGTACGGCCCGCATCTCGGCGAGCACCGTTCTCCCCTCTGACCAACGCGGGCCGCGTGGAGATCACCGGTAGAACTCTGCCCGGTCCATGCTCTGCACCTCGACGGTGGACCGCTCGGAGTCCCGCAGAATGCCCAGCCGGACCACGGCGCCGGCCTCGTTTTTCCAGAGGTGTCGGTAAGCCTCCTCCCGGCTACCCACCTCGACGAAATTCACCGCCGTGATCACATCGCCCTCGTGCATCCCCGCCTTCACAGCCGGGCCGTTTGGAACGAGGCCGGTGACGACGACGCCCTCCTCAGTCGCTTCCGCATAGATCCCGAGCCACGCGCGCCGCACGTGACTGCGGACCCGGCCGAATCGGAGGAGGTCGTCACGATGTTCGGTGTAACAGTGGATAGGTATGGCGAGACTGTACCGGCCGACCCGGCCCAAGTTCAGCGACGTGATCCCGAGCAGCCGCCCCCGGATATCGAAGAGCGGCCCGCCACCGAAACCCGGATTGATCGCGGAGGACTGGATCGCTGCGTCGAGCAGGTACTCCCAGTAGGCGTCAAACGGCCCCAAACTGGTGATCACGCCGTTGCTCACCCGGCGCTCGGTCGGCCCCGTTGCGCCCAGCACAAAGGCTTCTTGCCCGGCCACCAGCGCGCGCGAGTCCCCGAGCGCGGCGACCGGCCCGGTGCGGCGCGGGATGCGCAGCGCGGCGAGACCGCTCTCGTAATCCTGGGCCAGGATCTCTGCCCGGACCCGCTCGCCGTCCGGAAACGTGGCCTGGATCGTGTGGGCGCCCATCACGACATAATTGACGGTGAGCAGCACATCCGCTTCCGCCACCACGGCGGAGCCCATCCGCTCGTCGCCTAGGATGGGAACCGACGCGTGGCCGGTCGGAATCTCGACCCGCAACGCGGCCGTGATCGGAAGTAACGCCCGAACCAAGCCGATGATGGCGTCCATGAATAGCCTTATGTGTCAGCCGCGAGCGCTAGGCAGGCGACGTCGGGTCTTGGACTCTAACAGGGTACTGAAAAACCCGCTTTTCGCCAGGCGGCTCAAAAAGGTCCAGGCGACCCGTCTTCGACACGTACCCCGGCGCGGCGCCGGGTACCCATCCGTCAGGATGGGTGGGGGTGCGAGGCGTACTGAGCCGGGTACCCATTCCGATGGGTGGCCGCAACACCGGGGGCACCCGTCCGCGGGAGGGGTCCGGCCGTTTTCAGTAGCCTGCTAATCGTGTCCGGCTCCGGCGTGCTCCAAGAAGCGCTCGGCGTCGATCGCGGCCATGCAGCCCGAACCGGCCGCGGTGATTGCCTGGCGATAGACGTGGTCCTGCACGTCTCCGGCGGCAAACACTCCCGGGATGCTGGTTTTGGTTCCGTCGTGCGTCTTCAGGTACCCCTGGGCATCTGTGTCCAGGATGCCACGGAAGAGCTGCGTGTTCGGCTCATGGCCGATCCCAAGGAAGACGCCGTCGGTGGGCCGCTCGGTCACTTGCTCGGTTCTGAGGTTGCGCAGGCGGACCCCCGTCACCTTCTTTTGGGACACGTCGAAGACCTCTTCGATCGTCGAGTCCCACAGGAAGCCGATCTTCGGATTCGCGATCGCCTTCTCCTGCATGATTTTCGAGGCCCGGAGCGTCTCGCGCCGGTGCACGATCGTGACGCGCTTCGCGAACCGCGTCAGGAACAGCGCCTCTTCGATGGCCGAATCGCCGCCGCCCACCACCAGAACGTCCTGGTCTTGGAAGAAGAAGCCGTCGCAGGTCGCGCAGGACGAGACGCCATGCCCGAGGAGCTTACGTTCCGAATCGAGTCCGAGCATCCGGGCAGACGCGCCGGTAGCAATGATCAGCGCCCGGCACTGCTCAACCGTGCCCTCGATGGTGATATGAAAGGGCCAGCGCCCGAGGTCCACCGCCGAGGCGGCGCCCTTCCGGACCTCCGCCCCGAACCGCTCTGCCTGTTTGCGCATACCGGCGATCAGATCCGGCCCGAGCAGGCCATCGGGAAATCCTGGGAAATTCTCGACGGTCGTCGTTAGCGTGAGCTGGCCACCGGGCTCGTGCCCGTCCACAATCAGCGGATTGAGGCGGGCGCGCGCCGCATACAGGCCTGCCGTCAGTCCCGCCGGTCCCGATCCCAAGATGATGACATCGAACATGAGTGATCCTCCTCACCCACTCCCGTCGACCGACGACATTCGCCCTACGCCGCCGGACCAAGTTACCGTATCAAAGGCTCCGGACACCGTCAAGGTTCAGGTCTCGCAAAAATTGGAGATTTGCCCGATCCGTAGAGAATACACTATCAACACGCTGCCCACATGCTTGCATGCGTTACGCGACGGGGAATTACGTCAAGGGCGTGCAGCGCGTCCCCGTCAAGATCGTGTTCGACCAACCAACCGATCCGGGCCGGCCGCTCGGCCCCGGCCTGTCCGTCGTTTCGTCCGTGAAGGTCGGATAACCGCAAGCTCTCGCGACCTGCGATAATTCTTGACAGATCTGGTTATCGCGACTACCATCCGCGCCGTCGGTAGTCAGCATTCCAGAGGTGATTCCAGAAGGAACGACCGTAGGGGCAGACAACCGCTCCTGCGGTTTTTCATTTCTGAGAGTCATCCGCTCCAGTGTGGGGCGATCAGCGCCAGTAAGGAAGGAGGTGTAGCACATTGCGCAATAAGGGAACGGTAAAATGGTTCAACGATGCCAAGGGATTTGGATTCATTGAGCGTCCTGACGGAGAAGACGTGTTTGTGCACTATTCCGCCGTTCAGGCTGATGGTTTCAAGACCCTCAGTGAGGGGCAGGCAGTCGAGTTCGACGTGGTGAAGGGCCCGAAGGGCTTGCAGGCCGCGAACGTGACTCGCGCCGCCTAACTCAACACGGCGGGAACCAAAGAGGCCCCCGGAATCACCGGGGGCCTCTTCTTCTCTGAAAGGATTTCAGGCGCCTTCCGCAATCTTCTTCCCGCAGGACGGGCAGAACACCGCTTCCGCGCCGGCGCCCTTGCCGCAATGCGGGCAATACTTGGCGGCCCCGATTTCCTTCTTGGTCTCCGGTTCAGGTTCCGGCTTGTCGGAAGCCTCCTTGAAGCCCTTGATCGCCTTGCCTAAGGAGCTGCCGATCTCTGGCAGCTTCCCCGCGCCAAACACCAGCAGCGCGATCACGAGAATAATCAATAATTCCGGCATTCCCATTCCGAACATGCTGCCTCCTTTGATGAGATTCAAGTAGATATGCTACCATGCATTCTACCCGATCTGTCAAGTCGATCTGCCCTGCCGCGTGCCGCCGCTCCCGAGCGCAATTCAGGGGACGAGCATCAGCTCCCGGTAAATCGCCGCCGCTTTGAGCACCTGTTGAATCTCGACGTATTCGGCGGCCGTGTGCGCCTGGTCGATGTGGCCGGGACCGAGCACGACGCATGGAATTCCGGCCAAGGCGAGGTCCGACGCGTCGGTGCAGTACGCGACCCCCCGCACGGGGTGATGGCCGTCGACGCGCCGCACCGCCTCCTCCGTCAGCCGCACCAACGGGTGATCCGGCGCAGTCTCCATCCCCGGTGTCTGCTGGTAGGGGGCCTCGATCTGCACATCCCCTCCGAGCAGCTCCTGGCACGCTTCGACAACCAGATCCTGAATCTCCTCTTCCACGTCGACCCACGATTCCCCCGGCAGGAGGCGCCGGTCCAGGTCGATCGTGCAGTGGTCGGGAACCACGTTGATACCGGTCCCTCCGGCGATGCGGCCGATGCTCAGGGTCGGAGGACCCAGGACCGGGTGGCGACGGACTGCCAGCGCGGGGAGCAGGCGATCCTCGATCGCTCGGATCAGCACGGCCATTCGGCCAATCGCGTTGATCCCCCGCTCCGGGGCCGAACTATGGGCGGAGATGCCGGTGACCCTCATGCGCCAGCGGAGGACACCCTTGTGAGCGGCAATGATGTCGAGTCCCGTGGGCTCGCCGATCACCGCCCCGTCAACCCGTATGCCGCCGCTGGCGAGCTGCCGCGCGCCCTCGTGCCCCAGCTCCTCCCCCATCGTGAAGGCGACCGTGACCGTCGGGATGCGGTTGACCGCGGCGAGAGCCTCTTCCAGCGCGAGCAGCATCCCAGCGATCGCGGCTTTCGTATCGCAGGCGCCCCGGCCGTACAGCCGATCGCCCTCCAGCCGCGGCGTGAACGGCTCGGCCTGCCCGGACGATGGCGGCACGGTGTCGAGGTGTGCCTCGAAGAGGAGGTGCCTCCCGCCCGGTAGGCCCGGGGCGGTCGCAAGCACGTTGGGACGGCCGGGCTGGACCTCGCTCACTTCGGGAGAGAGGCCCAGCTGTCCGAGATAATCGGCGAGGAATGCGGCGAGGGCACCCTCGCCATCGCCGCCGCCAATCCGAGGATTGACGCTCGGGATCCGGACGAGGGTCGAGAGCAGGCTGATGGCTTTCTCGCGCTCGATCATCGCGTTCCCTATGAACTCCCCTCCCACTTCTTTGCCAGCCACCGTAGGTGAAGGGGCAGGGGTTGTCAAGGAGCAGGAAAGTGACCGCACCAAAACGAAACGCTCTTCGACCTTCTGGTCTACCGCGCTAAGCGACGACCTCAGTCAGTGCGCTGCCGGCCTGCTCGCCGGCCAACCAGAAGCATCAGGCGTCCGGCGCGTGTTCATCCCGAGCACGCCATTCACTGGTATCTGAAGAGAATACACCCGCTGGATGTTGGGCTCCCACATCCCAGGAATGAAACAGCAGAGGCCGTAAGAAAATGCGTTCTCGGTGCATCCGCTGGGCTGGAAAGTGCCGGCATAGCCCCTGCAATCCACTCCCGTCACCTCACCGCGGCGAGCGCCCACATCCCTGATCCGCATGAGAAGACCACGATCTTTTACGGCTGGTATTCCAATCGGACGCGCGGCCACCGGAAGCAGCGAG
>DATJQT010000099.1:0-4133 GCA_035505475.1 Vulcanimicrobiaceae bacterium
ATACCAGCGGAGAGAACGTCTGGTGGGTCCGGCGTCCCGAATACACCTTTTCGCCCGACTGGCAGCCGGTCACATTCAAGAAGCGCCACATCGAGTTCGCCTGGGGCCCGGCCAAGGACCGCGCCCTGAAGCGCAGCGCCAGCCTTGAACTGGCAATCACCCGGGGCCGGGGACCCGGCAAGGGCACCGTCTGTATCGAGCGGTTGGCATTTCGAGACCTGCCGTCCAGCGTGTCACTGCCCGCACCCGTCGTGCGCGCCAGTTCTTCGCTGGTCCCGACTCGGCCCGCCGATGCCTTCGATGGCCGCGCAGAGACCGCGTGGCAGAGCGACCCAGCGCGTGGACGGCAACAGGAACTGGTCCTCGATTTCGGCCGTCCCCGCGAATTCGGCGGCCTGGTGCTGCACTGGCTGCCCGCATTGCATGCCTCGCGCTACATGATCGATCTTTCCGATGATGGCGAGCACTGGCGGACCGTGCGGCGGGTCTCTTCCGGTCAGGGCGGCGCGGCGCCGCACCTGCTCACCGAATCGGAGACGCGGTATCTCCGGATTCGGATGGAAGACGGTCCGGCCAAAGCCTACGGCCTCGCAGAGGTCGAGCTCAAGGATCTCGCCTGGGGCGCGTCACCCAACGCGTTCATCACGGCGCTCGCCGGCCAGGCACGGCGCGGGATGTATCCGCGGGGCTTCGTCAACGAGCAAAGCTACTGGACCGTGCTGGGTGTGAACGGCGGGTCAACCCAGGGACTGCTCTCCGAAGATGGCGCCCTGGAGATCGGTCCACGCTCAGGTTCAATCGAGCCATTTCTGCTCACAGACGGGGGTCTGTTGACCTGGGCCGACGTGGACGCCGCGCAGACGTTGCAGGATGGCTACCTGCCGATCCCGACGGTGGTCTGGCAAGGAAACCAACTCGGCCTGTCTGTGGCCGCCTTTGCGATGGGCCGCCACGAGCAGTCGCAGCTCGTGTCCCGCTACACGGTCGAGAACCGTTCCCCGCGCCCCCGCAGCGCGATACTGGCCCTGGCGCTCCGGCCGTTCCAGGTGAACCCGCCGACGCAGGTCCTGAACACCACGGGCGGGGTTGCCCCGACGCTTACCCTATCCTGGGACGGGGAGGCGCTCCGCATCAATGGAGAGCGCCGGATATTTCCTCTGGTCCGTCCCGATCGGGTCGTCATGGCGCCTTTCGAGTCCGGCGACATCGTACAATCCCTCGAAGGGAACATTGCCGAGCTGGGCTCCGCAAACAAATCCCCCCACCCCCCCTTTGGTAAGAGGGGAGTGGGGGGGATTTTGTGGACCAAGCCGGGGCTTGCGGCCGAGGAAGAGACCGGGCTTGCTTCGGCTGTCTTGCTGTATCGGCTGCATCTGGCACCGGGCACACGCCAGAGCATTGCGATCGTTGCCCCCCTGAACGGTCCGCCAATCCTGCCGACACGATCCAAAGATACCTGGATCGAGCAACAGGAAACACGAACGGCCCAGGAATGGCGCGCCACGCTCAATCACGTTTCCTTGCAGTTGCCTCCCGCCGGACAGCCGATCGCGGACACGCTACGAACCGCCTTGGCAGATATTCTGATGAGCCGCGCCGGCCCGGCACTCCAGCCGGGAACGCGGTCATATGCCCGTTCCTGGATTCGCGATGGGGCGATGATGAGCGACGCCTTGCTGCGCCTCGGCAACGCGATTGTTGCGCGGCAATTTGCGGAATGGTTTGCCGGGCATCAATTCGCGAATGGCAAGGTGCCCTGCTGTGTGGATTGGCGCGGCGCGGATCCCGTCGCCGAGAACGATAGCCACGGCGAGTTCATTCATTTGATCGCCGCACAGTACCGCTACAGCCGCGACCGCGCCTGGCTGGCGGCGATGTGGCCCCGTGTCGCTGCGGCCGCGGCGTACATGGACGCGCTGCGCGCGAAGGCGCGTGAGGCCGCGGACCAGGCAGGCCAGCGCGAGCCATGGTACGGGTTGATGCCGGCATCCATCAGCCACGAGGGCTATGCCGACAAGCCGGCTTATTCGTACTGGGACGACTTCTGGACCCTGGCCGGCTACGACGACGCGGTGGAGATTGCGGCCGCGCTGGACCGCGAGGAGGATGCGCGACGTTTGGCGAGCCAGCGCGACACGTTCCGAGCGGACCTGCTTGCGTCTCTTACGGCGAGCATCGCCCGACACAATATCGACTACCTACCGGCCAGCGCCGACCGCGGGGATTTCGACCCGACCTCTACGACCGTGGCGCTCGCCGTTGCCGGAGAGTTGGACGCACTGCCCCATTCAGCGCTACAGCAGAGCTTTGAGCGGTACTGGAAAGAATTCCTCGATCGCCGCGACGGGCGACAGCCTTGGGATGTCTTTACGCCCTACGAGCTCAGAATCGTAGGGACCTTCGTTCGTCTGGGATGGCGCGCGCGGGCACAAGAACTGCTCGCCTTTTTCCTCGCCTATCGCCGTCCGCTTGGCTGGAATCAGTGGGCCGAGGTCGTCGGGCGCGACGCACGAACGCCGCGCTTCATCGGCGACATGCCGCACGCCTGGATCGCCGCGGATTTCATCCAGTCTGCACTGGACCTGTTCGCGTACGAGCGGCAGGACGACGGCGCCCTCGTCCTCGGTGCGGGCATACCCACGGAATGGTTTGCCCAACCGATCGGCATTCGGAATCTGCAGACCCCATACGGCGCGCTGAGCTGGACCGCTCGGCGAGAGCACGGACGCCTGGTCCTCACGATCGCCCCCGGACTGACGCCGCCACCCGGCGGCGTGGTCTTCCGCTGGCCCTACCCGAATCCCCCCGGCCGGACGGCCATCGACGGCCATCCGGCGCAGTGGGAAATCGGCGGCGAGTTGCGGATGCGGTCCATCCCTGCCACTGTCACGATCGACATACCCCAGCCATAGGGCCCGTTGAACAAACCGGCCATCGTAAACGACCGGTGCGGCACCACACACTACGCCAAGCGATAGTCGCCAGGAACTCGGTCAGAAGACACGGAGTGCAGACGCGTTCTATTTTCGGTCAGTGATCCGAGCCTGATCCTACGCGATCGGTTCTTTCGGGATCCCGATGAGCTGTAACCCGGCGCGCGATGCCGGCAACAGCGGCCGGCCGCGACGTTCGCCATACCAGCGCCGACGGCCGAAGACTGTGCGGACAAGCAGGTTGAGGTAGATTCCCGGTCCGCTCGAATAGATCCGCCAACCGCCTTCGACTCTGATCGTCCCCGCCTTCACCCGCTCCCATTCATCGCTCGCTGCATACCGGTCAGGAAATGCGGCATCGCTGCTGCTGAAGTATGCATTGCGCTGGCGAAGCGCCGCGTGCGGCAAGAGATCGGTCACGGCAATCGGGTTCACGAGCATGAGCGCGCGCCAGACCGCCTCGGCATCTCCCACGGCCGCCATCGCCTCGGCGTCGCGCAGGTGTGCGTGCGTGTACATGAGGCCGATCTCGCGGCCGAAATAGGCGGCCGACTCCGCGCGCCGGAACAACTCCATCGGGCCGCCATGATAGGCGATGGGCCGATCCATCAGGCGGACCCCGTCGGGGAATAGCAGGTGTTCGCGGATGATCGCGATGTGGCGTTCTGCGGTCGGCCCGTCGAACAGGCCGGCAATCAGCGCGCGCGTGATGGGAATCAACGAGTAACGCACCCCGGTCCGCCGGTCGCTGGGATGGAGGAGTAGCTCTGGTTCCCCGCCACCGACTGGGAAGAGCGCGTACCCGGCTACGACCCCATCCCGGACCAGGTAGCGATGAAAATCCGCCCGTATCCCGTCGGCAAGCGCTTTTAGTTCCCGCGACGCTGCCTCACGGCCGGCCCGTCCGAGAATCGCCGCATACCGGCCGATTTGCTGGAATAAGAGCGCCACCGTCCAGGCGCTGACCATCCGGTCGCGCATCGCCGGGTCAACGGGCTGGAGGGAATCGTTCCAGTCGCCCTCGCCGTAGCGGAGCAGGTGGGTGCCGGATACGAACCGATCGCGGACGGTGGCCAGCAGTTTGTCGACGTGCACCCTGATGCGGTCATGGCGGTCCGTCTGGGCGAAGTCCGAATCGTCGCGCCAGGCCACGGGTTCGTCCAAGAGTGCGAGATCTCCGGTCGCCTCCAGGTAATCGCA
>DATJQT010000100.1:0-8607 GCA_035505475.1 Vulcanimicrobiaceae bacterium
AAGCCGCCGGGGTGGAAAAACTTTCCCTAACACACTGCAACATTAGGCGCACTGGCCGGAGTTCCGCGGCGGGCACGAGGTCTCCGGCTGCGGCCATCAGGGGTGCTGTGGCGGCGGGTTGGCGGGCGAGGACGGCGACGAGGCTTTCGGCGAGCCACGGGCGGCGCAACGCATGCTGCAGGGTGGCCACCAGCCGCCATTTCGGATCGAATTCGCGATGCCAGGCGACGGCGTAGGCGGCACAATCGGCCCGGCGCGCGACATCTTGGACCTGTTCGACGGTGACCGCTTTGAGCTTCTCGCGGTCCGTGATCACGCTTCGCCAGTCGCCCCTGAGCGCCCACGCGTTCGCCAGCTCCGCGGCCAGCCCCGCGTTCGAGGCGAGGCGGTTGACGGCCTCTGCCTCGACTTGGTTGCGGACTTTGAGGAGCTCCTGCGGGCTGACCGGGTCTGTTTGGATGCGGCGCAGCTCCTCGTCGATCGCGGCCTCGACGTCAGCCAGCGTATGAGGCGACCGCGGGGTCGCCTGGACCAGGAACAGCCCCGCGTACTTCAAAAACCAGGGACCGCTCTCGGCGCGTGTGGCGACCTGTTTTTCCACAATCAACTTTTGATAGAGGCGAGACGAGCGGCCCTCGCCCAGAATACTCCCGAGAACCGACAGGGAGTAGCTGTCGGGGTCGCCGACCGGCGGGGCCTGATACAGAAGCATGAGTTGAGGTTCGGCGGGAAAATCTACACGGACGCGCCGCTCACCCTGCTGAGCCGGCTCTTGATAGGCTGGCATGAGAGCGGCGGCGGGGGGCGGCAGGTCACCGAAATAGCGTTCGAGGATGGGAATCACTTCGCTGGGGGTCAAATCGCCAACCAGCACGACGACGGCGTTATTGGGCGCGTAGAACTGCCGAAAATATGCTTCGGCTTGCGGCCGCAAGAGATTCTCGAGATCTCCGGGCCACCCCAGCACGGGGTGGCGGTAGGGGACGGCTGTGAAGGCGGTGGCCAAGGCCGCTTCCATCAGTTGACCGCGGGGATTCGTGTCAACCCGCTCGCGCCGCTCCTCCTGAACGACCGCTCGTTCCGTGTAAAACTCTCGAAAAACCGGGTTGCGGATCCGGTCCGATTCTAATAGCGCCCAGAGTTCCAACCGGTTCTTTGGCAAGCTGACGAAATATTGTGTCCGGTCGCGCGACGTCGAGGCGTTGAGCCCGGTGCCGCCGTTGCGTCGGTAGATGTCCCACAACTCATTCCTGATAATGAAGCGCTTTGCCTCTTGTTCGAGGCCGGCCAGTTCCCGGTTCAGGGCTCCCATGTCTAGCCCAATTTGCCTTTGCCCGGAGCTTCGGGCGACTTGGAGCTGAAGCTGGAGGGCGTCGATCCGCTGCAGGATCGGGTGCTCGTGGACTGGGTCGGTGGTTCCAAAACGGTCGGTGCCTTTGAACATCATGTGTTCGAGCAAATGGGCCATCCCGGTCTGCCCGGGGGATTCGTTGACGCTGCCGACCTTGAACCGAATTACGGCGGAGAAGGTGGGCGATTCTCGCCGTTCGACAATCACGAATCGCATGCCGTTTCTCAGGGTGTATTCCGTAACCGGCAGCCCGTAGATGTCGGCCGCGCTGGCCGATTCCGCGTTGACGGGGAGTAGAAAGAGAAAAATCACCATCGATAGGACAGGCCGCATCGATCACCTCGCCCAATTGCCTGGTTGTCAGAACAAAATGGGTTCAACCATAGCATGTTAGCGATCGGATCGAGAAGAGTCGAAGCGTTACTTCACTAAATCAAAAAATATAATTAGGATATTGTAATATAAATCAACATATTATACTGATTATGTATAGTTAATTATTATAGGTTATGACGGCACCTGGTGAATACTTTGTCTTGCGTCTTTTGCCACAGACCGCGGCTTCAATTGGGACATTCTCGTGCTGACAAGCGTATGCGGTAGAACTTATCTTGAAAACCAGACA
Organism: Vulcanimicrobiaceae bacterium; assembly: GCA_035505475.1. GTDB lineage: Bacteria > Methylomirabilota > Methylomirabilia > Methylomirabilales > 2-02-FULL-66-22 > 2-02-FULL-66-22. The sequence goes on from DATJQT010000100.1 coordinate 1,977, forward strand.
ACCGTGCATTAGCTCAACTGATTGAAAAATAAAGGATGTTGTATCCAAAGCATTCTCTGCCCATTAGGACGGTGGCGTGGCACTCCCTTTGCTCTAGCTTAGGCCGCCGATAGCTTGCGAGGTGAAGGATGGCAAAGACTGAATCGAAGAGTGTGAATGACGCCATCTTCCTGGCGATCAATCGGGAAAAGGAATCCTTCGCGCAATTGGCTGCGGCCGCTCGATCCTGCACGTCTCCCAAGACTCGTCGCCTGTACAATCAACTCGCCCTCGACGAATTGAAGCATATTCTCTCGCTCGTCAGCTTATTGGATGGCCTCGCTGACGACTGGCTCAGCGACCTGGACCTCACGTTTCCCTTTGCCGAATTCCCGGAGGCGTTGCCCAAGAGCGAGGATAGTCTACTGCGTTTGGCAATGGAGGACGAAGAGCAGACGCAGGCCCTGTTCAGCACCTTGGCAGAAGGCGTCGGGCGAGAGGAGCTGGTTTCGCTGCTCGACATGCTTCGCTCGGAAGAAGAGGATCACCTGGCCCGCCTGCGCTCGATGCTGTATGGATTGGAGGCAGACCGGCCCGCCATGACGAAATGGTTCCGATCCATTCGCCGGCTGGTGCCGACCGGTTATTTACATTAACTCGGAGTGTCCTTGATGCGCGGGGCTGCGGCCTCGCCATAACCATAACAAGTACGAAGGAGGTTGCGCATGACCCCAGAAATGGAACTGTGGTCCCCGGACCAGGAACTCCGCTTGTTGGAGGAACTGGCCGAAAGGGAGGCCAAGGCGTTTGACATGGACCTCGGATTGCCTACCCCGGTTGTAGTGGCCGAGGCAGAGCCCACCTGGGTGGCCTACTGGAATCTGCCCCAAGATGGGATCCGGAAGATCCGCGTGCAGGGGCGCGCATCCCGCGGCCGATAGCCAGCCGCACGTTCGCGAGACACGTCAACCCCCGGCGGATCATCCGTCGGGGGTTGACTTTTTCTGTTATATTATAGTAGTCCGTGAGGAGGTGGAGCGAGTGGATGGCCCCTTTGACGTGGCAGTGATCGGCGGAGGGCCGGCGGGTGCAACCGCTGCACGGATTCTGGCCGGCGGGGGCGCCCGCGTGTGTCTGCTCGACAAAGCCCGCTTTCCCCGCCCGAAAGCCTGCGGGGGAGCGCTCTCACCGCGCACACTTCGCTTTCTCCCCACCGGCGTGGACCGGCTGATCCGCGCGCACATCTCACGCGCGGTCTTCACGTTTGCGTCCCACCGTCCGTTCGAGGTCGTGTCCGCATCTCCGATGGCCTACATGATCTGCCGAGACGAATTCGATGCCTGGCTGCTCGCCGAGGCCGAGGCGGCCGGCGTCGTCGTCCGGCAGGGCGAGGCGGCGCTCCACATCGAAAGGGCGGACTCGAAGTTTGTGGTTCGCACGTCGAGAAGCCGCCTCACGATACCTGCCGTGATCGGAGCGGACGGCGTGAACGGGACCACCGCAAGGCTGCTCTTTCCAGGGCGCCCGCCCGCCCGGTATGCGGCCTTCGAGGTAGAGCCGGCGAGTCCGATCCTCGACGGTAGCGTCGAAGTGGATGTCGGTCTGTATCCAGGTGGCTACGCTTGGGCGTTTCCCAAACGAGACCGGCTGAATGTCGGTGTCATGGTGCATCGCAGTGCAGCGGCACGGGCACGGGACCTGCTGGGCGGCTTTCTGAGCCAGCGCGGGACGGTGCTGTCCGGCGACCGGATTCGGGGCGCTTTCGTGGCGGCGCCGGATGCGACGCCTGTCCCCTGCGCGCAACCCGGCGTGCTGCTGGTCGGCGACGCCGCCCATCTCGCCGATCCGTTTTTGGGCGAAGGGATCTATTCGGCCGTGCGCAGCGGGACACTGGCCGCCCAGGCGATCCTCGGGGAGGCGTCGCCGACAGGGGCTGCAGCACGCTACGCTGACGCCGTCAAAGAGGCGCTCTGGCCGGACCTGGTCGCTGCCGCACGCATCGCCATGCTATTCCACCGTATGCCACGCTGGTGGCACCATTTGCTGTCTCGGATGCCCAATTCGTTGCGGCAAGTCGCCACCGTCCTCGGCGGAGAAGATACTTACGCGGGGCTCCTGCGCCGAACGCTGGCCGAGATGGAAAATCGCGCGGGGACCTGGATTCGGCGACAACTGGAGTTAGGCAGCCCCGCCTGGCAGGCGGCGCCGGGTGAGGAGCGCCAAACATGACGGAGCATGCCAGCGTCGCGGCGCCCGCGCGCAAGACGCGCCGCCTGGATTTCGCTATCCAGGGCATGAGTTGCGCCTCCTGCGTGGGAAGTGTCGAGCGGGCGCTCGCCGCGGTGCCGGGCGCGAAATCCGTCGCCGTGAATTTGGCCACGGAGCGCGGGGCCGTGCGGTACGATCCCGCCGAGACGAGCCCTGCCGACCTGATCGCCGCGGTGCGCGACGCCGGGTACACCCCCATCGTGAGCACCGTGACCATTCCGATCAACGGTATTTCGTGCGCGTCCTGCGTCGCAACCATTGAAGCGGCGCTCGGCCGCTTGCCTGGCGTGCTCTCGGCCTCGGTCAATTTCGCCACGAACCGAGCGACGGTGACCTTCGCGCCGGCGAGCGTCGGGGTCGGGGAATTGCGCCAGGCTATCCGGGACGCCGGCTATGAACCCCTGGACACGCCAGACGAAGGCGCCGAGGACCTGGAACGCGCCGCGCGGGTCCACGAGATGCAGGTCCTCCGCCGCAAGCTGACGGTCGGGATCGTCCTCACCATCCCGATCCTGCTGGGCAGCATGCACCGCTGGTTTCCCTGGGCCCCGGCCGGACTGCGCAATTTCTGGGTGCTCCTGGTCCTCACGACTCCCGTCCAGTTCTGGGTCGGTGGCCAGTTCTACCGCGGCGCCTGGGCGGCGTTTCGGCACCGCACCTCGGACATGAACACGCTGATCGTGGTCGGGACGTCGGCCGCATACGGCTACAGCCTGGCGATGACGCTCGCGCCAGGATTCTTCCAGGCAAGCGGCATCGCGCCGGCCGTTCACTTCGAAACGGCCGCGGTCATTATTACCCTCATCCTGCTCGGACGCGTCTTGGAGGCGGCCGCACGAGGTCGAACCTCGGAGGCGATCAAACGATTGATGGGGCTGCGCGCCAAGACGGCGCGCGTGGTACGGGACGGGGTCGAACAGGATATCCCGCTCGATGCGGTGCAGGTGGGGGATCTCGTCGTCGTCCGACCGGGGGAAAAGATTCCCGTGGACGGCACCGTCCAGGACGGCGTCTCGACGGTAAACGAATCGATGCTGACGGGAGAGAGCCTGCCCGTCGAGAAGCGCCCCGGCGACCCAGTGGTCGGGGCGACGTTGAACCGCACCGGCACGTTTCGATTCGTCGCGACCAAGGTGGGCGCGGAGACGGTGCTGGCCCAGATCATCCGCCTGGTCGAGGCGGCGCAAGGTTCGAAGGCCCCGATTCAGCGGCTGGCGGACACAGTGGCCAGCATCTTCGTTCCGACGGTCTTCGGGATCGCGCTGCTCACCTTCGTCATTTGGTGGGTATTCGGTCCGGCGCCATCCAGCCTGTTCGCCATGCTGAACTTCGTCGCTGTGCTGATCATCGCCTGCCCGTGCGCGCTCGGCCTCGCGACGCCGACCGCGATGATGGTCGGGACGGGGAAGGGAGCAGAACTCGGCATCCTGATCCGCAGCGGCGAGAGCCTGGAGACTGCCAATCGTCTCGACACCGTGATTTTCGACAAGACCGGGACGCTGACGGCCGGAAAACCGGTCGTGACCGACGTGGTTGTGCTCGAGCAGTATCCGCTCGAAAAGACCGAGGTGCTGCGTTTGGCAGCATCGCTCGAACGCGGGTCAGAACACGCCCTGGGTGAAGCGATCGTTGAAGCGGCACGCGATCGAGGACTCGCCCTCGAGTCCGCGGACGGCTTTGAGGCGGTGCCCGGACGTGGTGTGCGCGGCCGGGTCGGCGGCCGGACCGTGCAGCTCGGAAGCCCGGCATGGCTGAGAGACTCCGGCCTGGAAACGGACGAGCTTGAGCGGGCAGCAGACCGCTTGGCCGACGCGGGAAAGACGGCAATGTTGGTTGCGGTGAACGATCGAGCGGTGGGAGTCATCGCGGTCGCAGACACGCTCAAGCCCAGTGCCCCAGCCGCCGTACAGATGCTGCAGAGGATGGGACTGCGACTGGTGATGCTGACCGGCGACAACCGGCGCACGGCAGCCGCCATGGCAAAGGCGGCCGGCATCGAGGAGGTCGTGGCGGAGGTACTACCGGATCAGAAGGCGGCCGCCGTGAAACACCTCCAAGCGCAAGGCCGGCGTGTCGCAATGGTGGGCGATGGCATCAATGATGCGCCGGCGCTGGCTCAGGCGGATATCGGCATTGCGATGGGACGTGGCACGGACGTGGCCATGGAGGCCGCCGATATCACGTTGATCCGGGACGATCTCGCCGGAGTGGCGCTGGCCATCGAACTCAGCCGCCGGACCGTCCGCACGATCAAGCAAAACCTGTTCTGGGCGTTCGTCTACAACGTCCTCGGGATCCCGATTGCCGCAGGTGTCCTGTATCCTTTCAGCGGACTCCTTCTCGATCCGATGCTGGCGTCCGCCGCGATGGCGCTGTCCTCGGTTTCGGTCGTCAGCAATTCGCTGCGCTTGCGTCGCTTCCGCCCGCTCGCACGTCCTGCCTAGCATCGCGCAATCGGCTTCGCTTCGGATCATCCGAGCAGAGTGTGGTGATCAGTCCGCAGCGCAGTGCACGACGATGTTCTGGGGCAGCCGATCGATGCGGGTGATGGGAAGGATGCGTCCCACGCGGGACAGGTTCGTGTTGCTCCGGCCGTCATGGAAAAGGTTCATCGCGATCTCGCCGTCCGGGCTGGCGACACGCTTCACGTGGCGCAGGAACGGACGGGAGAGGCACGAGCGCAAGAACTCGCGTCCGCGGAAGAGATCCACGGCCACATACTCGAACACTTCCCGGCACGTTGTGGCGTAGCGAAACGCGTCATTGATCACGATCGTGAGGTTTGCCAACTGGCCGAGGGCGAAATGTTGCCGGGCAAATGCGATCAACTCCGGGTCGTTGTCGATACCGGTGATCTCCACGTGCGGATATCGCCGGGCCAACAGATGCGCCAGCGTCCCGCCGCCCAGGCCGAGAAGGAGCGCATTCCGCGGAGGCCGTTCTGGCAGCATGGCGGTCCAGTAGCCGAAGGGCGGATCCTCAGCAGAAATATCCACGGACAGGATGACCCCGTCCACCATCAAGGTGCGAAAGCCTTCGTATTCGTCGAGGTGGAACCGGTCTGTCGTATGCGTCATTGGCGGCATTCTAACAGACTCGGTCGTCTCCTGCAGTCATGGTCGCGGTGCACGGGTTGACAGGCGAGCGCCGTCGTCACTATGATGCAGCGATCCGCAGGACGATGATGAAGGGGAGGAGGGACACCATGGGAGCAGTGGGGACATTAGCTGTCCGGCCGATTTTCATTTCGACCGTGCAGTACGAACAGCAGCTTGCCGCCGGGCGAGCGACCATCCTGGATGTCGCGCCCGCGGCGGCGCGCTTCGGTGTACAGGGCGTCGAGTATCGGGATGTCCATTGGAAGGACAAGGCGCTCGAATTGCCCGCCGTGAGGCGGCAATTGGCCGAGCACAAGTTGCGCGCGACGTACACCACGCTCATGCCGCTCTATGATCCTGATCCGACGCACCAGAAGCAATTGCTTCAGGACCTCGAGGACGCCCGCGCGCTCGGGGCGCTCCTCCTGCGCGTGAACCTGGGCGCGCGGCCGGAGCATGAACCATCCCACGCACCGATCCACTATGCGGCGCGCAAGGCGGTGGAACGCGCCGCCGCACTGCGCGTGGCGCTCTCGATCGAAAACAGCTCGCAGCCGCCGGGCCATTCCGTCGCGGAGATCGAGACGGCTCTCCAAGCCTTCAGTTGCCGATGGGTGGGCACCAACATCGATTATGCGAATTACGTCGGGACGGGACAGGATCCGCTGACCGCGATCCGTCGCTTGAGCCGCTGGATCAACTATATCCACGCCAAGGACGGCGTGCGGACGGGCGAGGGGTTTCATGCGACGTTCCTGGGCGACGGCAGTCTGCCGGTTGCCGAGATTCTGGCAGCCATTCACGCCCCAGGGAAACCGATTCCGCTCTGTTTCGAGTTTCCAGGTGGCGACGATCCCGAGCGGGCGATCACCCAGAGCCTGGCATTCCTACGCCACGCGTGACGTGCGTCGCACCATACGAGCCTGCCCGAAGCCCTCTCACGAATCGTTGTCCTGAGACGGCAAAGTATACGTGTGCCCAGCTCTTTCGGAAGAGTTCCAAGGAGGTCGCCAGGAAGCCCTTACCAGACCGATTCCCCATTCCCTTCCGCCCATCGGCTTGCCCCTTCCCTATTTTCGCATTTGCAAAGAGGGCTTGCTTTTGCTGAAGGCTGTGTGGTCTAATACATGCAGAATGAAAGCCATGCCTACAGGGCTTCAGGCCGCCCGGCTCCGGCAACGGAAGCACGCGCTGCTGGCGGGGCTGGCGCTTCCGGCGGATGCGCTCCCCGGGGCGCTCGCCCTGACGCATCGCCGGTGCGGCAAACCCTCCTGCCACTGCGCGCA
>DATJQT010000101.1:0-4910 GCA_035505475.1 Vulcanimicrobiaceae bacterium
CGCCGGCCTCCAACGTGCTGGAGGGGATCACGCGGCAGACGGTGTTCGATCTCGCTGCCGAGATCGGCGTCGTCGCGCGGGCGCTCGACCTCACGCCTGAGGATCTGCGGGGCGCGGACGAAGCATTTCTGTCCTCCACAGCCGGGGGGATCATGCCGGTCAGCCGGGTGGACGGGCAGCCAGTCGGTACAGGATCGCCCGGCCCGCTTACGGTGCGCCTGCGGTCGTTGTACTGGGACAAGCGCGAGCAGGGTTGGCTCGGCACGTCAGTGGATGAGCTGGTAAAGGACAGACCGGCAGGCATGGCCGATGTGTAACCTCACTACCACCTGTGTGGCGCTCAGGAGGAGACAGCGATGAAGTCGGTGACGATTCCCTGGGGGTGCTGGTATCAGAAGGGCGGCCTCGAGCTCACATTCCCGACCAAGTGGAAGGTGCAGGTTGCCCGCATGGCGGACGCACCCGACGTGCGGCAGTCGGACATTCGCGCGGCGTTTGCGAACCCGATCGGGCAGGAGCCGATCCGGGCACTGGCGGCGGGCAAGAAGACTGCCGCGATCGCGGTGGACGACCTGACCCGACCGACCCAGGCGTACCGTTTCCTCCCGTTCATCGTTGACGAGCTGCACCAAGCCGGCATCCGGGACGAGGACATCAAGATCGTCATGGCCGTCGGCTGCCATCGGCCCATGATCAAGTGCGATCAGGAAAAGAAGCTGGGCAAGACCATGGCGGCGTCCTTCCCAGTCTATAACAATCATCCCTACGAAAATTTCGTGGACCTGGGCTACACGAAGCGTGGCACCCCGGTGCAGATCAACCGATTCTTCGCCGAGGCAGACGTCCGGATTGGGGTGGGATTCATCACACCGCACCCGGTTGCCGGATTCGGCGGCGGCGGCAAGATCGTGATACCGGGTGTCGGATCGATGGACACGATCGCAAAGAATCATCGGCCCGCGCTCCAGGGGCTCATCGGGGGCACCGGCTTCGAGAAAGGTGACCTGGACCACAACGAGCTGCGGCTTGACATGGAAGAGGCGGCCCGGATGGCGGGCCTGCAGACGATCGTGAACTCGGTCGGGACCTCGGACGGGAAAACCGCGGCGGTGTGTGTCGGCGATCTCGTCAAGGCCCATCGGGCGGCCGTCGAGGTCGCGCGACGCGTGTATGTGACCCCGGCACCAGCCGTGGCCGACATCGGCGTCTTCAACGCGTTCCCCGAAGATACGGAGCTGTTGCAGGCCGGCAAGGCCCTCAACGTCTGGACGGGGAACATGAAGCTTCGGCTGGTCCGGCCGGGTGGCGCGGTGGTCATCGCGACGGCCTGCTCGGAGGGGATCGGCGTCCATTCGCTGTCGGATCGGGGCATGCGGATGTACACGCGGGCCGGCCACCGGCAAGAGGCGAAAGACATCTTCACCGGCCGCCAGGTGATCGTGTTCGCGCCGACCTGCTCCCGTCCCGATTTCCTGGAAAAGTACGACGACACGGCGATTCATTGCCGGACGTGGGACGAGGTCCTGTCGCATCTCAAACGTCGAGGCGGTGCGCAGAGCGTTACGGTGTTTCCGAACGGCTCGCTCCAGCACATCGAGTAAGAGTTCCGGAGGAACCGGAGGATGGGTATCTACGAACGGCTCGTCGTCCGGACCCGCATCAACGCCGCGGGGCTCTTGACCCGGCTCGGGGGCAGCCTGATGCCGCCCGAGGTGGTCCAGGCGATGGTCGAGGCCTCGCAGCACTTCGTGGACATCGCCGAGCTGCAGGCACGCGCCAGCGAGACGATTGTGCGCTGCACCGGGGCCGACGCCGGCCTGGTGACCTCTGGCGCGGCCGCGGCACTGACGCTCGGTACGGCGGCCTGCCTGACCGGGCTGGACGCGGCGCGCATGGATCGCCTCCCGGACACGGCCGATTTCCCGAACGAGGTGCTGATGGCCCGCACCCACCGAACTGCGTACGACCACGCCATCCGGGCAGCGGGGGTCCGCATCGTGGATGTCGGGCTCAACGATCGCGGCACCGGCGCGGGCGTGCGGGGGGTCGAGGCGTGGGAATGGGAGGCCGCCATCAGTCCCCGCACGGCGGCGATCGCCTACACCGCCGGCCCTGATGCGGATCCGCCGCTCACCGAGGTGGTGGCCGTCGCGGCAAAGCACAATATTCCTGTCCTGGTGGATTCCGCCGCCCAATTGCCGCCGGCCGACAATCTGCGCCGCTTCATCGCCGAGGGGGCGAGCCTGGTAGCTTTCAGCGGTGGCAAGGCCCTTCGCGGGCCGCAGGCCAGCGGCATACTGTGCGGCCGAAAGGACTTGATTGCGGCGGCTGCCCTCCAGCAGCTCGACATGGACGTGGAGCCTGCAACGTGGGCGCCCCCGTCACCGTTCATTCCGCGGGAGCGGGTGAAGGGTGTCCCTCATCACGGGCTGGGACGGGGGCTCAAGGTCGGCAAGGAAGAGATCACCGGCTTGGTCGCGGCGCTGGAACGCTATGTGGCGTTGGATCATGCCGCCGAGCTCAAGGCGCTGAACGCGCAGGTCGAGCACATCGCCGAGCAGCTCAAGGGTCTGCCGCATGTTGCCGTCTCGCTCCGCGCACAGCGCGCCGACGGGCGGCCCTACCTATTGGATATCTGCCTGGACGAAGCGGCGCTCGGCAAAAGCGCGGCGGATGTGAGTAGCGCCCTGCAGCAGCACGAGCCGCCTATCAACCTCCACGAAGGGCGCATGCGAGAGAGCATTCTCACCGTCAATCCCGTGGGGCTCAAGCCGGGCGAAGAGAAGATCGTGGCCGACGCGCTGCGCAGTGAGCTGGCGCGATAAAGTTTCAGACGACAGCGATATCCGACAGCGACAGGGGGGAGCAGGCGCGGAGGCGAAAAGGCGAGCGGGGCGACAGGGATCTCCGACAGGGATAGGGGAGAGACCGAAGGGGTGCGGGGGCGAAAGGGCGAAGGGGAGAGTAAGATCTGAAGGGGCGCATCGGAGCATCGGAGCGGCGGAGCACGAGGGCGACCCGCACGAGCACGACCACGAACACGGTTCTTCTACTGTCGGAGATCGCTGTCGCAGTCGCTTCATTCTCACTCCGTGCAGCGGTGGGCTGCGGGAAGGGGGGCGGAATGGGAATCCATGGAGGGAAGAACCTGGAAGGGCTCGTGCGCCAGTTCGAGGATGGGCTGATCACCCGGCGGGGATTTCTGGCCCAGGCCGTGGGCCTGCTCGGAAGCCTGGCGGCCGCCGAAGCGCTGTTGGCCCGCGCGGCCGGGGCGCAGGCTACCACGAAAAAGACTGACCTGATGATCGCGCAAAGCGGCGATGTGACGAAGCTCGATCCGCACCTCAGCACGGCGCTGTGGGACGTTTCCGTCACCTTCAACATCTTCGATAACCTGACCAGCCGGCATGCCGATGGGAAGCTCTATCCGGGACTCGCCACAGACTGGAAGCTCGTGAACCCGACCACCTGGCAGTTCCGGCTGCGGTCCGGCGTGAAATTCCACAACGGCGATCCGCTCGGCTCGGCAGACGTGAAGTTCAGCATTGACCGCGCCATGGATGCCAACGTGAAGGGTTCGCTGGTGCGAACCGTGTTTACGACGGTGGACCGGGTCGAAGCGCCCGACGCGCAGACGGTCAACTTCATCACGCAGAAACCCGACCCGCTGCTACCGCGCCGCCTCGGATTCTACGGCGGACAGATCATGCCGAAGAAGTACTTCGAGGCGGTCGGTCCGGACGCCTTCAATGCCAAGCCGGTCGGCAGCGGCCCCGTGCGCTTCGTGGAGTGGGTCAAAGACGATCGGCTCGTCCTCGACGCCAACCGCGACTACTGGGGCGGCAGGATCGATGTGGACAAGGTCGTGTTTCGGCCGATCCCCGAAGAGGCGCCGCGCATCGCCGCCCTGCTCAAGGGCGAGGTGGACATCATCACCAAGGTTGCCCCGGACAGCGCCGAGCGGGTCGAAAAGAACCCGACGACCCGCATCGAGTCCGTCCTGTACGGCGGGCTCTACGTGCTGGGCGTTAACTCGAAGCTCCCGCCGCTCGACAACCCGAAGATGAAGCAGGCGCTCTCGCTCGCCATTGATCGGGAGTCCATCCGCAAGTTCCTGTGGCGTGGCCTGGGCAGCATTCCGAACGGCCCGATCGCCAAAGGCGACAACCACTACGACGAGAGCCTCCCCCCGCTGGCGTTCGATCCCAACCTGGCCAAGCAGCGGCTCAAGGAAGCGAGCTACAAGGGCGAAGAGATCGTGATCGAAACGACGGCGGGCCTCTTGTCGAATGACAAGAGCATGTCGGAAGCGATCAACGCCATGTGGCGCGATGTGGGGATCAACAGCAGGATCGAGGTGATCGAAACCTCGGTCCGGATGCAGAAGAACCGGGACAAGTCATTCAAGGGTGTCTGGTGGGCGGACCCGACCTCTGCGCTGGGCGATCCCGACGGCATGATGTGGCGCCTGCTCGGGCCCGGCGGCATCATGGATTACTGGCGGCATCCGCGCTTCGACGAGTTGGGCGCCGCGGCACGCTTCAGCGTGGATGAAAATGCCCGCGGGCAGGCCTACAAAGAGATGACGCAGCTTGCGCTCGAGTATCTGCCCTGGATCCCGGTGATCCAACCGGTGGACATTTACGTTCCTCGCCGCGAACGCCCACTCCGTCCGGGGTGGGATGAAGCGGCATGGCTGAGCTAATCGGTTGCATACGATACCAGACAGATGTATAGTACAGACACTTCTGGCCCCCTGGAGGCTTGGCCATGGCCCTCTCCCACAAGGTGTACCGCTTCCGGCTAGAACCGACCGTGACCCAAGCCCGGGGCCTCGTGCAACAAGCCGGTGCCCGCCGATGGGTGTGGAACTGGGCCCTGGCCAGACGACGAACTCACTACCAGGCGAC
>DATJQT010000102.1:0-19414 GCA_035505475.1 Vulcanimicrobiaceae bacterium
AGTGGAGACGCCGATGGACCGACCAGTGTGTTTGTCCGAGATGACCTGGCCCGAGGCGAAGGCCCGCCTCCCGAAAGTGAAGGTCGCGATTCTCCCGGTTGGCTCTGCGGAGCAGCACGGGCCGCACCTCACGTTCGAGACAGACATCGCGATCGCTGCCGCGCTGGCCCGACGGCTGGCGCTCCAACAGTTCCCGGCGGCGCTGGTGGCCCCGCCGTTGCCCGTGGGCATGTCGAATCATCATATGCGGTTTCCGGGGACGATTACCTGGCGCCACGAGACGTTCCGCGCTGCTGTGGCAGACACCGTCGCCTCGCTGCGCGCCCACGGCGTTCCCCGCTTCCTGATCCTCAACGGCCACGGCGGGAACCGGGCGGCGCTGTCTATCCTGGCAAGTCAGTTGCGCTACGAGCACGACGTCATCGTGGCGTGCTGCACCTGGTTCGAGCTGGTGCGCGATGTCTGCCGGAAATTCATCCCCGGACGGCGCGTGCATGCCGACGAGATCGAGGCGGCGATGGGGCTGTACCTCGCGCCCCGCATCGTCCGACAAAAGCAGCTCGCGGCCGGAAAAGCGCACGCGGATCCGTATCCGTACACGGATCCCGGATCGGGCGGCGGCATCGAAGTGCCGTACCGCTGGGACGAGCTGACGCCCAACGGCGCGTATGGCGATGCCCGTCGTGCGACCGTCGCGATGGGCCAAGAATTGACGGAGGCTTTCCTGAAGCGAGCGGGAGAATTTCTGAACGCGTTCATGGGCCAAAAGTCCCGCAGGACACGAAAGTAACCGCAGATTTCGCAGATGACGCAGATGTCTCGGATTATCGATCCCGCGCGATGTGCGTAACTGCGGTTCACCTTGGAAGTGTAAGCATACTGGAGGTCGTGCGTCGGAACGGGACGGTGTCACCGTCTTTGACCCCGAACGGATCATCGAACGGGCGACGTATGACGAGCCGATCCAAGATCCGGAGGGTATCCGATATGTGCTGGTCAACGGTCAGCCGGCGCTCGAAGACGGCCGCGAGACAAAGGTGCCTGCCGGCCGCGTGTGCGGCAAGACGTGGCGGAGGTCGCGGAACCGCAGATGAACGCAGATTGCGCAGATTCGGTTCCGGATTACCCGTTTATCTGCGAAGATCTGCGTAATCTGTGGATCCATACGGAGGTGTTATGGAACAGGCGGAACGCGACAGACTGTTGAACATCGTGCGCTCCACGCCAGAGCGGTTGAAATCTGCGCTGACCGGTGTACCCAAGAAGCTGCTCCTATGGCGGCCGGCACCGGGAAAATGGTCCATTCATGAAATCGTCTGCCACATGCGCGACGCCGAGCGTCTCGGCTATCTGCATCGCTACAGCGCCATTCTTGCGCAAGACAATCCGACTTTTCCCGATGTGGATGGCGACGTGCTGGCGCAGGACCGGCAGTACCGCCGGATGAATCTCCGGGACGTCCTCAAGGACTGGCGGGTGGCACGGAAGGAATCGCTGGCGCTCTTGAAGAAGGTGAAGAGCGATCAATGGATGCGCATCGGGACGCACGAAACGGCGGGTCCCATGTCGCTCGAGACCGTCCTGCAGCGGCAGGCCATCGGGAACGACGAGGCGCATCTTGCGCAGATCGAGCACATCAAGGCCCGCTGGGCGCTGCTCGAAAAACTGCGAGAGGCGCCGAAGGCCCTGGCCGCGCTGTTCCGGGGCGTGCCGGACGAGATCCTTCGACGCAAGCCGGCGCCGGAGAAATGGTCGATGCTGGAACTTGTCTGTCACTTGCGGGATGTCGAGGAGTTCTTCGTCGAGCGGTACGCCAAGATTGCCAACCACGACCGCCCGGCACTGCGGGGCATCAAGCAGGACGAACTGGCGGCCAAGCTGCACTACAACGAAGACGACCCTGCCCGCGTGGTGAAGGAATTCCAGGCACAGCGCGCGGATTCACTTGCGATTCTGCAAGCGCTCGCCCACCAATCCTGGCAGCGAGAGGGCATGCACCCGACCCGAGGCGCAGTCACGATCGCCTGGACCGCCGAGCGCGCGGTCGAGCACGATCGCAACCATCTCCGGCAGATACAGGAGCTCCGGCAGCGGTTCGGCACAACCTGAAGCTTCTCACGACCGTCACCACGAATCGGAACTGCGTCGGGCTATGCATGCTGCGAGGGCGGCGGGCTTTGTCGCCGGTCCACCTCGCGCATCTTCAGGATCAGGCCCACGATCGTCACCAGGATAATTCCCACCGCAACCCATAAGCCCTGATGGCGGAAGGCCAGCTCCTTCAGGGCCTGCACGCCCTTCTCGTACTGCTTATCCGCAATCTTTTCCCCCTCGACAGCAAACGCGTCGACCGTCGCCGGGTCCGCAAGGTGGACCGACGCCCGCATCTTTAGGAGGATATCGCTGGCGCCGTGCAGATCGAATTTCGCCTGGCTGATTTCCATGCCGGCCCGTTCGGCCCGAGTTAAGATCTCCTCGGCGCGGTCTATCCCCGTCCGCAACCCGTCGAGGGATGTGCGGATTGATTTCACTTTGCGTCCGTCGTCCGAATTCTCCTGATGACAGTTGGCGCAGACGGCGGGTTCGGTTGTTCCCACCATCGTGTCGCTCGTCTTGTGAATATCGTGGTCGCTGTGGCAACTCACACAGGCAGGCAGATTCATCGAGGCAAAGGCGGTCCGGTGCGGGCTCTTGGCGAAAAGCTCGGCGGGAACGCTGTGACAGTTCCCGCAGACGTTCGCCACCGAGTTGATCCCTGGCGGGGTGGCACCGTGGTTGCCGTGACAAATATTGCAGGTCGGCGCCGAGAGGTCCCCCTTGGTCAAGGTCTGGAAATGAACACTCGCTTTGTATTTGGCCACCACATCGGTCGGAATCTTGTAAGTCGCCATGTATTCGGCGCTGCCGTGACAACGTCCACAGGTATCCACGATTTTCAGCGGGTAGGTCCAGGCCTGCTGGTCCTTGATCGCGCGGATCTTGTGCACGTCATGACAGCTGATGCAGGTGGCGACCTTCTGATCGCCCTTGCGCAAGAGCTTTCCATGCACGCTCGTGTAGTATTCCTGCACCTGATCCACCCGCAGGGTGGGATTGAAACGCTTCATGTATTCGGCGTTGCTATGACACTTGCCGCAGAGCGGTGGAATCGCCTGGTGGGTGGGTTTGCCGATGAAGCCTTTGGCCCGACTCATGGCGCGCTCCGGATCCAGGCTTGTTGGGTCGCCGCCGTGACAATCTTGACAGAAGATCCCCTGGGCCAGATGGATGTCCCCCGCGAATTTTTCTGCCGGCGGAGTCACCCGCGGATCGCCGATGCTGCGGTGGCAGGTGATGCAGCTATTCTCGGGGGCCGGACCCTGGGCGGCCTCGAGCTGGCCGCACAAGGCTCCCCCGGCGAGCAGGAGCGCGGCGACCAAGAGCCAGCGGGCTGCGGCCATGCTATTTTCCTCCCGGGGCGAGATAGCCGAGCATGCTCAGCACCACCATGTAGGCCAGGATGCCTATACCGATCCAAAAAAAGAGCGGGCTGCGTTCGCCGCGGGCCGAGCGGCGATCCAGGAACGGGACCAAAGCCAGGAAGAGCCCCCCCATCGTGAAGGCAAGCACGCCAACGACTTCGCCCTCCAGCGGTCCGATCCGCGCCGGGAGGTATTTCAGCGTTTGAAACATGTACATGAAATACCATTCGGGACGAATGCCGGCCGGGGCGGGGGCAAAGGGATCGGCTTTGACCCCGAGTTCCCATGGAAAGTAGGCGGCCAGTGCCGCCAGCACGGCCAGCGCCGAAAGCCAGCCCACCAGGTCCCGCAGGAAAAAATTTGGGAAGAAAGGCATACTGGGGACCGACTTCGGATCGCGCTCGATTTCCGGAGGGATACTCATCCCTTGCTGCTGGACGAGGAAGAGGTGGAGGCTCAGGGTCATCGTGATCGCGAGTGGCAGAATCGCCACGTGAATGGCATAGAACCGGGACAGGGTGGCCCCGGTGACATCGTCGCCAGCCCGGAGAATCCGCAGGATCAGATGGCCGACCACCGGGACCTGTCCAGCCACGTCGGTCCCCACCTTGGTCGCGAAGTACGCCAGTGTATTCCACGGAAGCAGGTAGCCGCTGAACCCGAAGAACAGGGCGATGCCGAAGAGTGCCATCCCCGTCAACCAGGTGATCTCGCGCGGCTTCCGGTAGGCCTGTGTAAAATAGATGCTGAACAGGTGAATCATCAAGGTGGCGATCATCAAATTTGCGGACCAGCTATGGATGGAGCGGATCAGCCACCCGAACTGCACCTCGCTCATGATGAACTGTACACTCTCGAAGGCTTCTTCCGCGCTGGGCCGGTAATACAGGACGAGCAGGATGCCCGTTGCGACCTGAATGGAGAAGAGAAAGAGCGTCATTCCCCCAAAGTAATACCAGATCGTATGCCGATGGATCGGCACGACTTTGTGCCCGATGAGTGCCCGAAAGCCCGCCAGATCGATTCGCTCCTCGAACCAAGCGATCAGGCGCGGGACGACGATGCGTTTCAACTCTGCCATGATCAGGCCCTCTTACTGATGACGATCTGGTCCCCTTTGGCGAACACCTTGAAATCCTCAAGGGGTCGGGGTGGGGGCCCACTCACATTCTTTCCATTCAGATCGTACACGCCGTTGTGGCAGGCGCACCAAATTTCCTGTTTGTCGTCCCGATACTGCACGGTGCAGTTGAGGTGGGTACAGACGGCACTGAAGGCACGCAGTTCGCCGGATGGGGTGTTGATCAGGAGGCCGGGCTGGCTCCCGAACTTAAAGATCCGGCCTGAGTTCGGGCGCAGGTCGCCGGGTTTCCAGGGCAGGGTGACGCTGGCCGTGCTCGGCTCGGCCACGGTCGGCGGGATCAGGTAGCGTGCAACAGGGTAGAGCATAGAGACCATCAGCGCCCCGAAGCTGCTTCCGAGTAGGAGATTGATGAAGCCGCGTCGGGGGTTCGGCAGCGTGTCCATGCGATCTCCTCATCCATGCGCGAGCACGTGGACCATCGGCAGGGAGGCTCTCCCGGTATGGAGCGCGATTGGCGAGACGGGCCCGATTGGGTGTGCCTGCTCCCTCCCAGGCAGACACATCTACTCTCCACGAACGGTTGGCCGTTGTCTGAAGCGGGGACAACCATGCGGCAGCGTGTCCCCGAAAATCTGTACAAGATGGCGTGGCAAGCAGCTCGCCCAGAAGATGCCCCAGGCTTTGCGGCCGTGTCAAGGAAAAGTTCAGCGGGACCAAGCGGGTTTCGTGCCGGGAGGATGCCCGCGAGCCCTCCTGATGCTCCCAACCGGGGAACAGTTTCGGGGTCCCGATTGGGGGACTCGGTGTTGCAGCAGGATTCCGGCTAGGCAGGTGTGCCAGCGATCATGGAATGGAGCTGTTCGAAGAAGGGACCTGTTTGAATCGGCTTGGTGAGGAAGAGATCGACCCCCGCCTCTTTGGCATAGCTGCCGTGCTCTTCGGCTTTGAGGCTGGTGATGGCGATGATCGGGATCCGCGCAAGCCGGGGATCACGGCGGATCGCTCGGCAGAGCAGCAGACCACTCATGCCGGAGAGCAGGATGTCGGTGATCAAAAGATCGGCCCCCCACTCCTGGCCGATGCGGAATGCCTCATTGCCGTCTCGGGCAGTGGCGACGAAGTGGCCGGCCTCGGCGAGGAGATCGAGGAGGTAGAGCCGGAACTGTTCGTTGGTGTCCGCCACTAAAATGCGCCGACGCAGTTGCTGCGGGGCGAGGGGGACACGCGGTGCGCCGCTTCCGGCAAGCGCCGCACGCGCCACATCGCGGACCTGGCCGCAATTCGGACAGCGGAGTCGGATGGTCTGCTCGTCTGCCGTGTCGCGGATCCGACACACGGCGCCACAATCGTTGCAGGTGAAACGTAACGAGGGGGGCGGCGCGGTGGACGCGCTGGACAGCGTCGCTTTCATGGCAGCGAACAACTCCGCGGCCTGGAATGGCTTCCGCAAGAATGCCGCCGCACCGAGCGAACGCGCCACGCGGGCGTCCCCGTCGCTGGTATAGGCGCCCGTCATGAGAATGATCGGGACCTGCGGCTGAAGGCTATGGTACGTCTCCAGCGCGCCATACCCGGACAGGCCGCCGGGCAGGTTGACGTCGAGGAAGATCAGCTCGATGGCATGCTGCCGGAGGAGATCTAAGCCGTCGTGGGCGGTGGGAGCGAGCAACGTCTCATGCTGCTGGGTTTCCAGCAAAGAGGCCATGCTGCGGGCGACTTCGGGATCGTCTTCGACGATCAGGACGCGCATGAGAGTTCCCCTAAGGAATGTTCGTATCCGAAACCTCGCGTAATGTCAAGGGTTTCCTGCACGAAACCGCCGTGGCGGCGCACGCCAGCAGGATCGGGAAGCTGAACGGAGCTCAGGCGCTTTCGCGATATTCCCAGGGGGGCAAGAGTCGGATCAAGACCCAGAGGATACCGAAGGGAAGGATCATGA
The DNA here is from genome assembly GCA_035505475.1 of Vulcanimicrobiaceae bacterium. Lineage (GTDB taxonomy): Bacteria > Methylomirabilota > Methylomirabilia > Methylomirabilales > 2-02-FULL-66-22 > 2-02-FULL-66-22. The sequence continues at coordinate 6,485 of DATJQT010000102.1, forward strand.
GGATGATCGCCGGGAGCAGCCCTTCACGCGTGGCAAACTCCAGCTTGTACGTGGTGTAGCCCAAGAAACTCTTGGAGAAGAGCTGTCCGCCAATCACTACGTTCCAGCGCATGGCGAAGATACCGATGAGCGTGAGTGCACCGGCGATCGCGTAGAGGCGTTTCCGCACGGGTGCCTCCAGTCGGCCCAGTTGCACCACGGCCAAGAGCAGGATCGGGACGAGTGTCCCGCACAGAATTTGAATGACGATGTGCGGCAGATACAGCCGCGTGTGGACCATGAAATCCAGACTTTTGAACGATTCGCCTGCTTCGTAGATGCGGTGAATCAGATCGAGCATCTCCAGCCCGAAATCGATGATGAACGCATACAACAGATACCGGGCGATCGTATCCAAGCACCGCATGTCGATCGGAGCGTTCCGCACTCGGCAGGTGAGCATGTACACCAGCATGACCAGGGCCACCCCCGACACGATCGCGGAAAACAAGAACACTACCGGCATAAGTGGGGTGGACCACCAGGGGTTCGCCTTCACCGAGCCGAAGATGAAGCCCACGTACCCGTGCAACAGAAAGGCGGACGGGATCCCCACGATGGTAATGAAGCGGCCGATCTTGTCGTCGAGGGCAAGCGCCCGATCGCTGATATTATCGGACCAGAGCGCCATGGCGCGATAGACGTGCTGCATCAGCCCGCGACTCCGTCGCGCCAGCAGCACGATGTCGCGCCGATAATCGAGCCAGATCTCCAACACCAAGACGGCCGTCAGGTACCACAGGTACACGAAGCCGAACATGGCCATGGCGGACGTCGTATGTGGGGTCAAGAACATCTCGAGCGATCGCTCCGGGCGCCCCAGGTGGAGCTGGAGGGGCAGCGGCGCGACCAGCAGGAATGCCAGGGCGGTGAGCAGCGCCAGGCGATAGGTCGGCCTGACGGCTTCGACGTTGAACACCCGTTCGAGCGAGGCAAGGATGAAGGCGCCGGCGACCAGGCCGGTGATGAACGGATAGAGCACGATCAGGATGCTCCACTGCAGCTCGACCTCGTTGGGGTACATGAAGCCTTCGACGCCGGGGATGTGCATGTGCGCCCCCTATCGGACCGAACCGTCGAGCCCGTTGTAGTACATCTTGGAACCCGTTGCCATCTGCGGCTTGAGCACCTGGACCTTGTGCGTCCGCAGGAACTCGTGAATGGGGTCCTTCGGCTCCTTGAGGTCGGCGAGCTTCCGCGCCCCCGTTGGGCAGGTTTCGCAGCATGCGGTGGCCAGTCCCTTCGTGATGCGGTGGTAGCACAACGAGCACTTGTCCACCGTCTCGGTCCGCGGGTCGATGAACCGGCAGCCGTACGGGCAGGCCTGCACGCAATACCGACAACCCAAACAGTAAGTCTTATCCACCAGGACCACCCCATCCGGACTTTCGAAGGTCGCACCGACCGGGCAGACCTGGACGCATGGCGAATGCGCGCAATGGTTACAGAGCTTCGGCACGAAGAAGTTCTTGGACCCGGGACTCGCCGGATGCGGTGGAAAGCCGTCGAATCCCCCATTCGGGGAATCGACCTCGGGGTGCTCGAGATCCGCCGCCAAGACCCGGTAGCGCTCGACCCAGGTACGGAAGTACAACGGCTCGAGCGGCACGTTGTTTTCGGTCTTGCAGGCGCGCACGCAGTTGCCGCAGCCGATGCATTTTTCGATGTCGATCGCCATGCCCCACCAGTGTTGATCGAGTCGATAATTGGGCACCAGCTCGGGCGTGCCCGCCGCCACGGCCTCCCAGGCGAGGGCGGCGCTGGAGGTGAGGAGCAGGAGCGTGCCGGTATTTCGCAGGAATTCGCGGCGCGTGGTCTCCATAGCCGCTCTCCTATTTGATCTCTGGGTGGTGAGGGTGGTGGCACGCGGTACAGGGCTCCGTGCCGGCGTGCTGATCGGGAATGACCTGTGGGAATTTTTCCGGTTTTGCGGCCTCGCTGCGATGGCACTGCACGCACAGCTTGCGCGCATCCGGCCGGGTCGGCTTCAGGCGGGCGGGATCGTCGGCGTGCTGTGCCAGCGCGCCGTGACACGCCTCGCAGGCGATCGCGGCATGCCGGCTGCCCTGGCGGGATTCGGCAACGTCCGCGTGACAGACTTCGCACGGCTCGCGCCCGGCATACATGAGCGGCCGCGCCGCATTATCGGCAATCGCCGCTGCCCGGAAGTGACCGAGTTCCCCGAATCCTTTGGGGACAAAGAACGCGCGGAGGGCCACGAAAAAGAGCAGCCCCAGTCCGAAGAGGAGTGCCATCCGGACAAGGTGTTCTCCGTCCTTCAGGAATTGCCGCATCGGTCCCCTCCCCTTGGCGGGCAAACACCGAAGCAGAACAGCGACGGATTGCGTCGGCGGAATCCGGCGATCCCGTCCCGAAGACGTGCGAGAATGCCGCAAACCGTCTGGCGGTGTCAAGGACAAAACCGGCCGAGTCTCCGAACGGACGGACGTCTCGGAGCGTGCACTGCAGCGCAAGAAACGTGATACAGCGGTGGCCGAAACTGACTTGCGCCGGCCGGGCATGTCCGATATTATGCGCCCGCTTTCCGAGGGAAAATATCTCCGGAGTTGCCCACCCGCCAGCACTGGAAGGAGCACCGATAGCATGGTTATCACGCTCCGCCTCGTGTTCCGGAACTACATTAGCCTGATCGGCGGTATCCTTGCGGGCACCAGCTTCTTTGTGAATGTCATCCTGCTCCTGATCGATTTCACCCGCCCCAGTCAGAATCCCTACGTCGGGATCGTGACGTATATGGTGTTGCCCGGCATGACCCTCACCGGAGTAGCGCTGGTGCTGGGCGGCGCGGCGTTCCAATACTTCCAGCTCCGACGGGGGGCTCATGTCCTCGAGCTGCCACGCCTGAACCTGAACGATCCTCGACACCGCCTTGCCTTGATCGGCACCTTCGGTTTCATTTTGCTGTTCTTGGCATTGTCCGCCGTGGGTGGGTACGAAAGCTATCATTACACCGACTCTGTCCAGTTCTGCGGCCAAACTTGCCACACCGTGATGCAGCCGGAGTTCACGGCCTATCAGCAATCGCCGCATGCTCGCGTCGCCTGCGTCTCGTGCCATATCGGGCCTGGCGCGGAATGGTTTGTGCGTGCCAAGATCTCCGGCGCGTACCAGGTGTATTCGGTGATGTTCAACAAGTTTTCACGGCCCATTCCGACGCCGGTCCACAGCTTGCGTCCGGCGCAGGACACCTGCGAGCAATGCCACTGGCCCGCCAAATTCTGGGGCGAGCAACTCGCCTCGCGCGTGCACTTCGCCTCGGACGAGCGGAACACGCGCCGTGAAGTAGACCTGCTCATCAAAACGGGTGGCGGCGCCGACCTCGGACTCGCGTCGGGTATTCACACGCACATGAATATCCTCAACAAGATCTGGTACGTGGCCACCGACGAGCGGCGGCAAGTTATTCCCTGGGTACGCATCCAGGGGCCGGACGGTAAGGTCACCGAGTACATGTCCAAAGACAAGCCGCTTCCGCCCGACGCGCTCAAGACGGCCGAGATCCGGCGCATGGATTGTGTGGATTGCCACAATCGCCCCAGCCATCGCTACCTGCCGCCCGGCCGGGCGCTCGACCCCGCGCTGCAGTTCGGCCGGATCGCGACGGACCTGCCGTTCATCAAGAAGGTTGCGGTTGATGCCATGGTCAAGCCGTATGCGACCGTCGCCGATGCCGATCGCGGAATCGACGCCAGCATTCGGAGTTTCTATCAGCAGCAGTATCCGGCGGTGCTGAAGGACCAAGAGCCGAAGCTTCGGGCGGCCATCGCCGAGGTCCAGCGCATCTATCATCAGAACTTCTTCCCGGAGATGCACGTCAGCTGGCAGGCGTACCCGGACAACATCGGCCATAAGGAGTTTCCCGGCTGTTTCCGCTGTCACGACGGCAATCACGTGAACGGCGATGGGAAGGTGATCTCGCGGGCGTGCGATTCCTGTCACGAGTTCCTCGTGCGGGAGCCGAGTGGGGCGCTTGCCCGCGCAGCGGCGACGCCGGCATTCGCCCATCCCTGGAAGCTTGCCGGCCGCCATGCCGAGATTGCCTGCTCGAACTGTCACTCCGGCGGGCCGGCGAAACCGGCAACCTGCCGCGGCTGTCACGGGATTCCGGACAAGGGGCCGATGTCGGGCATGCAATGCGGGCAGTGCCACCAGAAGGAGCAGCAGCTCCAACCCGTGGTGTCCTGCACAAGCTGCCACAGCAAGTTGCCCGGACTGCATACCCACGAGCCCCACAAGGCGGCCGGATGCGTGGCCTGCCACGCGCCCCACGTGTGGGAGGTGAAGGGGCGCGACCGGTGCCTCGCCTGCCATGGGGACCGCACCCAGCACTACCCGGATCAACCGTGCGCCAGTTGCCACGTGTTCCAGGCATCCGCCGGGACGACGGCGGGGGGGGGAACCGCGGCGGGTCCCTCGGCGATGACTTTCCCGGCAACGGACGGATCGCCAGGGCCGGTGACGTTCGTGCACGCGAAGCACCTCGCCCGCGGCGGAACCTGTCAGGATTGCCACCCCAAGCTCTTTGCGATGAAAAAGGGTGCCGACAAGTTGACCATGGATGCGATGGGTCAGGGCAAGGCGTGCGGAGCCTGCCACGATGGCAAGCACGCCTTCGGTGTGATGGACGGCGACAAGTGCCTCACCTGCCACAAAGCCTCGTAGCGAAGGCCGCCACGTTCGATTCAAGTCTTTCCGTATTCTGACCGATAATTGTCATGGAATCCGTTTGTGCCGCGATTAGGTGCGCATGGACCTCTTCATTGCCCGGCAGCCGATCTTCACGAAGCAGCAAAGTGTCTACGGATACGAGTTGCTGTTCCGCTCCGGATCGGCGAACGTCTTCTCGCATCCGGATCCCGACCAGGCGTCGGCGCGGGTGATTGTGGACAGTGTGTTCCAGGTGGGCCTGCCGGCACTGACTGGGCGCAAGCGCGCCTTCATCAACTTCACCCGCGACCTGTTGGTCTGGGGGTGCGGGGCGCTCTTACCAAAGGAGCATGCGGTCATCGAGGTGTTGGAAACGGTGGATCCCGACACCGAGACCCTCGCAGCTTGCCGGCGGCTGAAAGCGGCCGGGTACATGCTGGCCCTGGACGATTTCGATGGGGCACACGGGAGACAGGCGTTCGTCGAATTGGCAAACATCATCAAGGTGGATTTTCTCGCCACCGAGTGCGCCAAGCGGAAGGCGATTGTGCGCCAGTACACGCCCCGCGGGATCCGGCTGCTGGCCGAAAAAGTCGAGACGCCAGAGGACTTCCGCGAGGCCGTTGACGCCGGCTACACGTATTTTCAAGGCTATTTTTTTGCCAAGCCGGCGATGCTGAAGAGCACGCGCACGCCCGAGAGCCGCGTCACCTACATCGCGCTTCTCCAGGAGGTGCTGCGTCCGGACATCAGCATCTCCCGGGTTGCCACGGTGATGGGCCGGGACGTGACCCTTACCTACAAGCTCTTGCGCTACATCAACTCGCCCTTCTTCGGCTTTCGCCGACGGATCGCCTCGGTGGTCGAAGGGCTGATGCTGCTGGGCGAGCGCGAGGTGCGGCGCTGGGCCAGCGTCATCGGCCTCGCCTGCTTGGGCCGTGATAAACCGGCCGAACTGGTGACCGAGGCAGCGGTCCGGGCACATTTTAGCGAAGCGCTGGCCAGAGACGCGGGCTTTCCGGAGGCCTCGGACCACCTGTTCCTGGTCGGGCTCCTCTCGTTACTGGACGCGCTGCTGGACCGACCTCTGCCGGATCTTGTGGCCGAACTGCCGATCGTGGACGCCGTCAAAGACACCCTCCTGGGTCGGCCAAGCACGCTCCGCGAGGTGTATGACTGTGTGCTGGCGTATGTCCATGGAGAATGGGGCCAGCTTGCCGGGTTGATGGAACGGCTGCGTCTCAGTGAAGACCACGTGCCCACCCGCTATCGCGAGGCCGTTCTCTGGGCGCAGCAGATCCTCGTCGCCAGCTCGCCGACCGGATAAAGCCACCCCCATTTGCGTTGCGTCCGCACCATCCCACCGCCGCCGATGAGGCATTCGCGAAATACCCTGGAAAACCGCCACCTGCTCGCTTATCGTGAAATACTGCGGACTGCAAGGAGGGCGTCATGTCTGTTTTGGGGCTCGATATTGGGGGGAGCAAGCTGGCGGCCGGTGTGGTGGATAGCCAGGGGCGCATTCTTGCCCGGGCGGTGATTCCCACCCTCGCCAACGAAGGGCTCGGCCCCGTGCTGCTCCGGGTCACGGAGCTGTGCCGCGACCTGATGAACCGGCCAGAGGCGCGGAAGGACCCGGTGGCCTGCATTGGGGTCGGCTGCGCGGGTCCGGTGGACGTGGAGCGGGGCATTGTCACCAATCCGCCGAACCTGCCGGGCTGGACCGAGGTCCTGCTGCTCGAGCATATTCAGGGCGCGCTGGGCTTGCCGACCATTCTCGAGAACGACGCCAACGCCGCCGCGCTGGGCGAGTATGTGTACGGGGCGGGCAAAGGCGCGCAGAGCCTCTTCTACATGACGGTGAGCACGGGCATTGGTGGCGGCATCGTGCTGAATGGTCAGATCTGGCACGGAGTGAACGGCGTGGCTGGCGAGGTCGGCCATATGACGGTGTTGCCGGACGGCCCGATCTGCGGGTGCGGCAACCATGGCTGCCTCGAAACGCTGGCGTCCGGCCCCGCCATCGTCCGGCGCGCGCAGGAGGCGGCTGTCCGGCGGCCGACTGCGATTCGGGACATCGTGGACCTGAAGACGTCCGACGTCGAGCGCCTGGCGCGGGCCGGGGACGAGGTCGCGCTCGAGGTCTGGAACGCCGCCATCAAGTACCTCGGGATCGGGGTGGCGGGCGTTATTGCGCTCCTCGGTCCCGAGCGCGTGATTCTCGGCGGCGGGGTCACAACCGCCGGCGATTTTCTGTTCGATCCGCTTCGGGCGGAGGTCCGGCGGCATTTGCACATTGTCCCGCCCGGCCTGGTGCCCATTCTCCCGGCCAGCCTTGGTGCCGATGTCGGTATCCTGGGTGCCGCCGCCGTGGCCATGAAGGGCGTAATGCGAACGCGTGCGCAGAAGACGACACGCACCACGCCGGCAAACGTGGCGTGACCCGCGGCCTCATGAGGGCACAGACGCCCCGGATGCCTGAGCGCGGAGCGACCTTTCCCTGGTGTACCTCGCGGGAGTTATTGCGGCGGCGTATAGCGGGCGAGGGTATCGAGGCAGAGCTGAACAGCTTTCCAGGTATATTGGCAACAGCGCGCCTTGCGGCTCGCCTCGGCCTCTGCGCTGGCCTCGCGCAAGAGGTCGCCGACTAGGTCGCGGCAGACCGTGCTGCCGAATGCCGTGCGAAACTGATTCACGAAGTCGCGCGACACCACATACGCCCACTCGCGGTCGCCGGTCGGCGGATTGGGGCGGCCGTGCAGCAAGCCGAGGGCGGCAACGCCGCCCGACACAGCGCCGCAGACCCCATCGCGGCAGCCGCCGATGCCTCCCCCGAACCCGGAAAGCAGGCGCACGGCCTCGCGCGGGATGGTCGTGTTCACGAGTGCCTGCACCGTCCAGAACACGCGCTCCGCGCAGTTCAGGCCGTCCACGTATCCGGCGTGAATCTTCTCGGCTTCCGCGAACAGATGGGTTCGATCTTCGAAGCGAAAGATACTCATGGTTCATCCTTTCGAGCCGCTGCCCCCCTGAAAATCAGAGAGACGGGCAGTTTCGACTAGACAATCTCCACGCCTGCGTCCTTCAGCCACTGTACGCCTAGCTCACGGAGCTTGTACTTCTGAATCTTGCCGCTGGCGGTCATCGGATACCCGTCGACGAAAAAGACGTACTTGGGAATCTTGAAGTTGGCGATCTGCCCACGGCAGAAGTCCCGCACGTCCTCTTCGGTAATCGTCGCACCGTCCTTGCGGATGACGAAGGCGCCGACCTCTTCGCCGTACTTCGGACTGGCGATGCCCGCGACCTGTACGTCCTTGATGCCCGGCAGGCGGAGCAGATACTCCTCGATCTCGCGCGGCGAGACGTTCTCGCCGCCGCGGATGATCATGTCCTTGATGCGGCCGGTGATCTTGAAATAGCCCTGCGCGTCCATGGTGCCGAGGTCGCCCGAATGCAGCCAGCCGTTGTGATCGATGGCTTGCGCGGTCGCGTCGGGCAGGTTGTAGTAACCCTTCATCACATTATACCCGCGGCAGACGACCTCGCCGGGCGTGCCGGCAGGTACCTCCCGGTTCTCCGGATCCACGATCCGCACCTCGATCCCGGGTAACCGCTGGCCCACGGTGGACACACGCAGCTCGATCGGGTCATCCGTGGACGTCTGCGTCATCACGGGCGAGCCTTCTGTCAGGCCGTAGGCGATGGTGATGTCGCGGCACTTCATGTCGGCGATCACCCGCTTCATGATCTCCATCGGGCAGGGCGAGCCGGCCATGATGCCGGTGCGGAGTGAGGCAAGGTCGAACATGGAAAACATCGGGTGACTCAGCTCGGCAATGAACATGGTGGGTACGCCATAAATGGCCGTGCACTTCTCTTTCTGAACCGAGGCGAGGGCGAGCAGGGGGTCGAAGCTTTCCAGGATCACGGCGGTGGCTCCGTGCGTGACGATTGCCATCATGCCGAGCACCAGGCCGAAGCAGTGGAACAGCGGCACCGTCAGGCAGACCCGCTCGCGCTCGGTGAACTTCTGCCGCTCGCCGATATGGAAGCCGTTGTTCAGGATGTTGTGATGCGTGAGCATCACACCTTTCGGGAAGCCGGTCGTTCCCGACGTGTACTGCATATTGATGACTTCATGACAGGACAGCGTGGACTGGATCGCTCGGAGGGTATCGTCGCTGGTATGGGCGCCGAGCAGGAGCAGTTCCTGCGTGTTGTACATCCCCCGGTGCTTTTCCGGTCCGATGAAGATGACGGTTTTGAGGCGGGGAAAGCGCGCGCTCTCGAGCCGGCCGCGCTCAGAGGATTTCAGCTCGGGCACCAGCTCGTTCACGTTGCCGAGGTAGTCGCTGTCCCGGAACCCATCGATCAGACAGAGCGCCTTGATGTCCGACTGCTTGATGAGGTAATCCAGCTCGTGCAGCCGGTAGGCGGTGTTCACCGTGACGGTGATCACCCCGATCTTCGCGGCGGCAAAGAGAAGCGTCAGCCAGTCGGGCACGTTGGTCGCCCAGATGCCGAGGTGATCGCCCTTGCGCAGGCCGATGGCGAGCAGGCCCTTGGCCATTCGGTTCACGCGGAGGTCGAACTCTGCGTAGGTGAAGCGCAGATCTCGATCCGGATAGACCATGAATTCTTTGTCCGGATAGCGGGCGACCTGTTGCTCTAGAACGCGGTCGAGTGTGTCGGTAATGTACTCCATGGCCCCCTCGCACTAAAACGGTGCGTACACGACCGCCAGAATCTGGGCCGGCTGGCTGCCGGCGCAGTGGACGTGATGCACGACGATGCTGTCGTAATAGATCGAATCGCCTGCCGAGAGGCGGTACACCTCGGTCCCGTAGCGAATCTCTACTTCGCCGGAGAAGACGTAAATGAATTCTTCCCCTTCGTGCTCCGAGAGGTGGGCTTCCTGGGCCGATGACGGATGAATGTCGATCAGAAACGGCTCCATATGGCGGCCGGTCTTGTTGGCGGCCAGCGAAAAGAAGTCCAGATCGCTGGGGCCTGGGTGGTCCTTGTCTGAGACGCGCATGACCTTGCGCTTTTCGCCGGCGCGGACCAGGACGGGGCCGACATTCTCTTGATCATCCAAGAACGTGCCCAGCCGCACGCCCAGGGCCCGGGCGATACGGATCAATGGCGTCAGCGAGGGCACCAGGGCGCCCGACTCGATCTGTTCGATGACTTGCGGTTTCAGCGCCGCGCGGTCCGCGACCTGCTCGACGCTCAACTTACGCGATTCCCGCACCAGCTTCACCTTGGCCCCGATCGTCTGCTCCGCCATGCCCCACCTCGCCTGTGCCGGTTGACGTGCGGCCGCCATGCGGCCGGTAATCGTGCGACGGAATTGTGCATATTTTTTCGGCCAGATCAACAAGAGAAGTAGGGGAGGGCAGCGAACGTCTGGAAAGCGGGCCGTTCAGAGCGCCGGGAAGGCGTGCTGCAGGGCCTTCAGCATGAGCAGCCCGAACCCGTCGATGAGGAGGTGGGCGCCGATGGCCGGCCAGATACTCTGGCGCCAGGTCGCGAGGGCGCCCAGGGCGATTCCGGCCGCGGTGGTTTGAACGATCCCGAGCGGCCCTTGGTAGGCATGGCCCAGCCCGAAGAAGACTGCGGTCAGCAGGACGGCGACGCCGTCGCGCCTCCACCGGGCGCCCTGAGCCGTCCCGGGCAGGGAAGCTCGCAATCGGCCCAACAGAAATCCCCGAAAGACGGTCTCCTCCCAGCATGCCACGAAGATGACCAGGGGGCCGATCACGCCGAGCGGCAGGTCGGCCAGGCTGCCGAACTGGGCGATGCGGCTTTGGGCGATCGTCTCGAGGCCGCCGGAGACGCTGAGGTAGAGCGCGCTGACGGCGATGTTCAGGGCATAGGCGCCCACGAACCCGCACAGACTCCACGTCGCGATGCGGCCCAGGCGAAACGGTCCCAAGCCCAGCGAAGTGCGCCAGGCGGGGTCCCGGCGCACACAGAGCACGGTGGCGAGCAGCATGACCGCCGCCAGCAGCAGGGTTGAGGGGATGGCTGACGCGAGGCGGCGATGCGGGCCGATCAGCACCCCCGCGCCGTACACGATGGCATAAAAGAGGAGAAGCATCAGACACGCCTGAACGCGCGCGTGAGCGGGTGCCAGGCCGACGGGGAACGGCGGCGTAGCGTGCGGAGGCGACTCGGCGATGGATTCCATGCTGGAAGGATAGTCGGCGTGCGCGCCGGATTCAAGCGGCGGCTAGGCCTTGGGTGGGGCGGTAGGCGGCGGGGTGCGCGTCAAGCTTTGCGTGATCGCCTGCGAGATCGGATGCTCGGGCATGCGGCGCGCGAATTCCTCGACGAATCGGCGCGCAACCGGCTGGGGAATTTGTAGCAGGGCGGCTGCCGCCGCCCGGCGCACGATTGTGGCATGCCCGGAATCCCAGAGCACGACGCCGAGCACACGCACGCTCTGCTCGGATGGAATGCCCGCCAGGGCGCGGACGGCCTTTTCCAGGATCCCCGGTTTGCCGCCTTTGCCCAGATGGATGAATCGGCCGAGCGCGCCGATGGTGGTCGGGTCTTTCCGGAAGAGCAACTCGTCGAGTGCCTGCTCCACGACCTGCGCCTGCAGGCCCGGCAGGATCTCCGCCATCGTGGCAGTCGCACCCGGGGCCTCGCTCCGGGCCAGGGCCGCGACGGCGGCCTGCTGCACGCGTACGTCGTTATGCCGGAGGGCAGCGCGGAGGTCTTTCGGTGCATCGGGGTCGCCCGCCTCGCCCAGCACGCAGCAGGCATTCCGGACGACGTACCAGCGCTCGTCGGTCAGCCGCTTGCGCGCCGCTTCGATCGCGCCGGGCCCGAGCTCGGCCAACAGGCGCAGCAGACGCATGCGGGTCGCCCTGACCTGCTCTTCCACCAAGCGGGCGAAGGCGGCCTCGCCGCTGACGCTCGGGGCCCACCGCATGATTTCGACCTGCCGGCGCGCCAGCCCCGCATCGCCGCGCACGTCCAGGTACCGATCGATCAGCCCTTGAACCGCCTGCGCAGGAAGCAGCTGCTCCAAGGCCCGGCCACAGCAGTCGGCATGCTGGGACGAATTCCGTCGGTTGGAGCGGGCGATTGCCGCCCCCACGCGGTACATCAGTTGCCAATCTTCACCCTCGGTGGGGAGTTCGGCGGCGGCGGTCAGACAGACGAGGAGTTGCACGTGACACTCGCGCGTCCGCTCGTCGTTCAGCAGGTCCGCGCCGAGCCGGTCGAGGGTGCCGGTAAAAAGCGAGACGACTTGGGGGTCCGCCAGGATCCGGAGCACGGCCACGACGCGGGGCAGTTCGGCCTGGACCGCTTGAGAATCCAAGCGAAGGAACTCGAAATAGTGCGTCGCCACCCGAATCGCTTCGTCCGCTCGGCCTTCCCGCAGACAGTCCTCCAAGTATTCCAGCAAGTGCCGGAAGCCTTCGGTATCGTACGCCGTTCGTTCCAGCAGCCACTGCCGCTTGTCCTCGATCGGCGAACTCCGCCAATTGACCTCCGCCGTGATGCGCTCGTACAGTTCGGGCGGGAGGTTTGCCTCTTTGAGGACGCTCTCGAGCTTCGTCATGAACCGGTCCACAGTCCGGGTCATGCTGAGACCGAGCCGTACCACGCGCATCGCGGACTGCTGCGCTTCGGCCGAGGTTGGGCCGCCCGGCGCCTCGGTCACCTTTTTCAACATCACCTTGACCGCAATGTCCTCCGCAACATCGGAGGCCACATCGGAGACGACATCGGCCGCCGACCGGCCGCGCAGCTCGGCCTGTCGGGCAGGGGGCAGGGCGCTGATGAAACGCTCCGGCGTGACCTCTTCGAGGAGCTGGGCGAATTGCGCGATGGCCGCCTGCGGATCGACCGTTTGATCGCCCCCCACCGCATCGGTCACTTTGGTCGCGATCTCGAGAATCTCCCTGCCTTTCGGCAGGAAGAGGCCTTCACCGCCGCCGCTGCCACCGCCACTGTCTTTCGCAAACTGGAGCAAGGATTCCAGGCCGGTTGCGCCGCTCAGTCCGGGAGACGTGAGGAAGTCCTCGGCCAGGAAATACGATTCCGAATCCATGCCGAGCACGGTATCGCCTTTCTCTTGCTTCTTGGCGGGCAGCACGCGCACTCGGTTGACGGGATGGTCGGCGAGAAAGGCCTTGATGCCGCGCTCTTCGATTACCTTCGGCTTGACCGCCAGGATGGCGACGGCCTGCCGAAACTCGG
>DATJQT010000103.1:0-10714 GCA_035505475.1 Vulcanimicrobiaceae bacterium
AGCGGCTCGTGGATGGCCAAATCGTCGGCCTCGAAGTCCGCTATTTCCCTCTCCGCATTGGCGAGGCCCTGACCCAGGCGGAACTGGAATCTCAGCCGCTTGTGCCCGCCATGCGCCGCATCCTGGGCCGGACGCACGATCGGTTGGACCTGCGCGTCACCGCCGGTGTGGCGCGCGGGCGCGAAGCGACGCGGCTCGGCGTCCGCCCGGGTGCGCCGATGCTGATCCGAGAAAACACCTGGTACCTGGATCCGGAAGGACCGATCCAGTACGGCCGGTCCGTGTACCGCGGGGATCGGTATCAAATGGCGTTGGCTTTCACGTCCTGGCCGCAGGGAGGCCCCGATGCCGGCCCAAGCCGCTGAGTATCGGCCGAACCTGTCGGCGCGGCCCTGGTCGCCGCCCAGTTGGCTGCTCTACGGTATCTCCCTCGTCGCGGGTCTGGCCGTCTGGGAGCTGGTGGCCGGACGCTTCTCGAAAGTCGTCCTGGCACCGCCATCCGCTGTGCTGCGGCACTTCATCGTGCACACCCGGTCTTTTGAGATTCCGGCCCTGCTCGTCCAATCCCTCGGGCACATGCTGGTGGGCTATGCCTTGGCCATCCTCGTCGCGGTGCCGCTCGGGTTCCTGATCGGCCGCAGCGAACGTGCGTTCGTGATGTGTGACCCGATTATCAACGCCCTGTACGCCATCCCCTCCATCGCCTTCGTGCCCTTTCTGGTGATCTGGTGTGGCCTCTTCTTCTGGGCCCGGACGGCCCTCGTGTTCCTCATGTGCGTGTTCGACATCTTGGTCACTGTCGCGGCCGGCGCGCGTAACGTCCCTGCGAACCTGCTCGAGGTCGGCCGCGCCTTCGGTGCGAGTGGCGGCCTGCTGTTCCGGACCGTCCTGCTGCCCGCGAGCTTGCCGTTCCTGTTCACCGCGTTGCGACTCGGTCTGGTTCGTGCCGTCGTCGCCATGGTCACGGCGGAGTTGTTCTTTGCAGCCGTGAATCTGGGCGCGTACATGCAGGCCGCCGCCAACCGTTTCGACAGCGCCGGGCTGCTGGCGGTGCTCAGCGTTCTGGCGGTATTGGGTCTCGCCGCGCAAGAAGGTCTCAAGGCGCTCGAAACGTGGCTGCTGCCCTGGCACGGGCGGAGCGAGCGATGACCAGAGGCAGCCGCTTGGCTCATCAGGCTCTCGCCGTTGCTGGAGCGCTCCTGATCTGGGAACTCGTCGGCCGGGCGATGGGCGATGCGCTGCTCTCGCCCCCGTCCCTGGTCGCGAAGGAATACCTGGACCTCTTGGCCGAGGGCACGATGCTCGGCGAATTGGCCGGCTCACTCCGGCAGATGCTCGCCGGTTTCGGCCTGGCGTGTGTCATTGGGATGCCGCTGGGCATCGCGATGGGCCGCTCGCGCGTCTGCGATGTCCTGCTGCACCCCTGGGTCAGCATGTGCGTCGTCACGTCCGTCGCCGCGTTGGTGCCGCTCTTCCTGCTGCTCTTCGGCAGCGGTTTTCACTTCCGCATGGCGATCGTCTTCATGGCCTCGGTCTGGTACATCGTACTCACCGCGTATCACGGCGCGCGTGGTGTAAGTGCGCGTGTGGTGGATGTCGGCCGGGCGTTCACCGCGTCGCCCTTCCAGCAATTCTGGAAGATCCTGCTGCCCGCGCTGTATCCGTACCTGATCACGGGTGCCCGTATTGGGCTGGTCCATGCCATTCGCGCTATGGTCGTGGCGGAGATGTACGTCATCGTGGGCTACGGGGGATTAATTCACAAGACGGGGCTGCAGACGAGCACGGCCCCGCTGCTTGGATTGCTGATCACGTTGATGCTGGTCAGCCTGCTCGCCAATCAGACACTGCGGCGGTTCGGTCAATGGCTCGCACCCTGGTACAACGAGCGGAGCGCCACGCTCTAACCGCGAGGGAATGTTCAAACCCAACTCTCAATGACCAATGAGGCAACGATGAGCAGCAACCTCCTGGGATCTGAAATGCACCCCCCATTCATTGGACATTGGCCATTGGTCATTTGCATTCGACCCAGACGACTCATGGCCTATTCATGAGTAATCTGGCCAAGGCCCCCATGCGGGGCCGGGAGGATTCACGATGCGCATGACTCGACGCGAAGCGGTCCGTCTCCTCGGATTGGGCGCCGGCGTACTCGGCGCCTCGACCTGGCCACGCAGTAGTTGGGCGCAAGCCGCCCGCACGCTCGATGTGCCGATCGTGGGGTTCGCGCTGGGCAGCCACATCCCGTCCCTGGTCGCCCTGAAAGACATCCTGCCGACATTCCCCGGGTATGCGCCGGCGAAGACGACGCGCTTCGCCTCGCAGCGCGTGATCACTCAGACCATCGTGTCCGGCTCCGGGGACATCGGCGGCGGCGACCCGATCATCACGATTCGCGCCATCGAGGCGGGGGCCGACGTGAAGATCATCGGCCTCGTGTTCAACAACACGAGCCTGGTGTTCGTCGCCAACGGGAACAAGATCAAGTCGCTGCAGGACCTGCAGAAGCCCGGCACCGTGGTGGCCGTCAATTCCAAAGGCGATTTTACCCACGTGCTGTTGGTCGGGCCGCTGCTCAAACAAGGGATTGATCTCAGCAAGGTCACGGTCATCGAAATCGGCGGCTCCGGCGCCCGCACCAAGGCGCTCTTGGCTGGGCGCGTGGACGCCGTGCCGGTGCATTTCGATCAGGCCCTGGACCTCGCCAAACAGGGAAACTACCCGGTCCTGCTCGAGCCCGCCAAAGAATACAAGGCGTGGTTCGGCGAGGTGTACTTCGCCACGGCGGAGTGGCTCAAGAAGCCGGAGAATCAGCGCGCGGCCGTGGACCTGTTGAAGGCTCACCTGATCGCGTTCCGCAAGGCCAGCAAGGAATTCGCCTGGTACGCCGAGCAGTACCGCAAGTATTCGACCAATCCCGATGCCGCTAAGGAAACCGACGGCACGATTCGGCCGGTCTGGACGCACCTGGTCGAGCGCCTCAACTCCTGGCCTGCCAACATGGAGCCGTTTACACTCGACAACTTTAAATCGCTCCTGCCGGTGTACAAGGCGGCCGACGCCGTTCAGGGCACGGTGAACCTCGACAAGGTGATCGACCGCTCGTACCTCGATCAGGCGGTGAAGGAGCTCCGCTAAGATGGCCGGTCCGAAGCTCGAGGTGCGCAACGTCTCGAAGACCTTTCGCGGGCCGACCGGCGCGCCGATGCCGGTCGTCGAGGATCTGTCGCTCGCCGTCGCCCCCCTCGAATTCGTCGCCCTGCTCGGCCCGAGCGGCTGCGGAAAATCCACGCTGCTCCGGATCATTGACGGGTTGATTGCGGCCGACGCAGGCACGGTCTGGCTGGATGGGGAGGATGTGACCGGCACGCCGGGGCGGGGGCGCGGGATGGTATTTCAGACCTTCGATCTCCTGCCCTGGCGCACCGCGCTCGAGAACGTGGAATTCGGGCTCGAGGTCCAGGGCCTGGCCAAGGCCGAGCGCCGCCGCCTGGCGCAGGCATACGTCGAGCTGGTGGGCCTGGCGGGGTTCGAGCACGCCTATCCGTATCAATTGAGCGGCGGCATGCAGCAGCGGATCGGGATCGCGCGGGCGTTTGCGATCCGCCCCGAAGTCCTGCTCATGGACGAGCCGTTCGGGGCCCTTGACGTGCAGACCCGCGACATCATGCAGGACGAATTGCTGCAGATCTGGGACCGGGAGCAGAAGACGGTTTTGTTCGTGACGCACGGGATCGAGGAGGCACTCTATCTCGCGGACCGCATCATCGTCTTCAGCCCGCGCCCGGCGCGGATCGTGCGCGAGTTCACGGTCCCCTTCGGGCGGCCGCGGCTCGAGGCGCTGAAGACGGATGCCGGTTTTCAAGCATTGCGGCGAGATATTTGGGAGATCTTGAAGCAAAGCACCCGGCCGAAAGGAGCCGCATGAACAAGCTGGCGATCATCACAGGATTTCTGGGTGAGACCCGCAACCGCTACATGGTCTATCAGGGAAACCGCAGCCTGGCGGAGAAGTTTGCCATGCTGGGTAAGGTTCGCGGGGTGGACGGCGTCGAGCTATGCTATCCGGCGGATTTCGAGAAGCCGGCGGAGCTAATCGAGCTGCTCCAGCAGTCCGGCATGGGGGTTTCCGGCGTCAACTTCCGGTCGCGCCGGAGCGGCAAATGGTGGCGCGGCGCGTTCATCGCCGAACAGGCCGCCGAACGGCAAGAGCTGGTGGACGACCTGAGACGCTGTATGGATGCCGCGGCGGCAATCGGATGCGCCCGGATCACCACCTGCCCACTCAATGATGGCGCTGACACGCTGTTCGAGGTGGACTATATCAAGGCGTACGACGATGCCGCCGCGACGTTTTCGGCCGGTTGCGCCCACAACCCCGCCATCCGGATCTGCATCGAGTACAAGAAGAGCGACCCCATCGCCCGCTGCCTCCTCGGAACAGCGGGGGAAACGGCCGCTTTCTGCCTGATGACCGGCGCGCCCAACCTGGGGGCGACGCTTGACATCGGACACGCGTTGTACGCCGGGGAACGTCCGGCGCAGTCGGCGGCGCTCCTGGCCCGTGCCAATCGCCTGTTCTACGTCCACCTGAACGACAATGACGGATCGTGGGACTGGGACATGCTGCCCGGCGCCTTCCACTTGTGGGAGTTCGTCGAGCTGTTCTACACCCTTAACAAGCTCGGCTACCGGGACGACTGGTACGCCTTCGACGTGTACCCGAAAGAGCTGGACACGGTCGAGAATTTTTCCGCCGCTATGAGCCTCACACGCAAACTTGAGGCTATCACTGCGCGAATTGATTCGGCGGTCATGGACAAGCTGCTGGCCGAGCGGAACTCGTCGAAGACCATCCCGTATCTCTACTCGTTACTGTAATTCTTGCCATTCACCGCGGAGACGCAGAGGGCGCAGAGATTTTTGTTTTTGTAAGTCCACGCGTTTAGATGTCTTTCTCTGCGTGCTCCGCGCCTGCGGTGAGGTGAAAGGACGGCATGGCTGAGGCGACGCGTCCTGCATGTACGATTGCTGTCGTCCCTGGCGACGGGATCGGTCCGGAAGTCGTCCGCGAGGGGTTGAAGGTGCTCGAGGTGGCGCTTGCCAAGAGCGGCGCCCCACGCTGCGTCTGCGAGTCGATACCCGCCGGTGCCGAACTGTACCGCCGGACGGCCGATGCGTTCCCCACAGAAAGCCGCGAGGCCTGCCGGACGGCGGATGCGATCCTGCTCGGCGCGACAGGATTGCCTGACGTCCGCCTGCCGGACGGGACCGGCGTGTCGGTCGCCTGGGAGCTGCGCATCATGCTCGACCTGTTCGCGGCCGTGCGTCCGGTCCGCCTCTTTCATGCCGCATTGTCTCCGCTCAAGCGCGTCGAGGCGGATCAGATCCGCATGACTGTCGTCCGCGAGAACACTGAGGGGATCTATGCCACACGCCGCTCGGGGACGCTGCTACACAACCAGGTCGCCTCGAATACGATTGTCGTCACTCGACACGCGACCGAGCGGATCATGCGGGTGGCCTTCGACCTGGCCCGCGCAGGGACAGGCGCCCCGAAAGACGGGCGGCGGCGCGTTACCTGCGTGGACAAGAGCAACGTACTCACCGCCTGGGCGTTCTTTCGGCAGATCTTTGAAGAGGTGGGGAATGCCTACCCCGACATCGAGCGGGACCGGGCGTACGTGGACGCCTCCACGCTGCTGCTCGTCCGCGACCCGATGCGCTTCGATGTTCTGGTGGCAGAAAACCAGCACGGCGACATCCTCTCGGATCTGTGCGCCGGGCTCGTGGGCGGCCTGGGCTTCGCCCCGTCGGGAAACATCGGGATCGACCATGCCATGTTCGAACCGGTGCACGGTACGGCCCCGGACATCGCGGGGAAAGGCGTGGCCAACCCGGTGGCCACGATTCTGTCGGTCGCGATGATGCTTCGCTGGCTCTCCGGCAAACATTCAGAGCCGCGCTTTGCGAACGCGGCCGACCGCATCGAATCCGCGGTGGGCCGGATGCTCGCCGCAGGCGGCAGGCTCACGCCGGATACCGGCGGGGACGCCACCACGGACGCCGTGGGAGACGCCGTCGCCGACCAGATCGCCCGCACCTGATCTAGTGAAGAACGCCGGACAATATCCCCCTTGGTATCAGTCAAAAGTGGCATACAACGACCGAAAGGAGGATGACCATGCCCCTGAACAGAAGGGAGTTCTTGAAATCGAGCGGCGCCGTCTGGGGTGCAGCGGCATTGAGCCAGGGCGTCTCGAGCCTTGTGGCCCAGAAAGGTTCGGTTGCTGACGCAGCAGAAACTCCTCCCCAGTACGAAATCTATGCCCTCAAGTACGCGGACCCCGCGAATCGCAAGCTGGCCAATTATCTTTACGGGAAAGGGTGGGACGAAAATATTCAGATCAATTATTACGTGTGGGCCATCAAGACCAAGGACGAGTTCATCGTCGTAGACACGGGCATCGGTGCGACGCGGGCAAGAGAAAGGGGCCAGAAGGGCTACATTAGTCCGGTCGATGTCCTGGCCCGCATCGGGGCCAATGGGTCAAGTGTCAAGAAAGTGATCATCACGCATATGCACTACGATCATATTGGCGGAATGGAGATGTACCCAAATGCCTTCCCGAACGCAGTCTTCTATATCCAGAAGCGAGAGTACGATTTTTGGACGAAACATCCCATTTCGAGGAGAGGTCCCTTTGATCGGGACGAGGTCGGCATCAAGGCGACGGCTGATTTAGAAGGGACAGATCGCTTGGTGTTCGTGTGCGGAGATCAAAAGATTGCCCCAGGCATCGAATTGATGTTATGTGCAGGCCACACCATCGCCCTGCAAAGCGTGGCAGTTCACACCGCCAAAGGGACGGCGATTGTCGCCTCCGATGCCTTCCACCTCCAGAGGGCGTTTCGCGAGGACCTAACCACCACCATCATTCTGAATATGATCGATTCGCTGGAAACCTACGATAAGTTGAAAGCGAAAGCGTCCTCGCTTGATTTAGTTTTTGGCGGCCATGATGTGCTCCTGGCCACCGATTACCCCAAGGTTGCCGAAGGCGTCACCCAGCTGGTTTAGGCAGCCTGCGCTGTCTCGCATAGGAAGAGGCAGAGACCGTTACAGTGTCTCTGCCTTTTCCGTGTTCGGAGCACGCTTGGCTGCGATTCTGCGGGGAAATCTCCAGGCGCAAATCACTTCCCCTTCAGCCGCGCGTCTTCGAGCTTCGCTAGGGCCTCGTCCGGCCCGACCAGCTTGTTCGGCAGCCCTTGATTGACCACGGCCACGAACTCTTCCCAAAGGCCCGGCTTCATGAACGCCTTCATGCTTTGGGCCGTGACGTCCGCCCACTTCATGCCCTGGTTCACCCGCGCATACTCCTCAAGGTACCACTTGATCGGGCTATCGATCTTCCTCGGATCGGTCTTGATCCCGGTCGGGACGCCCGTGCGTCCCAACCACAAGTTTCCGACCTCGACGTCGGCAAACGTGTTGGCCATTTCGACCGCGAGCGGCCACTGCGGGCTCTTCGCCGCGACGGCCAGCGAGCCCGCGATGCCGAGCGACTTCTGGCCGTGGCCCTTTCCGTCCTTCATGAGCGGGTTGTTCAGCAGGCCCAGCTCGAAGTCCTTGGGCTGGCCGCCTTTTTCCGGCGCGACGAAGGCCCGGCCGGTATACCAGGACCCCACCGGGAACATGCAGGCCTTCTGCTCGGTGTGGAAATACCGGTGCGCCTCGGCCAAGGTCATGCTGGTGATCGTCTTCGCGTAAGCGCCGAGGTCAATCAACTCCCGATAATACCGGAACACCTCCACGACGCGCGGATCCTTCCAGGACAGCTCGCCGCGGGCCAGCTTGCGGAGGTCGTCCGAGCCCAGCTTGTCCAGCAGGAGCGCCGTCGGGATGAAGAGCGCCGACCATTCGCGATCCGCAGCGCCGGTCGCAAAGGCGGCGTAGCCCGCTTTGGCGCAGGTGCGGACAACCTCCTTGAATTCGTCCTGCGTGAACGCAAATCCGGCCGGCACTGCGATGCCGAGCCGCTTGAATAGCTTCTTGTTGAAGTAGATCTCGTCCGACGCCGCCTCGATCGGCACGGCCCAGGTACCGAGCTTCCCACCCGGGCCGGGCAACGTCCAGAACGCCTTGCCCGACGGCTCGATGTTTTCCCAGCGAATGCCGCTAGTCAGGTCGGTGAGCCATCCGGCCGGAATGAATTCCGGCACGTCATTGTCATAATAGAAGACGTCCGGGAAGCCCGACCCCGCCGTGAAGGCCGCCCGAAGCGTGGGCCACATGTTCTTCTTCTCGTACCAGGTGATCGTGACGATCGTCCCGGGGCGCTTCGCCTCGAAGCGCTTCTTGGCCTCGAGCAGGACCTCTTTCTTGCTCTCTTCGACGGCCCAGTGGCTCCACCACGTCAGTTCGGCCGCCGCGGCCACGCTGGCAGTCGCCGCGCACACCACCCAGCACAGCACCAATATCGTTGTCTTTACCCAGTGCATCGTCAACTCCTCCTCGGTCGCGGCATAGGGCATCCCGAGCGTCATAGCAAGGAAGAAAGCAGCGTGTCAAGGGCCAGCGAGTGCCGACAAACAGAAGTACCGCCAACAACGTCACGCGTTCTGCTCGCCGTTAATGATGCAGGCCTACTGTCCGCTTCCGTTACACTTTCAAGCTTGTTCGGCCCGGGTCTCTTTCGCCTTGGTCGAGAAGTCCTCGTCAATACCAACCCGTAAGACCGGCATTGTAGGGCCTTTGCGGTTGAGCAACCCGATTCTGAAGTACCGTTCGACCTTTTGGGCACGGATTGTGCTTAAAATCTCTTCCGAGAGGGTTTGCTCGACGCTTTTGGTTAAGCAGGGTCAAGTATGACGGCGCAGGTCATCGAACTCACGCGCTCTTCTGCCGGGTGGTATTTCGCCGCGGGTATTGCGTGGCGAGATCGGTGTCCGCAAGCTTCCACAAGGATCATCTCTCCGCGGCGACCGCACGTGGACCTCAATGCCGGCCCCGCCATG
The DNA here is from genome assembly GCA_035505475.1 of Vulcanimicrobiaceae bacterium. Taxonomy (GTDB): domain Bacteria; phylum Methylomirabilota; class Methylomirabilia; order Methylomirabilales; family 2-02-FULL-66-22; genus 2-02-FULL-66-22. Next base: position 9,022 of record DATJQT010000103.1, read on the forward strand.
CTGGGGTACGGCCCAGATGGCAAACTTCGCCCGGCTTCGGCCCCCTCTCGCATCTCATTCGTAGCGTAGCTCGCGGCGCAAGGCTCGCCGACACGCAGTCCGACGTGATGAGGATATGTCGCCCATCTAGGCCGTCCAGATAAGTTCGTCGGCTTTGGAGATCGGTGTTGTTGTGCAGTGTCCGCTATCGTTACAGTTGCCGCAATTGGCCCAGGATGGCTCTCAGGTGGTCCTGGGGCACACATACGGAGACTGGTTTTCGCTTTAATCTTCCGGATATTACCATCTCCTATCCTACCAGTTGGCTCTCCCGGTCCCACGAAGTACGCAAGTGATACTCGAGTACACGTAACGAATCTCATCATCGGACAGGCCGGCGCCGCACGTGACCAGCCCCGTCCTGCACCTGACGGTGATCCCCTTTGACGGAACAACCAGGGCGTTTCCGCCCGACGCGAAGACGAGACCGAAGACGAATATGACCGGCCAGGCCCAGCCGGGCACGTCTGCCGCGTTTGTGAGCGGAATGATGCGGACACTGATGCAGACGATGAAGATGCCCGTCAGGAGGAACGGCAGACCGAACACCGACAGGCAGCCCCCACCTTCGCGGAATTCCAGTTGGTCGAGCGCGACTTAACGGAATGGAAGCGATTTCAACTTCGGTGTAATTCTAATCGACGTTCACCGGCTTGATCAGTTTGGCCTCGCCATTCTGAATCACGGCGGCGAACGCCGCGCGGAGCCCCTCGCCATCCGGGGAGAAATTGAATGTACCGATCACGCCCGAGTAGCCCTTGGTCGCCAGGATGGCCTCACGCATTTTCGCGCGATCTTCTCCCACCTGCTTGATGGCCGCGACCAGCAGGTTCAGGGCATCATAATTCCAGGTGGCCAGCATGTCGGGCTCGGTATTGAACTCGCGCTTGAAGTCCTCGATGTACCTCCGGTTCTTGTCGCTCTGGTTCGGCAAGACCTCGACGATGCCGCCTAAGCCTTCCGACGCCTCGCGGGACAGGTTCAAGACGTGCTTCATGGCAAAGCCGGCGATGCCCACGTACTTGTAGGGAGAGCCGAGCTGCCGGTACTGGGTGTGCATCTTGGCCACCTCGACGGTCCCGGCGCTGTAGGGCACGAAGACCTCGGCCCCCGCCCGCTTGAGCGAGAGGAGCTGACTCGTGAAGTCCCGATCCCCCAGCGTGAAGGATTCGCGGGCGACGATGCTCAGGCCGAGCGCCTTGGCATCGTGCTCGACGAGGTCGGCCCCGCCGGTCCCGAACGCCTCGTTCGAATAGATCAGGCCGATCTTCGTGAGCTTGAGGTCCTCCTTGATGTACTTGACGGCGGCGGCCGCCATGATCGCATCGCTCACGCGGCAGCGGAAGAACCAGGGATTCCCAACCTTCGTGATCGAGGCATTCGTACCGCCGACCATCATGGGAATGCCATACGCCTTGACCGCATCCGACATGGCCAGAATTTGCGTGCTCTTGACCGGGCCGATCATCGCGAGCACCTTGTCCTGCTCCACATTGCGGTTCAAGGCCGCCAGCGCGCCGGGATTGGTGGATTGGTTGTCCGTGATGATCATCCGGATCTTCTTGCCGTTCACCCCGCCGGCTTCATTGATCTGCTTCTCGGCCAGCTTGATGGCCTTGACGTAGAGGTCGGCTTCGGCGGCCCAGCCGCCGGT
>DATJQT010000104.1:0-5079 GCA_035505475.1 Vulcanimicrobiaceae bacterium
TACGTATATTCCGTTCATCCGAATCTGCGGAAGCAGTGCCAGCTCAAATTCACTCCCATCAGCGAACTCGATCCCTGCGACGTGATCTTCCTTTGCCTGCCGCACGGAAGTGCCATGCGCCGTCTCCCCCAACTCGAGCCGTTGGCTAAGACTGTCATTGACTTGAGCGCGGATTTCCGGCTCAGAAAGGCGGCGGACTACCCGACCTGGTACGGCCACCCGCACGAAGCGCCACAGTACCTAGACCGGTTCGTCTACGGCATCCCGGAACTGCATCGCGACGCCATCAAAGGGGCCCGATTCATCACCGGCGCAGGTTGTCTGGCCACGGCGTCCATCCTCGGCCTGATGCCCCTGTTCAAGCATGACCTGCTGAGCCGGCGAGAAGCGTTCATCGAGGCGAAGGTCGGCTCGTCGGCGGCCGGCGACACCCCGAGCCTCTCGACCCACCACCCCGAGCGCAGTGGCTCGGTGCGCTCGTTTCAACCGACCGGCCATCGGCACACGGCAGAGATCATCCAGGAGCTCGCCTTCGGATCGACGCCGATGATTCATTTCAGCGGCACCGCCATTGAAGCGGTGCGCGGCATCCTGGCGACCTGCCACGTCTTCCTGAAGGACGGCGTCGAAGAAAAAGACGTCTGGAAGGCGTACCGGGCCGAATACGCTGCCGAGCCGTTCATGCGGATTGTCAAAGAGCGCCAGGGCACCTACCGATACCCCGAGCCGAAGATCCTGGCCGGGTCGAACTTCTGCGACGTCGGCTTCGAGAAGGATCCGCGCGGTGCGCGCCTGGTCGTCATGTCCGCCATAGATAATCTGGTCAAGGGCGCCGCGGGCAACGGGATTCAGGCGATGAACGTCGCCTACGGCATGCCTGAGACGCTGGGCCTCGAATTCTCCGGCCTGCACCCGGTTTAATTTGCTGATCGCTCATGGCTCATCGTCGTGGGCCAATGGGTCGCGAATCCTCGTCACTCGGTGCGCAGCTCTCGGCACTAGGCACTCGGTGCGCCGCTCTCGGCTCTGATCACGGAGTCCTCATGCTCATCGTCAAGTTGGGTGGAGGCGCGGGTACGGCGATCGATCCCACGATCGCGGACTGCGCCGACCTGATCCGCGCGGGCCAGCGGATGGTGCTGGTTCATGGCGCCTCGGGGGACACGAATACGCTCGCCGAACGGCTGGGCAAACCGCCACGCTTTGTCACATCGGTATCGGGTCTTGAAAGCCGCTATACCGATCGCGAGACCCTGGAAATTTTCGAGATGGCCTATTGTGGGAAAAACAATAAGGCTATCGTCGAAGCCTTCCAGCGGCGCGGGATGAACGCAGTGGGTTTGTCTGGCTTGGACGGCCGGATCTTCGAGGGCAAGCGCAAAGATACGCTCACCATCCTGGAGGGTGGCAAGCGCAAGGTCCTGCGGGGCGACTACACGGGGAAGGTCGAGCGGGTGAACGCGGGACTGGTCACGCTGCTCCTCGATCACGGATACTTACCTGTCCTGTGCCCGCCCGCCGCGAGCTACGACGGCGAGGCGGTCAACGTGGACGGCGATACCGCGTCGGCCATGCTCGCCGCCGCCATCCATGCCGAGACGTTCATCATGTTGTCGAATGTTCCGGGATTGCTTCGGGACGTCGCGGATCCCACGTCGCTGGTTGCGCACATTGCGGGGAAGGCGTTGACGGAGCACATGCCGCTCGCCCAGGGGCGCATGAAGCGCAAGTTGATGGCGGCGGAGATCGCCTTGCAAGCCGGTGTGCGGCGCGTGATCCTGGCGGCGGCCAATCTGGTGCGGCCGGTGACCGCCGCGCTTGAAGGCCGCGGAACCGTGATCTCTTAGCGAGGGCGCAATGGATTACATCAAAACCGAGGATCAGTTCTCCGTCGGCGTGTATCAGAAGCGCGGTCTCGTTCTGGTGCGCGGCCAGGGCGCTCATGTGTGGGATGACGCGGGGCGGGAATACATTGACTGCGTTGCCGGGATCGGCGTCGCGAACGTTGGGCATTGCCATCCCGCGGTCGTCGCCGCTATCCAGGCCCAGGCGGCGCAGCTCATCACCTGCAACGAGCTCTTTTACAATGACGCGCGGGCCCGCTGCCTCGAACACCTTGATCGGGTCACCCCAGAGGGGATCGATCGCTTCTTTCTCTGCAACTCCGGCACGGAAGCCGTCGAGGGAGCGATCAAGTTCGCCCGCATGGCCACCGGGCGGAAGCGCGTGGTCGCTGCCATGCGGGGCTACCACGGCAAAACGCTGGGCTCGCTCAGCGCAACCTGGGAGCGCAAGTTCCGCGAGCCGTTCGCGCCGCTGGTGCCCGATTTCGCCCACGCGCCCTTCAACGACAGTTCTGCGTTTAGCGAGGCCATCGACGACCAGACGGCGGCCGTGATCCTGGAAGCCGTCCAGGGCGAAGGGGGCGTGCGCCCCGCCACCCCGGATTTCCTGGCCGCCGTACGCGCCGCCTGCGACGCGAAGGGTGCGCTCCTGATAATTGACGAGATCCAGACGGGCTTTGGCCGGACCGGAAAGATGTTCGCCTGCGAACATATGGGTGTGCTTCCCGATATCCTCACCATGGCGAAAGGCATCGCGGGCGGCATTCCGATGGGCGCCATAGGCATCGATCGCCGCGTCGGCGAGCTCGAAAAGCAATCGCACACATCCACCTTCGGCGGCAACCCGCTGGCCTGTGCAGCCGCCTCGGCGGCCATCGCCGCCCTCGTCGAGGAAGACCTGCCCCGCCGGGCCGCAGAGACGGGCGCATACTTCTTCGACCGCGTGCGTGCGATCGCCAGCCCGCGCATCCGCGAAATCCGCGGCCTCGGCCTGATGATCGGCATCGAATTGAAAGAGAAGGCCGGCGCCTTCGCGCAAGCGCTGATGCGAGAAGGCGTGCTGGCCCTCCTCGCCGGAACCACCGTGCTGCGCTTCCTGCCCCCGCTCGTGATCACGCGCGACGATATTGATCGCGTGGTCGCGGCCCTGGCGCGCGTGCTTGCCGCACCCGCTCGCTCTGCGGACGAATGATCTCGTCCACGCCTCGCGGTGCCATCGAGCCTTTCGCGCTGCTGCGCCGGATGGTCGAAATCCCTTCCCTGTCCGGCCAGGAATCCGCTCTCGCGGAGTTCCTCGTTCAAATCATGTCCGCACTCGGATTCCGGGCGCAGATCGACGAGGCCGGAAACGCTGTTGGGGTCATCGGCGACGGGCCGCAGGAGATCGTGCTGCTCGGCCACATGGACACCGTGCCCGGCCATCCGCCGGTCCGCATGGAAAATGGCAAACTGTTTGGCCGAGGTAGCGTGGATGCCAAAGGGCCGTTAGCGACCTTCATCATGGCCGCGGTGCGGGCCCAGCCGCTCGCGGGCAAGCGCGTGATTGTGGTGGGTGCCACCGAAGAGGAAGCGGCGAGCTCGAAAGGGGCGCGGTACGTGGCCACCCGCCTCCGACCGGATTATTGCATCATCGGAGAGCCGAGCGGAACCCGCGGCATCACGCTGGGCTACAAAGGACGGCTCGTCCTGGCCATGGACGCCGAGGCGACGGCCCGTCATTCCGCGGCCCGCGAAGGCACGGTCCTCGAAGACGGCGTAGAATTCTGGAACGCCCTGCGAAAATGGGCGGACAGCTATAATGCGGGGAAGGCGATGTTCGAGCGGCTCGACCCCGCGCTCCGTGAGATCGGCAGCCGCCACGACGGGCTTCGCGAGAGCATTCACCTGAAGGCCTCGATCCGCATCCCGCTCGGCCTCACACCCGACAGTGTGCAGGCCGAGATCGAGCGTCTGCGGCCAGAGTCGGGCCGGCTCGCCTTCTGGGGCGGCGACCCGCCGTTTCGGACGGAGAAGAACACGCCGCTGGTCCGTGCGCTGCTCAAAGCAATTCGCGAAACCAGCGCAGAGCCCGTGTTCAAGCTGAAGAGCGGCACTTCGGACATGAACGTGGTCGGCCCCGCCTGGAACTGCCCGATCGTGGCGTACGGACCCGGAGATTCCAGTCTCGATCACACACCCGACGAGCACCTCGATCTCGCCGAATACGACCAGGCCATCGCGATCCTCGCCCGCGCGCTTGCCCTGCTGTAAAGCGGATCGCAGTGCTCACATCACCAAAAACACGAGGGCGCGAAACGTTCGCGCCCTCGTCGTTCTCTGATACAGTGCGCGTTACTTCAGCATCGCCTCGATCCGCTTGGTGATCTCCGGTTCATCCAGCTCGCCTTCGTGCTGCTCAACGACGTTGCCCGCTTTGTTGATAAAGACGCTGGTGGGCGTGGCCTCAATGCCGTACAAGTTTCCGATCGCGCCGTTCGCATCCCGACCGACAGGATAGTTCACTTTGTACACGTCGAGAAACGTCTTGGCCAGTGTCTCCTTGTCCCATTGCACATTGATGCCGAGGATATACAGGCCACGCGTTCGATACTTCGTGTACAGGGTCGCCAGAACGGGAGCCTCCCGTTGACAATGGGGTCAGGTCGAGTTCCAGAAATCCAAGATCACGGGCTTGCCGCGTAGGTCTTTCAGCGACACAGCCTTCCCGTCAAAGAGGGTGAGCTGAAACTCGGGGGCGGGCTTGCCCGCCGGGACTGCGGCCACACTGCGTGGTGCATATCCCGCGACCGCGCCCACCGCGGCCCATGCCAGGAACTGTCGTCGTCGCACCCATGGCTCCTTGTGAGATGGTGAACTGCATCCGTCCTGCGTTCAGCGTGTGGGGTCGTCGCCTTCAGCCCGGACCAACAGCATCGGGCGATCTAGGCGATGCATCAGCTTGGGGGTAAGGCTGCCGGACCAGAATCCGTCCAGCGCGCCGCGGGCGTGGGTGGCCATGGCGACGAGGTCTGAGTCGCACGCGCGCGCTGTTTGAATGAGGACAGTCAGTGGTTCGCCGCGCCCGACCGACCACCGTGCCGCCAATCCCTCTGCGCCCATGCGATCTCGCACGCTCCGGACGTACGCTTCGGCATCTTGCTCGGCCAGGTCCAGCACAGCCCGGGTGGCCATCGGCATGCGGACACCCGCCGCGGCCGTGAAGCCCGACAACGTGTGCGCGGTCGGTACCACCACA
>DATJQT010000105.1:0-10472 GCA_035505475.1 Vulcanimicrobiaceae bacterium
CTGGCATCCGATCGGCTGCCGAATCGACCGCTGGATGGCGCCACGGGGATCCGGGAGCGGAGGCACCTCGTGCATTTCAAGGATGCGGCAGTCGGCGGGGACCCGGATGGGCAACGCGCCGTCGCCATAGTCTACCTCGACCGTGCGCCAGCCGCTCAGGTCGGCGCCTGCGATAATATGGGCGATGTCGCTGTTCATGGGTTCCTCCCTGCTCACATGCCCAGATAGGCTTTGCGCACCAGATCGGACTGCAGCAGCTCCTTGCCGGTGCCTTCCAGCACAATCCGTCCGGTCTGGAGCACATAGGCCCGGTTGGAGATATCCAGGGCCTCGTACACGTTCTGCTCGACCAGAAAGACGGTGACGCCCTGCGCGCTGATCGTGTGGATCGTCTGGAAAATCTCCGAGACCAGCTTCGGCATGATCCCGAGCGACGGCTCGTCCAACATAAGGAGTGCCGGTCGGGACATCAACCCGCGGCCGATCGCGAGCTGCTGCTGTTCGCCACCGCTGAGGGTTTCGGCCCGCTGCCCGCGCCGCTCGGCGAGCACCGGAAACAGCGTCAACACCTGATCCAGCAATCGGCGGACGTCCGCCTTGGCGTCGAGCGCGTACGCCCCGAGCATCAGGTTATCGAGCACCGACAGGCGCCCGAACAGCTGGCGGCCTTCCGGCACCATGGCGATGCGCCGGCGGACGATCTCGTACGGCGGGACGGCGTGGATCGGCTCGCCGTTGAACAGGATCTCGCCGGCGCGGGGCCGCAGCAAACCAGAAATGGTGCGCAGAATCGTGCTCTTCCCGGCGCCGTTCGATCCGACCAGACTGACGACTTCGCCATCCTTGACCGTGAAGGAGACGCCTTGGATCGCGAGCAGCCCTTTGTAGCCGACCGACAGGTTTCTAACGTCCAGCATGGTATCGCTCTCCCAGGTAGGCCTGGATGACCTCCGGGTTCCGCACGACCTCCGCCGGCGGGCCTTCCACGATTTTGCGGCCCGAGTTGATCACGATGACCCGGTCCGAGAGCTCCATCACGGCTTCCATCACGTGCTCGACGATCACCAGCGTGACGCCGCTGTTCCGCACCTGGCGGATGAGCACGATCATGTCTTTGAGCTCGACGGGCGTGAGCCCTGCCATCGCCTCGTCCAGCATGAGCAGCGTCGGCCCGGTGGCGAGCGCCATCGAGACCTCCAGCCGCTTCTTGTCGGCGATGGTGAGGGCGGTGGCGGCCATGTGCTGCTTGTCGATCAGCCCGGTGAAGCGCAGCACCTCTTCGGCGCGGGCGCGGGCGGCGCCATTGCGGGCATGCCGCAAGAACGCGCCGGTCATGACGTTTTCCAGCACCGTCATGTCGGTGATGATCTGCACGATCTGGAAGGTGCGCGCGATGCCCAGCTTGCAGATCCGGTCGGCACCCAGTCGGGTGATGTCCTGGCCCCGGAAGCGGACCGTGCCGGCGTTCGGGGGATAGAACCCGGTGATGCAGCTGAACAGGGTGCTCTTGCCGGCGCCGTTCGGGCCGATGATGCTGACGATCTCGCCGTCGTGCGCCGCGAACGAGATCGCGTCGTTCGCCAACAAGCCCCCAAACCGCTTGGTGATGCCCGCGACTTCCAGGCAGAGGGCGCTCATCGCGCCCTCCTTCCGATGCTCGACAATAGGCCCCACACGCCTTGCGGCTGGTACACGGAGATCAGCATGATCAAAGTCCCGTAGACCATCATGTCGATGCCGGTCCCCTTGTGGCCGAGCATCACGCGGGTGATTTCGGAGACGGGGATCAGGATGGCGGCGCCGATCACCGGGCCGATCACCGACCCGGCCCCTCCCAGCATGGCCACCAGCACGATCTGGACAGAGATCGGGAGGATCAGCACGCTTTCCGGATCCAGATAGAGAATGTACTGCGCGTAGAAGGTCCCCGCCATCGCCGTCAGAAAGGCGCTGATCATGATGGCCATCAGCCGGTAGTGCACGAAGTTGATCCCCAGCACCTTGGCGACCTCGTGGCTTTCCTTGATCGCCCGGAAATAAAAGCCCATCTTCGAGGTCGCCACCAGGTAGCACACGATCAGCGCCGCAAGCAGGAACCCCAGAATGATGTAGTAGTAGGGCGCCTTCGAGGAGTGGAACATGAAGTTCGCAAAGGACTCGGGCAACATGGGGAGCGTGAGCCCTTCGGCCGCGCCGATCAGCTTCCAGTTATTGAATTGGATGCGGACAATCTCGCCGAAGGCGATGCTAGCGATGGCGAAATAGTGTCCCCGCAGGTTGGAGCAGGGAATGCCGATGGCCGCGGCGGTCAGCGCCGCCAGGATGCCGCCCACGAAGATGCCGATCCAGGGGCTGATGTGGTGCGTGACTAATAAATAGGACGAGGTGTAGGCGCCGATGCCGAAGAATGCCACCTGCCCGAACGAAAACATGCCCGCGTACCCGCCCATGATGTTCCAGGCCACGCCCATCATGGCGAACATGAACAGCATGATCATGACGTGCATGGGGAACGAGCCCCGGGCCACCAGCGGGAAGAACAGCAGCAAGACCAGGACGACGGCCGAGACCGACACCTGTCGTGACGTGAATGTCCGCATGTATCACCCCAAGAGTCCCTGTGGCCGGATCCAGACCGTGATCAGATACACCATGAAGACGATCGCATATTTGTACGCCGGATCGAAGAAGTAGCCGCCCAGGGTCTGCACGAAGCCGATCACGATCCCGGCCAAAAACGCGCCCTCGATGCTCCCGAACCCTCCGAAGGCCACGATGCAGAACGAAATCAGCCCAAACAGGCCGCCCACCTGGGGGTAGATGTAGTAGTACATCGAGAGAAACGCCCCGGCGATGCCGACCAGGGCCGAGCCGATCCCGAACGAGAGCGCGTTCACCCGGTCCGTGTTGATGCCCATCAGCAGCGCGGAGTCGCGGTTCATCTCCGTCGCCAGGATGGCCTTCCCCGTCTTGGTCTTTCTCAGGAACAGGACAACGGCTGCCGAGACGATCACGCTCCCCAGCGAGGCGGCAAACTTCGGAATGCTGAGCGGGACCGCCCCGATCATCCAGGTACCGCTGAGCAGGGGGTGATCGATCAGACGGAAGTCGGGGGTCCAGAGCATCACGGCAAAGTTGGCCAGGAAGATGCTGACCCCGAAGGTCACCACGAGCTGCGCCAGCCCCGGCCCGCCCATGACCTTGCTGACGATGAACCGGTACACCAGATACCCGAGAAGAAAGAGGCCGGCGGCGCAGAGCGGAATCGAGAGCAGCGGATCGATGCCGTAGAGCGTGTACATCCAGAACGCGATGAACATACCGATCATCAGGAAATCGCCGTGGGCGAAGTTGATGATGTTCATGACGCCCCAGATCAGCGTCAGCCCGATGGCGACCAGCGAGTACACGGACCCGATCAGCAGGCTGTTGACGATCTGCTGCAGCAGTTGATCGAACATAGCTCGGTCCCTGTGGCGCGGCAGGAGGGTGGTGCCCTCCTGCCGCTGGATGATGGCCGGGTTATTTGCGAGACTTCCAGGACGGGAAGGGCCAGACCAGGTCCTTGGCCGCCGATTCGAAGGGCCAGACGGTGTGGTAGGCCTGATCCTGGATCTGCACGAGCGTCCCGATGGCATAGATGTTCTGCTGGGTCTTGGGATCGAACTGGACGCCCTTCCAGGGGTAGAGCACCTGGTCGCCGGGGATGTTCGTCTCGCGCAGCGCCTTGACCACCGTCTCGGCATCGGTGGTCTTGGCCCGGTTGATCGCATCGGCGATGATGAACGGGGCGGTGAAGCTGCGGGAGGCGTTCTCGCCCAAGTCCAGGTTGAACTTCTTCTTGTAGAGCTCGTTCACCTGGCCGACCAGCGGCTTCTTCTTCGCGAGGTCCAGGGCAAAGGTCGAGCGGATGATCATGAAGTTCCCGTCGGCTTTCACCGCCGGCAGGTAGCCGGGCTCGATATATCCCGCCATGGTCACGAAGCCCTTCGGGTTGAAACCCATCTCCTTGAAGGTCTTGGTGAAGAGAATCGCGTCAGTGATGTAGGACGCGTGCATGAGGACGTCGGGATTGGCCTTGATCAGCCGGCCGACCTCGGACGTGACGTCCGTCGCGTTCGCCGCATAGGAAATGTCGGCCACCACCTTGTAACCGAACTCCTGCGCGTACTTCAGCTCTTCCTTGCCGACATTGGCGCCGAACTCGGTGTTCTCGTAGAGCAGCGCAACGGTCTCGACTTTCTGCTTCTTGGTCTTCTCCAGGTCTTTCAGGAAGCTGAACTGGTCCTTGGCGAAACTGCCGTCGTGCGGGCTCACACGGAAGAAGTACTTGAAGTCCCGCTCGGTCAGCGTGGGCGACGAAGAGTCGGAGCAGACGTAGGGGATTTTCAGTCGCTCGGTGGCCTGACTGGCCGTCTTGGTGACCGCGCTCTGGTAGGCCCCGATGCAGGCCACCACCTTATCCTGGGTGACCAGCCGTTCCGCCTCGGCCTGGCCGTTCTTCGGCTCGCCCTTGGTGTCGGCCCAGACGAGCTCGATCTTCGCGCCGCCCAGGTTCGGCAGGCCCTCGGTTTTTGCCAGCGGCAGGTTGAGGTCGTATTTTCCATTGATGATGTCCACGGCCAATTCGACGCCGCGCCGGCAGTCAAGCCCGGTGGAGGCCAGGTTCCCCGTCAAGGGGTACAGGGCCCCGATCTTGATCGTCTTCTGCTGCGCCCATGCGGTGGACCGGAGGAGAGGAGTTGCCGCGAGCGACATCCCTGCAACCAGAAACTCCCGCCGTCTGATTTTCCCCATGCCAGCCCTCCTTGTCGAGCATGTCTGCTGCCGGTGCGCAGGTGCTGCCGCGCGATCCTCTCGGACGTCGTGTCGCAGCGCGCTGCGCAGAAGATGTACTCCCCACCCACGAGAAGCACACGATGCTGCAAGGCGATACACCTTCCCCGGGGCGCTTGTCAAGGCAGATGGGGCAAAGACCCGTAGTTGCGCACAGCGCCTCCGCCGACTTGCAGGGCGAGAAGGCTCGCCGGGATCAGTGGTCTTTCCGAGCCGTGGAGCGGGTCGGGGTCTTAATGAAGAAGAAGACGAGCGGAATCACGAACAGGGCGAAGATGCTGGTGATCCGGAAGATGTCCATGAAGGCGAGGAGCCGTGACTGCTGACCGAGCGTCTGATACAGCAGGCCGAGCGCCTTTGGCCCTGCATCGACGGACCCCACTTGAGGGGTGAGCGCCCCCTGGGCTTTCGCGAGCCACTGCTGGTAGGCGGGGTCGTACGGTGTGAGATGGCTGATCAGCGTGGCCTGATGGACCTGGGCCCAGCGGGCGAGGAACGTCGTCACGGCGGCAATGCCGATGCTGCCGCCGACGTTGCGCATGAGATTGAAGATGCCGGCAGCGTTCCCCATCTGCTCGTTCCGGAGCCGCCCCATCGTCGTGGTCGTGAGCGACACGAAGACCATGGACGCGCCGATCCCGTTCAGGAAATTCGGCCAGACCACGTTGGGCATGCTGATATCGAGATTCATATGGCTGAACATCAGGCCGGAGACTCCCAACGTCAGCAGCCCGCCTGCGATCAGGAAGCGCGTGTCCACGAACGCGATGATCCGCCCGACGATCGTGTTGGTCAGGAAGGCCCCCATGCCGCGGGGCGTGATCGTCAGGCCGCTCATCAATGCGGAATAGCCGAGCAGCGTCTGCAGAAACAGGGGCAACATGGCGATCGTGCTGTAGAGGACGATACCCATCACCGTGATGAGCACGGTGCCGATCGCGAAGTTGCGGTTTGTCAGGATGCGGAGGTCCACGATCGGGTGGTCGGTGGTCAACTCCCGGACGATGAACATGACCAGGCTCACGGCGCAGATAACCGTGAACCAGCGGATCCAGGGGGCGGCGAACCAATCCTCTTCCTGGCCCTTGTCGAGCATGATCTGGAGGGTCGCCAGGCCGATCGCCATCAGGCTGAACCCGATGTAGTCAATCCGGCCAGGCCGCCGGTTCTTGACATAGGGGGGATCCTCGACGAATGCCTGGACCATGAAGAACGCGAGCGCCCCCACGGGCAGGTTGATGTAGAACACCCAACGCCAGGTGTACTCTTCCGTGATCCATCCGCCCAGCGTCGGCCCTAGGATCGGCGCAACCACCACACCCATGCCGTACGCGGCCATCGCCACGCCACGCCGTGCGGGTGGAAAGCTCTCCAGCAGAATCGATTGCGCAATTGGCTGGAGTGCGCCGCCGCCCAACCCCTGCAGAATCCGGGCGAGGATCAGCACATCAAGGCGCGGGGCGGTTCCGCACAAGGCCGAGGCCGCCGTGAAAATGAGAATGCAGGTGAGCAAGAATCGCTTACGGCCGAACATGCTGCCTAACCAGGCCGCCGTCGGCAAGATGATCGCATTCGAGATCAAATAGCTGGTCAGGACCCAGGTCGCCTCTTCAGGCGTTGCCGACAAGCTGCCGCCGATGTGCGGCAAAGCCACGTTTGCGACGGAGGTGTCGAGGACCTCCATGAACGTGCCGAGCATGACCGAGAAGGCGATGATCCAGGGATTGTAGCGCGGCTTCCAGTCGGCCTGGGGAACGATTGCGGGCGGGGCGTCACTCATGCCCGAGTCCACGGATCGTGCGCGGTGGGTCGGAGCGGCGAAACCCCGCCCTCGCCCATCTGCAGATGGGAGACGGCCAGGGCGAGGGCGGAACCGGGCATGTCAAATTCCTTGGAGGCGCGAATTCTCAGAGACAAGGGCGACAGTATAGCGTTAGAATCCCGCCCGTCAAAATAACTCGTCCTCATATCGAATCCAATCTGGTGAGTGTCCTGATGTGGAAGAAATACTTGACGAATGGCGAGGGCTCTCGGCGACGCCTAGCCGTCCCGATTGCAGCCGGCCTCCTCCTCATCCTCGGCCTGAGTTACGGCGGATATCTGTGGCATTACAGTCAGACTCATGTCTCAACTGACGACGCCTACGTCGCCGGACACCTTGCCCCGGTCAGCGCCCGGATCAGCGGCACCGTCAAGGACATCCGGGTCACGGACAACCAGGATGTCAAGGCGGGCGACGTGCTCCTCTTGCTCGACCCGCGCGATTACGAGGTCGCCCTGGCCCAGGCCCGCGCTGCGGTAGAAGCCGCCAAGGGCGACCTCGAGAACAGCGTGGTCAATGTCCCGCTCACCGACGAATCCACGCGCAGCCTCGTTCAGCAGGCCGAAGCGTCCGTTGCCGTCTCCCGCGAAGCCAGCCAGGTGGCCGCGCATGACCTGGAAGATCGGCAGGGCGCGCTGAAAGCCAAGCGCGCGGCCGAGGCGGCAGCGAAGGCGTCGGTCCAAATGGCCGAAGCCGATCTCGAGAAAGCCCGCCTCGATCGCGACCGCATGAAGGACCTGGTGGACTCCCGCATGGTGGCCCAGCAGGACTTCGACCACGCCGATGCCGCGTTCCGGTCCGCCCAGGCGGCCCTCGAATCTGCGCGCCAGCGCGCGAGCCAGGCCGGCGAGGAGGTGGGCCAGGCCGAAGCCGCCGTGCGCAGCCAGACGGCGACCGTGGCGCAGAGCAGGCGGCACATCCAGGAAGCCACGGCGGCCCTGGCCAACGCCACCAGCCAACGGCAGCAGGTGAAGGTCCGGGAGACGCAGGTGGAATCTGCTCGGGGCCGGCTCGCCCAGGCGACCGCGAATCTGCAGCAGGCCGAATTGAACCTCGAGTACACGACCATCACGGCGCCGGTCGGGGGGCGCGTCTCCAAGAAGACGGTGGAGGTGGGGCAAGTGGTCCAGCCCGGACAAACGCTCCTGTCCATCGTGGATCTGGACGACATCTGGATCGTGGCCAATTTCAAGGAAACGGAGTTGACGCACGTCCGTGCCGGCCAGCGCGTCACGGTGCGGATCGACACCTATCCCGGCGTGGACTTCAAGGCGCGGGTGGACTCGATTCAGGCGGGGTCCGGGGCGGTGTTTTCGCTGCTGCCCCCTGAGAACGCTACCGGCAACTTCGTCAAGGTCGTCCAGCGCATTCCCGTGAAGCTGATCATCGAGCGCGGGGAAAACGCCCGCCACCTGCTCGTGCCGGGCATGTCCGTCGTGCCCACGATCGACCTCAATTAGTCAGCGCGTCGCGCCGCAGTCGGCGCTTCCGATAGAATCCCCTCGCGGCCCATCCAGCGCCACCCATTACCGACCCTCTCTTGTGTGGGGGGAGTATCTCGGGCTGGATGAGGGAATCAGTGCAGTGCTGTAGCCTATGCAAAGGAGGTCTGGCATGTCCGTGAAATCGGCAATGGATCGGCGCACGTTCCTGAGGCTCAGTGCAGCCACCGCCACGCTGGCGGCAGGGTTGCCGCAGCGCGCCACCGCGGCGCCCGGCTCAAACGCGCTGCCCGCACCTCAGATGGACGGCGGCCGCCCGCTGATGCAGGCGGTCAAGGCCCGGCGGTCCTCCCGCGAGTTTCGGCCGGACCCGCTGCCGCCTCAGGTGCTCTCGAACCTGCTCTGGGTCGCACTCGGCATCAATCGGCCGGAGACGGGGGGCCGCACCGCCCCGACCGCCAGCAACTCGCAGGACCTCGAGATCTATCTGACGATGGCGGACGGGGTCTATGTGTACGAGCCCAAGCCACACCAGCTACGCCAGGTGCTCGCCGACGATCTGCGTGGGATGACCGGGCGCCAGGCGTTTCCGAAAGACGTGCCGCTCAACCTCATCTACGTGTCTGACCTGAGCCGGATGACCAAGGCCGCCCCCGAAGACCGCGAGTTCTACGCGGGTGCGCACACCGGGTTCGCGAGCCAGAACGTCTACCTGTATTGCGCGTCGGAAGGCCTCGCCACCGTCGTCCGCGCCAATATGGACCGGCCGCCGCTGGCGAAAGCCTTGGGGTTGCGCCCCGACCAGAAGATCACGCTGGCGCAATCGGTGGGTTATCCGAAGTGATGCAGTGATCGTCGGGTATCATCGATCGATTCGTGGCAGGGACGTGAACTGGATTGGGCCGCGCTGACCGGGCCGCAGCGCTGTGAATCCGAAGCGCCGGCGGGCAATCCGTTCGGTGTCCGTAACGGTCTTGCGCTTGGCCAGGGATGGATTGTCCCGGCTCCTGGGTTGTGCCTGCGTATACCGCGTTCCATTCCGTCAGGCGGTCTGGACCGATGCGCTCCCCTAACCCTTGAGGCGCGCATCCAGTGAAATCGCCACCCCCGCGAGCGCCGCCGATACCGGGCAGGTCTGCTTGGTTTTCTCGGCCTGTTCTTGAAAGGCTTGCGGGGCGAGGTTGGGCACCTCCGCATCGGTCGTGAGGTGAATCCGGGTGATCTTGAACCCCTCGCCGACTTTCTCCAGGTGCACCTCGGCCTTGGTCTCGATGCGCTTCGCGGTGTAGCCGGCGTTCGCCAGACCCGCCGACAGCGCCATGGAGAAGCACCCAGCGTGCGCGGCACCGATCAGCTCTTCGGGGTTGGTCCCGCTGCCGTTTTCGAAGCGCGACTGAAACGAGTACGGCCCCTCGTAGGCCCCGCTCCCCAGCCGCATGCGTCCCTTGCCCTCTTTCAGGTTGCCTTCCCACACTGCATTTGCCGTCCGCGTTGCCATGGTCGCCCTCCCTTTCTGCCCGTGCGCGCTCGTGGGGCGCTGTTTCCCCTTGATACTTTCGCTCACGAGCTCCCAATCGCGATGCTCGCCACGATCTGAAACGCCGCGGATAGCCGCTCGACACGTGCGGAAACGCCCCGAAGACCCGGAAGAAGCGGCAGGCGGCGCCCAGCCCTGCGACTGCAGAACAGCCTGGCGATCGAGAAGACAACGGCCTTGGAGAACATGATAACCGACCAACCCGCAGCGGGAAGCCTAAAATGATTCCGTCAGACGCCTGGCCGCCGGCTTGACAGCCCATCAGGCTTGCGCATACGCTCCTGACCTCGCTCGGCGCGCATCGGGGTAGGTGCGGTCCACCTGGTCTGTATCCATCCGTCGAATCACGAATTGCGCTGTGGCGGCAGCACGCTACCCACTTCGACCCACCCCACAGCGCCGGGAGGTGAACCGTGTCGTGGGCCACCCGTTGGGTGCTTCTCGCAGCCGGCCTCTTCCCCCTCCTCGTTTCCCTTCGGTGCGCGGATGCAAAAGACACCGCCACAACCGGGCAGTGCGGCCCCCGTCCGTCGAGGACGTACCCTGCGTCCGTGGGCATGCATGCGGGCCCGGCCGGCCGACCCGCGTCTGGCTCAGCGCATTACGTCTCCGCGGGCACACACCGGCCGCGCTACGTGCCGCAAGACAAGATCCGCATCGTGGATGGCGACACGTTCCGCAATGGCCGCGAGCGCGTCCGGATCATCGGCTATGATGCGCCGGAAATGAGTCAGCCCCGCGGGCCGGCCGCCAAGGTCCGCCTCACGCAGTTGATGCGGGGCGGCAGCGTGACCATGCTCCGCCGCGGCAAGGACAAGTACGGGCGGACGCTGGC